>JBBIIE010000298.1:0-3568 GCA_037446605.1 Geminicoccaceae bacterium | reverse complement strand
GGATCGCGGCCTCGAACCGGTCGGCCACGATCAGGCCCTCGCCGGGCGGCAGGGCGTCGAGCGGGAAGGTCGGCGCGACGGCGAAGAAGAAGCGGTCGGCGAACTCCAGATACTCGCCCCACTTGGCATCGGCGCGCAGGTCGGCGAGCGAGCTCTTGATCTCGATCGCCCAGAAGGTGCCGTCGGCGGCGAGCGCCAGCAGATCGAGCCGGCGGCCGGTGGCGAGCCCGACCTCGGCGAGCGGGGCGAGCCCGAGCTCGGCCAACAGGCGCATGGTGCCGCGGCGGACCTCGGCGGTGACGGCCTCGCGGCCGGCCGGCGGCGGGACCGGGTCAGCCATAACGGTTCCTTAACCGATCCGTGCCAGGGTGGGCGAGGGGCGCCCGCTGCGGGTGCCCGGAAGCCAGGGCGATCGTGGGGACCGAGCCATGTCCGAGAGCCAGACCGCGGCGCGTCCGGCCGGTGGGCGGCGACGCCAGGCGCTGCTGCACCAGGGTTCGTCCGCTGGCCAGCGGGCCGAGCCCTTGACCCGGGACGACGTGCGCGCGCTCGGCGAGGACCGCTCGGCCGGGCAGCGGGCGCGGATCGCGGGCAAGATCGGTGCCCGGATCGGTGATCTCTCCCGGCAGAGCAACGCGCAGCTGGTCGAGGCGGTGCTCGAGCTCCTGGTGCGCGACGTCGCCAAGGAGGTGCGCAGGGCGCTCGCCGAGGCGGTCGCCGACAGCCACGAGGTGCCGCACGCGATCGCCCGCCGGCTCGCCGGCGACGAGATCGAGGTGGCCGAGCCGGTGCTGCGGCAGAGCCCGCTGCTCTCCGACGACGACCTGATCGAGATCGTGCGCACCAACGCCATGCAGTACGCGCTCGCGGTGGCCGGCCGCAGCCAGCTCTCCGAGGCGGTGAGCGAGGTCCTGGTCGACACGGGCGAGGCGCCGGTGGTGGCCCGCCTCGTCGGCAATGTGGGCGCGCGGCTCTCGCACGAGACGCTGCGCCGCGTGGTCGCCGACTTCGGCGCCGAGCGCCTGGTCCAGGACCGCTTGGTGCGCCGGCCCGAGCTGTCCTTCGAGCTGGTCGACCGGCTGGTCCGGCTGATCGCCGAGGGGCTGGAGTGGGAGCTGGTGCGCACCCACCGGATGCCCATGGAGCAGGCCCAGGCGATCGTGCGCGCGGCGCGCGAGCGCTCGGCGATCGATCTCGTGGCGCGCGACCACGGCAGCCGCTCGCTCGAGCAGCATCTGCGCGCCCGCTTCCAGGCCGGCGAGCTCGGCCACGAGACGCTCCTGGCCATGCTCCGCGACGGCGACGTCGCCGGCTTCGAGGTGGGCGTGGCCCTGCACGGGCGCGAGCCGCTCGCCCGGGTCCGCAAGCTCCTCTACGACCCGGACCGCCGGCGGCTCGCCGCGATCTGCGTGCGGGCGGGCTTCCCGGTCGCCCACTACGTGCTCGTGCGCATGGCGATCGAGTTCGCCGAGGCGGCGGTCGAGGGCCGGCCGCCGCGCACCGACTACGGGCCGGACACGATCCGCTTCCTGCAGGAGCAGTACCAGCGGTTGCAGGCGGCGCCGGACAGCCTCGCCGAGCTGTGCGCGCTCTGAGCCGCGCCCGCCCGGCCGTGGCCGAACCGCCGCGCCCGGCCGGTTCCACAGGCCCGTCCACAGGGCCGTCCCCAGGGACGCGGGCCGGCCGCCTTCCCGGGCCCGCGGCGGCGCTGCTAGGCTCCGCGCATGCCGCTGGTCGACGCCCCGCCCGCCCCGCCGCTCGGGCTCACCCCCGAGCCCGGCTTCCGCACCCAGCCCTACAACCTGGAGGCCGAGCAGACGCTGCTCGGCGCGATCCTGGTCAACAACGACGCCTTCCAGCAGGTCGAGGACTATCTCACCGCCGAGGACTTCTTCGATCCGGTGCACCAGAAGATCTTCGCCACCTGCGCGCAGTGGATCGCCGAGGGGCGGATCGCCAACCACAAGACCCTGTTCCACCTGTTCGAGACCGAGCCGGCGCTCCGCGAGCTCGACGGCGCGCGCTACCTGGCGCGGCTGGCGGGAGCGGCCGAGCTCGTGGTCGATGCCGGCCAGTACGGCCGGGTGATCCACGACCTGGCGCTGCGCCGCCGGCTGATCCGGGTCGGCGAGGAGATCGTCGCCCGCGCCTTCGACCGCAACGCCGAGCGCTCCGGCCGCGAGCAGATCGAGCAGGCCGAGCAGGAGCTGTTCGGGCTCGCCGAGACCGGCCGGACGAGCCGCGCCTTCCAGCCCTTCGACGGCGTCCTCGCCTCGGCCCTGCGGCACATCGACGGGGCCTACCGCAAGGCCGGCCGGGTGACCGGCGTGCCGACCCGGCTCGAGGGCCTCGACCAGAAGCTGGGCGGGCTGCAGCCCTCCGACCTGGTGATCCTCGCCGGCCGGCCGAGCATGGGCAAGACGGCGCTCGCCGTGACCATCGCCGCCAACGCCGCGGCCACCCCGCGGCCGCCGGAGGAGCGCCCGCGCGGTGCACCCGAGGGCCACGTGGTGGGCCTGTTCTCGCTCGAGATGTCGGCCGAGCAGCTCGCCACCCGGCTGCTCTCGGCCGAGGCGCAGATCCCTTCCGACGAGCTGCGCCGCGGCCAGCTCGGCGAGGACGACTGGCCGCGCCTGGCGCGCGCCAGCCAGCGGCTCGCGCGGATGCCCCTTTGGATCGACGACACCCCGGCGCTCACCGTGGCGGCACTGCGCACCCGCGCGCGACGGCTCAAGCGCACCCACGGGCTCTCGCTCGTGGTGGTCGACTACCTCCAGCTCCTGCGCGGCGCCGGCAGCTACGGCCCGGGCAACCGCGTCCAGGAGGTGAGCGAGATCACCCAGGGCCTCAAGGCGCTCGCCAAGGAGCTGGCGGTGCCGGTGCTCGCCCTCTCGCAGCTCTCGCGCGCGGTCGAATCGCGCGACGACAAGCGGCCGATGCTCTCCGACCTCAGGGAGTCGGGCTCGATCGAGCAGGACGCCGACGTCGTGATGTTCGTCTTCCGCGAGGAGTACTACCTGGCGCGCGCGGTGCCGAGCCAGCGCGAGGGCGAGGCGGCGGAGAAGTTCCAGCAGCGCTACCAGGACTGGGTGCAGCGCTGCGAGCGGGCGCACAACAAGGCCGAGGTGATCATCGCCAAGCAGCGCAACGGCCCGATCGGCCAGGTCGAGCTGCAGTTCGACGCGGCCCACGGCCGGTTCCGCAACCTCGAGCCGGGCGGCTATCCGGAAGGCTCCTATTGAGCGGCGCCCGGTGGTGAGCGGCGGCGATGCGCCGGCGCGCGCGCGCCTGACCGTCGATCTGGCGGCGATCGTCGCCAACTGGCGCACCCTGCGCCGCCTCGCCGCCCCGGCCGAGGTCGCAGCCGTGGTCAAGGCCGACGCCTACGGGCTCGGCCTCGGGCCGGTGGCGCGCGCCCTCGCCGGCGCCGGCTGCCGCACCTTCTTCGTCGCCCGCCTGGAGGAGGGCCTGGCGCTGCGCGGCCTGCTCGCGGGTGCCCGCATCCTGGTCCTGGACGGGCTCGGCGGCCGCCCGCCCGCCCGCCTCCGGGCGGCCCGCCTCGTGCCCG
>JBBIIE010000297.1:0-3578 GCA_037446605.1 Geminicoccaceae bacterium | reverse complement strand
GGCAACGGCGCGGCCGGCCCGGCCCCGGCCGCGACCGGTGCCGGCGAGCGGATCTTCGCGAGCCCGCTCGCGCGGCGCATGGCGGCCCAGGCCGGTCTCGAGCTCGCGCGCATCCGCGGCACCGGCCCGGGCGGGCGGATCGTCAAGGCCGACATCGAGGCGGCGCTCGCCGCCCCGCGCCCGGCCGCAGCTCCGGCCGCACCCGCAGCCGCCCCGGCGCCCGCTGCGGTGGCGGCGCCCGCGCCGACCACGGCCGCGCCCGCCCCGGTGGCGGTGCCGGCCGGGGCCGCTTTCGACGAGATCCCGCTCAACAACATGCGCAGGACGATCGCCCGGCGGCTCGTCGAGGCCAAGCAGACCATCCCGCACTTCTACCTGTCGATGGACATCGAGCTGGATGCGCTGCTCGATCTGCGGGCCCGGCTCAACGCCCGCCCGAACGTCGACTACAAGCTCTCGGTCAACGACTTCGTGATCAAGGGGGTGGCGCTGGCGCTCGGGAAGGTGCCCGGCTGCAACGCCAGCTTCGCGGGCGACAAGATCCTGCGCTACCGCGAGGTCGACGTGTCGGTCGCGGTGGCGATCGAGGGGGGGCTCATCACCCCGATCGTGCGCCAGGCCGACCGCAAGACGCTGTCGGTGATCTCGGCCGAGATGAAGGAGCTCGCCGCCAGGGCCAAGGCCGGCAAGCTGCAGCCGCAGGAGTTCCAGGGCGGCGGCTTCACGATCTCCAACCTCGGCATGTACGGGATCCGCGAGTTCGCGGCGATCATCAACCCGCCGCAGGCCTGCATCCTGGCGGTCGGCGCGGGCGAGAAGCGGGCGGTGGTCGTGGGCGACCAGATCGCCGTCCGCACCCTCATGACGGTCACGCTTTCGACCGACCATCGCGTCGTCGACGGTGCCCTGGGTGCCGAGTTCCTGCAGGCGCTCAAGGGCCTGATCGAGGACCCGATGGGTCTCCTGGTCTGAGCGTCGTCCGAGGCTCAGGGGGCCGCGAGCCAGGTGCCGCGATCCTCCTCGGGGCCCGGACGCGTCGGCCAGGGGAGGTCCACCGTGCCGGTCGGCGTGGCCGGCGACGGCAGGCGTGCGGACAGCACCCGTCCGGGCAGCCAGCCCTGCCACTCGTCGAGGCAGGCGCAGGGCTCGAGCAGCGGGCGCGGCGGGCTCGCGCAGTAGGAGCGGGTGGTGACGCACATCCAGGCCGGGGCCGGCGGCGCGGTCACGGCGGCGGGCATGGGTGGGGCCCGCTGCGGCCGCAGGGGCGGGCCGCGCTGCAGGCCACCCAGGGCCAGGAGGGCGCCGACCGCGAGCGTGGTGGCGGCGAGCTGGACGAGAAGTCCGGGCGTCATGGCACGTTTCCTCCCACTCCGGTGTGCACTCTGGCACGGGCCGGCCGCGGCGCGGTGACGCGCATCACGGTGCGCCGCGCCGATCGGTCCCTTTCGCGCCGCCGACATCTGCCCTAAGGCTCGCCGCGGACGGGCTTCGGGGTGACGGTGATGGGCTACAGGGTGGCCGTGGTGGGTGCCACGGGCGCGGTCGGCAACGAGATGCTGCAGATCCTGGCCGAACGCGAGTTCCCGGTCGACGAGGTGGTGGCGCTGGCCTCCGAGCGGTCGGTCGGCAAGCAGGTGAGCTTCGGCGAGGAGCGGATCCTCGACGTCCAGGATCTCGACCGCTTCGACTTCCGCGGCTTCGACATCGGCCTGTTCTCGCCGGGCGCCAAGGTCTCGGCCGTGTACGCGCCGCGCGCCGCCGCCGCGGGCTGCGTGGTGATCGACAACACCTCGCAGTTCCGCATGGACAAGGACGTCCCGCTCGTGGTGCCCGAGGTGAATCGCGCGGCGCTCAAGGACTTCCACAAGAGGAACATCATCGCCAACCCCAACTGCTCCACCATCCAGATGGTGGTGGCCCTGAAGCCGATCCACGAGGTCGCGCGGATCAAGCGGGTGGTCGTCGCGACCTACCAGTCGGTGTCGGGTGCCGGCAAGGAGGCGATGGACGAGCTCTTCGAGCACACCAAGGCGATCTACATGAACGAGCGGAAGGAGCCGGAGATCTTCCCGAAGTCGATCGCCTTCAACCTGATCCCGCAGATCGACGTCTTCATGGAGGACGGCTCGACCAAGGAAGAGTGGAAGATGGTGGTCGAGACCCAGAAGATCCTCGACCCGAGGATCAAGGTGAGTGCCACCTGCGTGCGGGTGCCGGTGTTCGTCGGCCACTCCGAGGCGGTGAACATCGAGCTCGAGAGCCCGCTCTCGGTCGAGGAGGCGCGCGAGGTGCTCGAGGAGGCGCCGGGGGTGGTGGTGCTCGATTCCCGCGAGCCCGGCGGCTACGCGACTCCGGTCGAGGCGGCCGGCGAGTACGGCGTGTTCGTCTCGCGCATCCGCAAGGACCCGACCGTGCCGCACGGGCTCAGCCTCTGGGTGGTCTCCGACAATCTGCGCAAGGGGGCGGCGCTCAACGCCGTGCAGATCGCCGAGGCGCTGGCCGAGGACGGGCTGATCTGAGCCCGGCCGGGCGCAGCCGATGGCCACGCGGCCGGGGACCGCGCCGAGCCCGCCCGGCAACCTGCCCGAGCTCTCCGTCTCGGAGCTGTCCTTCGCGCTCAAGCGCACGGTCGAGCAGGCCTTCGGGCTGGTCCGGGTGCGCGGCGAGCTCACCGGCTTCAAGCGGGCCGCCTCGGGGCATCTCTACTTCGCCCTCAAGGACGCCCAGTCGGTGCTCGACTGCGTCGCCTGGCGCTCGAGCCTGCCCAGGCTCGCCTTCGCGCCCGAAGACGGGCTCGAGGTGGTCTGCACCGGCCGGCTCACCACATATCCGGGCCGCTCCCGCTACCAGCTCGTGGTCGAGCGGATGGAGCCGGCGGGCGTGGGCGCGCTCATGGCGCTGCTCGAGGAGCGCAGGCGCAAGCTCGCGGCCGAAGGCCTGTTCGATCCCGCCCGCAAGCGGCCCTTGCCCTATCTCCCCGCGGTGATCGGGGTGGTGACCTCGCCCACCGGTGCGGTGATCCGCGACATCCTGCACCGGCTCGCCGAGCGCTTCCCGGTGCGGGTGCTCGTCTGGCCGGTCCTGGTCCAGGGCGAGGGGGCGGCCGAGCAGGTGGCGGCCGCCATCCGCGGCTTCGGGGCGCTGCCCGCGGAGGGGCCGGTGCCGCGGCCCGACCTCGTGATCGTGGCCCGCGGTGGCGGGTCGATCGAGGACCTCTGGGCGTTCAACGAGGAGGTCGTGGTGCGCGCCGCGGCGGCCTCGCCGATCCCCCTGATCTCCGCGGTCGGGCACGAGACCGACACCACGCTCATCGATCTGGCGGCCGACAGGCGGGCGCCCACGCCGACCGCCGCGGCCGAGATCGCCGTGCCGGTCCGCGCCGAGCTCGTGGCCAAGCTCGCCGGCCTCGACCAGCGGCTCGGTGGGGCCGTGGCGCGCGAGCTGGCGCGGCTGCGCGAGCGCCTCGAGGGGCTGCGCCGCGGCCTGCTCGATCCCCGCCAGGTCCTCGCAGCCGCCGCGCAGCGGCTCGACGACCTGGCCGAGCGGCTGGCGCTCCGCAGCCCGGCCGAGCTCGCCCG
>JBBIIE010000296.1:0-3622 GCA_037446605.1 Geminicoccaceae bacterium | reverse complement strand
ACCATGGCCGACCGGATCGTGCTGTTGAAGGACGGCCGGGTCGAGCAGGTGGGCACGCCGGCCGAGCTCTACGGCCGCCCGGCCTCGCTCTTCGCCGCGTCCTTCCTCGGCACCCCGCCGATGAGCCTGGTGGCGCTCGAGGACGGGCCGGAGGGCGCGGTCGTGGCCGGCGGCTCGGCCTGCGTCCTGCCCGGCCGGCCGGGCCGGGACCGGGTGCTGGGGCTCCGCCCCGAGGCGGTCCGCCTGCGCCGCGAGGGCGGTCATCCGGCTGTCGTCGAGAGCGTGGAGTTCCTCGGCGCCGACAGCCACCTCGCCTGCCGGATCGGCGGCGAGCGCCTGCTCGTGCGCGCGGGCGGGCTCGTCGATCTGGCGCCCGGTGCGGGGATCGGCCTCGACTGGCCGGACGACGCGGTGCACCTGTTCGACGCCCGGAGCGGCCGGCGGATCGAGGCGGGCTGAGCGGCGGGCCAACGGAGGGAAGAGACCGATGCGCGTGACACGGCGTGGCTTCACCGCCCTCGGGGCGGCGGCGATCGGCAGCACGGGCCTGGGCACCCGGCCGGCCCGTTCGGCCGAGGTCAAGCTCACCTTCTACTACCCGATCGCCGTGGGCGGGCCGATCACCAAGATCGTCGACGGCTACGCCAAGCGCTACGGCGAGCTCGATCCGGGCGTGGTGATCGAGCCGGTCTACACCGGCAGCTACCAGGACACGATGACCAAGACCCTGACCGCGCTCAAGGGTGGCAACCCGCCGCATCTGGCGGTGCTGCTCGCGGTCGACACCTTCACCCTCTACGACGAGGACGCCATCGTCCCCTTCGACGAGCTCGCCCAGGGCGAGGCCGACCGCGCCTGGATGAGGAGCTTCTACCCGGCCTTCCTCGAGAACGGGGCGATCGACGGCAAGACCTGGGGCATCCCCTTCCAGCGCTCGACCCCGGTGCTCTACTGGAACAAGCAGGCCTTCGCCGAGGCCGGGCTCGACCCGGAGCGGCCGCCCGCCAACTGGGACGAGCAGGTCGAGTTCGCCCGGAAGCTCACCAAGCGGGACGCCTCCGGCAACGTCACCCAGTACGGCATCCAGATCCCCTCCTCGGGCTTCCCCTACTGGCTGTTCCACGGCCTCGTCATCCAGGCCGGCGGCCATCTCATGAACGAGGCCGGCAACACCGTCTTCTTCGACAGCCCCGAGGTGATCGAGGCGCTGCAGTACCAGGTCGACCTTTCGCGCAAGCACGGTGCCATGGCTCCGGGCATCATCGAATGGGGCACCACGCCCAAGGACTTCTTCGAGCGCCGCACGGCGATGATGTGGACCACCACGGGCAACCTCACCAACGTGCGCAACAACGCACCCTTCCCCTTCGGCGTGGCGATGCTGCCCGCCAGGAAGCGCCGCGGCGCGCCCACCGGCGGCGGCAACCTGTTCATCTTCAAGCGCGCCACCGCGGCCGAGCGGCAGGCGGCGCTGGGCTTCGTGCGCTGGCTCACCTCGCCCGAGATGGCGGCCGACTGGGGCATCGCCACGGGCTACGTCGCGACCAGCCCGGCCGCCTGGGAGGCCCCGGCCATGAAGAAGTACGCGGCCGACTTCCCGCCCGCGACCGTGGCCCGCGACCAGCTCCAGTACGCCAAGGCCGAGCTCTCGACGCACGAGAACCAGCGCGTGACCAAGGTCTTCAACGACGGGCTGCAGGCCGCGCTCACGCTCGCCAAGAGCCCGGCCCAGGCGATGAAGGACGCGCAGGCGGAGGCGATGCGGATCCTCGCCCCCTACCGGTGAGCCGGGCGGGCGGCGCGGCTTCGGGGACGCTTCGTTGGATCGCCGCGTCCAGGCGGTCTATGGCTGGCTCCTGGCCCTGCCGGCCTGCCTGCTGCTCGCCGCCTTCACCCACTGGCCGGCCGTCGCCTCGCTGGTCGACAGCTTCTGGTCGACCCCGCGCGGGCGGCGGCCGGCGCAGTTCATCGGTCTCGACCATTATCGCCGCATGCTCGCCGACGACCCGATCTTCCTGCAGGTCGTCTGGAACAACTTCCTCTACGCGCTCGCCACCGTCCCGGCCGCGATGGGCCTCGCCCTCCTCATGGCGCTGCTCGTGAACGAGCGGATCCGCGCCCGCGGGCTCGTGCGGCTCGCCTACTTCACCCCCACCGTCCTGCCCATGGTGGCCGCCGCCAACATCTGGCTCTTCTTCTACACGCCGGGCTACGGGCTCTTGAACCAGATCCTGACCGCCTTCGGCCTGCCCGACACCAATTTCCTCGGATCTCGCGACACGGCCCTCTGGAGCGTCATGGCCGTGACGATCTGGAAGGAGGCCGGCTTCTTCATGATCTTCTACCTGGCCGCCCTGCAGGCGATCCCGCCGGTCCTCGAGGAGGCGGCCCGGCTCGAGGGCGCCTCGCACCTCGTCTATCTCCGCCGCGTGGCCCTGCCGCTGCTCATGCCCACCACCCTCTTCGTTCTCGTCAACGCGCTGATCGGCGCCTTCCGGGTGGTCGACCACGTCGTCGCCATGACCCAGGGCGGCCCGGACAATACGAGCGCGCTCCTGCTCTTCTACATCTACGAGACCGCCTTCCGCTTCTGGGACACGGGCTACGCCTCGGCACTCACCGTCGTCCTCCTCCTGGTTCTGGGCGGGATCTCGATCGCCCAGGTCCGCCTGCTCGACCGCCGGATCCACTACCGATGAGCAGCGCGCTCGCCTCCGCTCCGGCCCCCCGCTACGCGCGCGCCGGCGAGGGCATGGTCGGCCGCAGCACGGGCCCGGGCTTCACCCTCGTCCAGGTGGGCGCCTGGATCCTCGCCATCCTCTGGGTGGCCCCGCTCCTCTACGCGATCTGGACCGCCTTCCACCCGCCGGCCTTCGCCGCCCGCTTCACCCTTCTGGCCCCGCTCACCCTCGACAATTTCACCCGCGCGCTCGAGGCGGCTCCGTTCCCGCGCTACCTCCTCAACACCGTGCTCCTCGTGACCATGACGCTCGCGGGCCAGCTCCTGCTCTGTTCACTCGCCGCCTTCGCCTTCGCCCGCTTCGAGTTCAAGGGTCGCGAGCTCCTCTTCGCCCTCGTGCTCGTCCAGCTCCTGATCACCCCGGACGTGCTCCTGGTCGAGAACTACCGGACCATATCGCGCCTCGGCATCCTCGACACGATCCTGGCGATCGGCCTGCCCTACATGGCCTCGGCCTTCGGCATCTTCCTCCTCCGCCAGACCTTCAAGCAGGTGCCGAGGGAACTCGAGGAGGCGGCGCGGATCGAGGGCTGCTCCTGGCTCGGCGTCTTGTGGCGGGTCTACGTGCCGGTCGCCCGGCCCGTCTACGTCGCCTACGGGCTGGTCTCGGTGAGCTACCATTGGAACAACTTCCTCTGGCCGCTCATCGTCACCAACTCGGTCGAGACCCGGCCCGTGACCGTGGGCCTGCAGGTCTTCTCGAGCGTCGATCAGGGCATCGACTGGTCGATCGTGTGCGCCGCCACGCTCGTCACGAGCGGGCCCCTGCTCGTGGCCTTTTTGATCTTCCAGCGCCAGTTCGTGCAGAGCTTCCTGCGCGCCGGGATCCGCTGAGCCCCGACGGCCCGCCTCAGCGCCGGCGGCGCAGCAGCCGGGCCGCCG
>JBBIIE010000295.1:0-3646 GCA_037446605.1 Geminicoccaceae bacterium | reverse complement strand
GATGGCGGCGGGATCGGGTTCGGGCGCGCCGCGTCGGGCGGCCGCCTTGCGACGCGACCAGCGCGCCAGGAACCCTCCGACCTCCTCCTCGACCGACCGGCTCAAGGATCCTCACGCCCGTCCAGCGGCCGGAACTCGCTGTCGCTGCCCGCCGCCGCGTCGGCCGCCCGGCGGCGGCGCTTGAGGAACGGCAGGTCGACATGGTGGCGGTCGACGAAGTCCTGGACCAGCGCCACGACCGGCTCCGGCATGGCGACCGCCTCGACCAGGTCCTCGCCCGGCTCGGCGTAGGCCTGCGCCTCGAACGGCGAGGCGGTCACGAGGAACGGCCGCCACGGGTGTGCCTCATCCTCGCAGCGCCGCAGCACCACCCAGAGCTGCGGCGGCTCGGCCGAGAGGGCGACGCGGTAGTCATGGGTCTCCTTGCGGTGCAGCTCGAGGGTGCACGAGCCGGCGAGCCAGCGCGTCCAGCCCGGTCCCTCGACGAGCAGCCGCCACGTCTCCCCGCCCGCCTCGAGCCCCGGCACCACGGCGACCGGGCGCCAGAGCCAGGCCTCCCAGGGGGTCGTGCCGGGCCGGCGCTCCACGACCACGCCGAGTGCCAGCCTGGCGGTCGATCCCTCCACGCCGCATCCTCCCGCGGCGGCGGCGCGCAGCACCGCTCTCGCCGTGCACCTCGAGCCTCTGGTAAGAACCGTTCCAGGTCAAGGAGCGGAGCACCGACGCCATGCGGCTCGCCGGACGGCGCTGCCTGTTTTGCACCTGCGAGGGCAGCGTGCCGCTCGACGCCGCGGCGATCGCCCGCGCGCTCGGCGCCGGCGCGCCGCCGAGCCTGCACGGGCGGCTGTGCCGCGAGGAGCTGGAGCGGGTGCGTGCCGCGGCCGCCGGCGGCGAGCCGCTGCTGATCGCCTGCCGCCAGGAGGCGGCCCTGTTCCGGGAGACCCTGGGCGAGCAGGTGGCACCGCTTTTCGTCGACATCCGCGACCGCGCCGGTTGGTCGGAGGAGGCGCGCGCGGCGACCCCCAAGATCGCGGCCCTGCTCGCCGAGGCCGCGGTCACGCCGCCGCCGGTGCCGGCGCTGACGCTGCACTCGGAGGGCCGGATCCTGGTCTACGGCCGGGGCCAGACGGCGCTCGCGGCCGCCCGCAGGCTGGCCGGCCGGCTGAGCCCGACCCTGCTCCTGGCCGACCCCGAGGACGCGCTGCCGCCCGCCGTCGTGGCGTTCCCGATCCTGGCCGGGCGGATCACCCGGCTCGAGGGGCATCTGGGTGCCTTCCGTGCGGCGATGGCCGAGGCCGCGGTGGTCGCACCCTCGGCGCGCGACCGGTTGCGCTTCGCGGCCTCCCGGGGCGAGGCCGAGCTCGAGGCCGACCTCGTGCTCGACCTTTCCGGCGGCCCGCCGCTCGTCACCGCCCCCGAGAAGCGCGACGGCTACCGGCGGGTCGATCCGCGCGACCCGCTCGGGGTCGAGCGCGCCCTGTTCGATCTGGTCGATCTCGTGGGCGAGCTCGAGAAGCCGGTCTACGTCGCCTTCCGCGCCGAGCTGTGCGCCCACTCCCGCTCGCGGCGGACCGGCTGCACGCGCTGCCTCGAGCAGTGCCCGACCGGTGCCATCCGCCCGGCCGGCGACCAGGTCGCGATCGACCCGCACATCTGTGCCGGCTGCGGTGGCTGCGCCGGGGTCTGCCCGACCGGTGCCGCGACCTACGCCGCACCGCCGCCCACCACCCTGCTCGAGCGGCTGCGCGCGCTGCTCGCCACCTATCGCGCCGCGGGCGGCCGCGACCCCGTTCTGCTCGTGCACGAGAGCGGCCACGGCGGGCCGCTCCTGGACGTGCTGGCGCGCGCCGGGCGCGGCCTGCCGGCGCGCGTCCTGCCCTTCGCCGTGGGCGAGCTCGGCCAGCTCGGGCTCGAGGTACTGATGGCCGGGCCGGCGCTGGGTGCCGCCCGGCTCGTGGTCCTCCTGCCACCGCGCAAGCGGCCGGAGCTCGCCGGGCTCCTGGCCAACCTCGGCCACCTCGAGGCGCTGCTCGAGGGGCTCGGCCATCCGCCCGGGCGGGTGCAGGTGGTGGCCGAGGAGGATCCGGACGCGCTCCAGGCGCTGCTGTGGGGGCCGCCACCGCCGCCCGCCGCGGCGAGTGGCGATTTCCTGCCGCTGGGCGGCAAGCGCGCGCTGCTGCGGCTGGTGGCCGACCGGCTGCACGCCGACGCGCCCCGGCCGGCCGAGGTGGTGGCCCTGCCCGAGGGCGCGCCGTTCGGCCGCGTGGTGGTCGAGGCGGCCGGCTGCACGCTCTGCCACGCCTGCGTCGGCGCCTGCCCGACGGGCGCCCTCGAGGCGCACCCCGAGCGGCCGATGCTGCGCTTCACCGAGGATGCCTGCGTGCAGTGCGGCCTGTGCCGCAACACCTGCCCCGAGAAGGTGATCCGCCTGGAGCCGCGGCTCGCCTTCGGGCCCGCCGCACGCGAGGCGGTGATCCTCAAGGAGGAGGAGCCGGCCCGCTGCGTGCGCTGCGGCAAGCCGTTCGGCACCAGGAGCTCGATCGAGCGGATCGTCGCCCGGCTCGCCGGGGCGCACTGGATGTTCCAGGACCCGCAGGCGGTCGAGCGGCTGCGGATGTGCGACGATTGCCGGGTGGTGAGCCAGCTCGAGCGGAGCGACCATCCGATGGCCTTCGGCACGCCGCGCCGGCCGCGCACGACCGAGGATTACTTGCGCGAGCGCGAGGCCGAGGAGGCCGCCCGGCGCGACCCGGGGGACGGGCCCGCCGAGGGCTGAGCCTCCCTACCAGGGAAGCTCGGTGCCCGTGTAGTCGAAGAAGCGGCCGCTGTCGGCCGGCTGGAGCCGGTCGATCAGCGCGACCAGCCCGCGCACGCTCGTCTCGACGTCGATCGCCGCACCCGGCCCGCCCATGTCGGTGCGCACCCAGCCCGGGTGGACGACCACGACGGTGAAGCCCTCGGGGGCCAGCTCCTGGGCGATCGAGCGCATCGCCATGTTCACCGCCGTCTTCGAGCTGCGGTAGGGCAGCGCGCCCGGGCCGGCCACACGCGCGAGGCTGCCCATCACCGAGGAGACCGTGACGACGGTGCGGCCGCGGCCGGCGCGCAGGCTCGGCAGGACCGCCTCCAGCACCCGCACCGGCCCGAGCGTGTTGGTGGCGAGCACGCGCAGCCAGCCCTCGTGGTCGATCCGCCCGAGCGCCGCGTCGCGCTGTCCGTAGATCCCGGCATTGTTGATCAGGAGGTCGATCGCCCGGCCGGCGAGGGCCGCGGCCAGCCGCGCGATCGAGCCGGCATCGGCGACATCCAGCGGATGGCGCTCGACCGCACCCTCGATCGCGGGCATCGCGGCCGGGTCGCGGGCGCAGGCGAGCACGCTCCAGCCCCGCCCGGCGAAGGCGCGGACCAGCCCCAGGCCGATGCCGCGCGACGCTCCGGTGACGAGGACAGTGGGCACGATCGGCTCCCCTTCCGGCTACTCGCAGCTCCGCGCCTCGATCTGGCGGATGCGCATCCGCTGCTCGGCGCCGACCGCTCCCTTGGCCTCGATCGCGGCGATCTCCGCCTGCTTGCGCGCCCGGCAGGCCTCCGCCTCGCCCGCGGCCGGCGTCGGCCGGACGGGTGCCGCCGCGCCCGGCACCGCGGC
>JBBIIE010000294.1:0-3650 GCA_037446605.1 Geminicoccaceae bacterium | reverse complement strand
CAGATCGCGCGCGCGCAGGGGATCGACCCCGCGCGGGTCGGTCACGGTCGGCACGCGCACCCGGCGCTCCTCCGGCGGGGCGGCGGCCAGCCGCTCGAGGAGCGCCAGCCCGGCCTCGCCGACCGCCTCGCCGTCGGCCATCAGATGCGCCTGGCTCACCTCGACGAAGTCGGGCGCGTCGAAGAAGCGCCCGACCGCGAGCTGCTGCTCGAGCGCCAGCCGGCGCGGCTCGCCGAGCGCCCCGGCCAGCATCGTCCGCTCGAGCTCGGACAGCCGCACGGCGATCAGCCGCCGCCCCGCGGCGCGCCGGGCCGCACGACGAGCGTGCAGCAGCCCTCCTGGCCGGGGCGCCAGGTGGTCGCGGCGAAGCGGAACCCGGCCGCCTCGAAGGTGCCGTCGTCGACGTGGCCGGCGATCCGGCAGAGGGTGGCCACGCGCTCCTCGGGGATGCCGGCCGAGAGCCAGGCCTCCTTGAGCGGGCAGCGCCGCATGTGGATCACCAGTTCCTCGCCGTCGCAGCGCCGCACCTCGGGCTCGAACAGCCGGCCGCGGTCGGGCACGAAGTCGAGGAAGGCGTCGCGGAGTCCCTCGAGGTCGTTCGGGGCGAAGGTGGCGAAGCGGCGGCCGACCTCGGCGCCGCGGGCGTAGACGGCGGCCTTCATGAGGGCCTCGGCCTCGGCCTCGCCCAGCCGCCGGGCGAGCGCCTCGAACATCGCCGCGTAGAAGAGGCCGCGGCCCTGGTGCGCGGCGAGCAGCTGGCCCTCGAGGAAGGCCACCCGCTCGCGCAAGCTCTCCACCTCGCCCACCACCCTTCTCCCCACTCGGCTCGCGGCGCCATCATCGCGGCCGGTCGGGGCTTGGCAAGGAGACGGCGATGCGGGTGGGCATGATCGGGCTGGGCGCGATCGGCGCCGAAGTGCTGGCGGCGGCGCGGGCGGGACGGCTCGGCCCCGGCCTGGAGCTCGTGACCGTACTCACCCGCCGGCCGCGGCCGGCGGAGCCGCTCGCCACCACCGATCGCCACACCTTCCTCGCCCGGCGCCCGGAGGTGGTGCTGGAGGTGGCCGGCCACGAGGCGCTGCGCGCGCACGGTGTGGCCTGCCTCGAAGCCGGCGCCGACCTTCTGCTGACCTCGGCCGGTGCGCTCGTCGACGATCCGTTCCGCGCCCGGCTCGAGGCCGCGGCGCGGCGGGCGGGGCGGCGGCTCGTGGTGCTCTCGGCCGGGATCGGCGCGCTCGACATCCTGGGTGCCGCCGCGGTCGGCGGGCTCGAGGCGGTGCGGGTCACGGTGCGCAAGGACCCCTCCGCCTGGTACGGCACGCCGGGCGAGGGGCTGGTCGACCCGGCGCGGCTGCGCGCCCCGGCCACGCTCTACGCCGGCCCGGTGCGCGAGGGGGCGAGGCTCTATCCGCGGAACGTCAACATCGCCGCCGCCGCGGCGCTCGCCGGGGCGGGGCTCGATGCGACCGAGCTCGTGATCGTGGCGGATCCGGGCATCACCGAGCACGTGGTCGAGATCGAGGCGAGCGGGGCGTTCGGCAGCTTCGCCTTCCGCGAGGCGATCTCGCCGACCGAGGCCAACCCCAAGACCGGCGTGCTCGTCGCCATGGCGGTGGTCGCGAGCCTGCGCCGGCTGGTCGGGTCCCTGGTGGTGGGCGGCTGAGCCCGGCTGCTTGACAGGTCGGCGGCCTGCCCGGACAGTCGCCGGCGCCAGCGAGAGGGGGGCGGGTCGATGCACGGGCGCAGGCGGGTTCTCGGGGCAGGAGTCGCGGTCGCGGCGCTGCTGGCTGTGGCCGGAGGGGCCCGGGCGCAGCAGAAGGAGATCAAGATCGGCGTGATCTACGACTTCACCGGCCCGTTCGCCGCCGGTGGGTCGGAGGCGGCCGCGATCGCCACCCGGGCGATGATCGACTGGACCAACGAGCGCGGCGGCGTCGAGGGCTATCGGGTCAACGCGATCTACGCCGACGCGCAGTCGAAGGCGGAGGTGGCGATCGCCGAGGCCGAGCGCCTGCTGAACCAGGAGAAGGTCGACCTGATCATGGGCGTCTACTCCTCGGCGCACTGCGTGCCGATGGCCCAGAAGGTCAACGCCGCCAAGAGGTTCATGTGGGCGAACGTGTGCACCTCCTCGGCGGTGTTCAAGGACAAGGGGCTGACCTACGTGTTCCGGCCGCAGGCCCACACCGACCAGTTCGGTGCCGCCTCCTGCGACTATCTGGCGGCCAATTCCAAGGCCAAGTTCGGGCTCGATCCCAAGGACCTGCGCGCCGCGATCATCTACGAGGACGGGCCCTACGGGGCGGGGGTGGCGGCCGGCAACGAGCAGACCTGCATCGGCAAGCACAAGATGCAGAACGCCCTCAAGGAGGGCTACTCGGCCTCGGCACCGGATCTCTCGAGCCTCGTGACCAAGCTGCGCCGGGCGCGGCCGGACGTCATCCTGCACACCGGCTACAACCCCGACATCACCCTGTTCCTGCGCCAGGCCAAGGAGCAGGGTCTCAGGTTCAAGGCACTGGTCGGGCACGGCGCCGGGCACAGCCAGATCGACAAGCTCAAGGAGGCGTTCGGCAACGACGTCAACTATTTCCACACCGTCGACCCGCCCGCGGCGCAGCTCCTCGACCCGGCCAAACTCGCCCCCGGCCTCGGCGAGCTGACGCAGGAGATGATCAAGCGCTACCAGGCGGTGAAGGGGCCGGGCGAGGTGCCGCCGCACGTCAGCATGGGCTGGAACAACACCTGGATCTTCCTGCACCACGTGCTGCCGGTGGCGATCAAGAAGCACGGCGGCATCGATCCGGAGGCGCTCAGGAAGGCCGCCCTCGAGGTCGACATCCCCGTCGGCGGCACGATGCAGGGCTACGGCGTCAAGTTCGCCCCCCCGGGCGACCAAATGTCGGGGCAGAACCTGCGCGCCTTCCCGATCGTCATGCAGTTCGTCAACTTCGAGACCAAGGTGGTGTTCCCGGACGCGATGCGGACGATCGACCCGGTGCTGCCGTTCCCCAAGGGGCACACCTTCGCGCCCTGAGGCGGAGCGGTGCTCGAGGTCCGCGGGCTGACCAAGCGGTTCGGCGGCTTCACCGCGGTCCGCGAGGTCGACTTCGCCCTGCGCGAGGGTGAGATCCTGGGCCTGATCGGGCCGAACGGGTCGGGCAAGAGCACCACCTTCAACTGCATCGCGGGCATGCTGCAGCCGACCGCCGGGTCGATCCGCTACCGGGGCGAGGAGATCGCCGGCCTCTCCCCGGTCGCGGTGTGCCACAAGGGGATCGGCCGCACCTTCCAGATCCCGCGGCCGTTCCGGAAGCTGTCGATCTTCGACAACGTGCTCGTGGCGGCGTTCTACGGGCACGGCGAGCGCATCGACCGGGGCACCGCCGAGCGCCACGCGCTCGAGGCGCTCGAGCTCGTGGGGCTGCCGACCGGGCGCGAGGCGGTGGTCGACCAGCTGGGCGCGGCGGGGCTCAAGAAGCTCGAGCTCGCCCGCGCGCTCGCCACCCGGCCGCGCCTGCTCCTGGCCGACGAGTCGCTGGGCGGGCTGGACGAGCTCGAGATCGAGCAGGCCGCCGACAACCTCAAGAAGATCCGCGACGAGAAGGGCATCACCATCGTCTGGGTCGAGCACATCATGGGTGTCTTGA
>JBBIIE010000293.1:0-3707 GCA_037446605.1 Geminicoccaceae bacterium | reverse complement strand
GGTGGCAGGCCTCCGGCGGCAGGCGCAGCCGCACCCGGTCGCCGGCGGCGGGACCGACCCCACCGCCGGTGCGCACCGTGACGACGCCCGCCGCGGTCTCGACGTGCAGATAGGTCTCCGCGCCCAGATGCTCGGCGAGCCGCACCGTGCCGTCGATTCCGCCCTCCCCGCCGTCCACCGCCAGATGCTCCGGACGCACCCCGAGCGTCAGCTCCTCGAAGGCGAGCGGGGCGCCCGCGATCGGCAGACGGGTGCCGTCGGCGAGGCGGACGCCGCCCTCGGCCGCGCGCACCGGCAGGAAGTTCATCTTGGGGCTGCCGAGGAAGCCGGCCACGAACAGGTTCGCCGGCCGGTGGTAGAGCTCGAGCGGCGGGCCCGCCTGCTCGATCCGCCCCTTCGACAGCACCACGATCAGGTCGGCCATCGTCATCGCCTCGACCTGGTCGTGGGTCACGTAGACCATCGTCGTGCCGAGCCGCTCGTGCAGCGCCTTGAGCTCGATGCGCATCTGCACGCGGAGCTCGGCATCGAGGTTGGAGAGCGGCTCGTCGAAGAGGAAGATCCTGGGCTCGCGCACGACCGCGCGGCCGATCGCCACCCGCTGGCGCTGGCCGCCCGAGAGCGCCTTGGGCCGGCGGTCGAGGAGCTCCTCGATCCGGAGCATGCGGGCCGCCTCGGCCACCCGCCGGGCGATCTCGTCCCGGGGCGTCTTCAGGTTCTCGAGACCGAAGGCCAGGTTCTGGCGGACCGTCATGTGCGGGTAGAGGGCGTAGGACTGGAACACCATGGCGAGCCCGCGGCGCGCCGCCGGCAGCTCGTTGACCCGCTGCCCCTCGATCCGCATCTCGCCGTCGCTGATCGTCTCGAGCCCGGCGATCATGCGCAGGAGGGTGGACTTGCCGCAGCCCGAGGGGCCGACGAACACGCAGAAGGCGCCCGAGGGCACCTCGAGGTCGACCCCGTGGACGACCTCGACCGTGCCGTAGCGCTTGACGATCCGGTCGAGCTCGAGCGTGGCCATCGCCGCCCTCACTTGATGCCGGTGGTGGCGATGCCGGTGGTGATGTAGCGCTGCAGGAAGCCGAACACGAGGGTGATCGGCAGCAGCGTCAGCACGGTCATCGCCAGGAGGTTGCTCCACTGCGTGTGCATCTCGCCCTTGAACGAGTTGAGGGCGAGCTGGAGCGTGAACTGCTCGGACTGGGAGAGCACGATGAGCGGCAGGAGGAAGTCGTTCCAGCGCCACATCACCGCGAAGATCGCGAGCACGGCGAGCGCCGGGGCGGCCAGCGGCAGCACGATCCGCCAGTAGATCTTCCACTCCGAGGCGTTGTCCATCCGCGCCGCGTCGATCAGCTCGTCGGGGATGGTGAGCATGTACTGGCGCAGGAGGAAGACGCCCGTGGGTGTGGCCGCACCCGGCCAGATCACCCCCCAGGGCGTGTTGAGCAGGCCGAGCTCGGAGACCACGAGGAACACCGGCACGAGCACCACGGTCGGCGGGATCAGCAGGGTCGCGATGATCAGCACGAAGACGAGGTCGCGGCCGCGGAAGTCGTACTTGGCGAGCGCGTACGCCGCCATCGAGTTGACGAGCAGCATGATCGCGGTGGCGACCACGGTGATGAACACCGAGTTCCACAGGTAACGGAGGAAGTGGAAGCGCTCGAACAGCGCCGTGTAGTTCTCCGTGGCGAGGGCGAAGGCGCGCACCGGCTCGCGGTCGGCGACATTGACGCGCAGCACGGTGCCGGGATCGGCCGGGTCGACCATCTGCGCCTGGATGCCGATCCGGCGCAGCTGCGCCATCTCGCGGGTCGAGCCGTCCGGCAGGCGGACGCGGAACAGCGGCAGGGGCTCGGCGTGGCCCGGCACCGCCACGGTCACCTGGCCGTAGGGCAGTGCGGTGGGCGGGAATTCCATGAGCTGCGCCTCGCTCTTGAAGGAGGACAGCACCACCCAGAGCACCGGCCCGAACATCAAGACGACGCCGAGGAACAGGTAGGCGTAGGACAGCCAGTCGGTCCAGTGCAGCCGGCCGCGGCCGCGGGTGCGGGTCAGGAGGTCGGCGACGCCGGCCGAGGCGAGGCTAGCCACGGTAGCTCCTCCGGTTGGCCCGGAGCTGGAGCAGGGTCAGCAGCATGAGCAGGCCCGCGAGCAGCAGCGAGGCGGCGGCGGCGAGGCCGTAGAGCCTGGGCTGTGCGGCGAAGCCGGTCTCGTAGATGTACTGCACGACGAGCATGGTGGCCGAGCCCGGCCCGCCGCCGGTCAAGACATAGATCTCGTCGAAGGTCTGCACGCCCTTGATCAGCGCCAGCACGATCACGACCAGCATGTTGGGCATCAGCAGCGGGAGCGTGATGCGCACGAGCTGCCGCCAGGGCGAGGCCGCGTCCATTTCCGCCGCCTCGTACACGTCCCTGGGGATCGCCTGCAGGCCGGCCAAGAGGATCAGCGTGTAGAAGCCCATGTGCGCCCAGATCGAGACGAACACGACCCAGAAGAACGACCAGCCGGCATCGAGCAGCCACTCGGCCGGCGCGCCGCCGAAGCCGACGAGCCAGGCGTTCAGGACGCCCTCGCGCTGCAGGATCCACTTCCAGATCAAGGCCACGACCACGGGGCTCAGCAGCACGGGGTAGAAGAACACGCCGCGGAAGAAGCCGCGGCCGCGGATCTCGCGGTTGAGCACGAGCGCGGTCACCAGCGCGAAGAGGATCATGAAGCCCACCTGGAGGACCACGAACCGGGCGGTGTTGAACAGCGAGCGCCAGAAGAGGTCCTTCGAGCAGGACGACGGATCGAAATAGTCGCGACAGTCGAGCAGGCTCGCGAAGTTCTCGAAGCCGACGAAGGGTCGCTCCGAGGGGAGGACCGCGAGCCCGCCGGTCGTGGCGTAGACGAAGTTCAGGGCGATCGGCAGGTAGGTGAAGGCACCGAAGATCACGAGGTTGGGCAACAGGAACACCCAGGCGAAGCGGTGCTGGCCGATCCGGCGCTGCAGCGCCGCCATCGGCCGCTCGACCAGCTCCATGAGGGCGTGCAGGGGGTTGGCGAGGCTCATGCGCGGACCCTTCCGGGCACGAGGTCGGCCGCGGCCGCCCAGGCTTCCTCGGCATGGAAGCGGTGGCCGCCGGGGACGAGCCGGAGCCGGCAACGGTCGCCGGCGCCCGCGCTCGCCCAGATCGCCCGTGCCCGCGCGAAGGCGGCGCGCACGCCCGCGGCCGGGAAGAGCGGATCGTCCTCACCCTGGACCACGACCAGCGGCCGCGGCGCCACGAGCAGGCCGAGGTCCGGGAAGTCGAACCAGCGGAGCGCGCCGGGCAGGTAGTTGTCGCAGCAATGGTCGATCGCGCCCAGGCTCGAGGCGTACGTCGCGAAGCAGGAGCCGAGCAGCAGCCCGGCGATCGCCGGCTCGACCGCGGCCAGGTACCAGGCGAGCGTCCCGCCGCCCGAGTTGCCGAGCGCCCAGACCGGCAGCCCGCGCGTCTCGGGGAAGCCGTCGAGTGCCGCGAGCGCCGCCCGGCAGTCGAGGATCTTCTCGCCGAGGCTCGTTCGACCGAGCAGCAGCGCCACCATGGCGGCGTGCCGGCAGGTGGCGTTCGGGTCGAGCGGGTCGCGCGCCGCCGAGCCGTCGCGCTGCCAGGGCGGGCGGCGGTCGCGGCGCTCGCCGAAGCCGCGCAGCTCGACCACGAGCGCCCCGACCC
>JBBIIE010000292.1:0-3753 GCA_037446605.1 Geminicoccaceae bacterium | reverse complement strand
CCTACCGAGCCCGCGCGCCGAGAGCGCCGCCTCGAGGCGGGCCGGGAAGGCCGCCTGGAGCGGCAGCCCGTAGCCGGCGGTGAGCGAATCGCCCAGCACCGCGATCCGGCACCCGGCCGTCCCGGCAGCCGCCGCGCCGGCCGCGCCGAGCGCGAGTGCCGCGCCGAGCAGGACGGCCGCCACCTTGCGGCGACGCCCCGCCCGCGCCATGTCCGCGAGCGTGCCCGAAGGGGGCCGGCGCGCGGGACGTCCCATGATCGAGCTCACCCAGGTCCACCTCACGCTCGCGAGCCCGGCCGGGCCGGTCGCCATCCTGCGCGGCCTCGACCTCGCCGTCGCCGCCGGCAGCACGGTGAGCGTGGTCGGCCCCTCGGGCTCCGGCAAGTCCAGCCTGCTCGCCGTGGTCGGCGGCATCGAGCGGGCCACCTCGGGCCGGGTCGTGGTGTGCGGCCGCGACCTGGCCTCGCTCGACGAGGACGGCCTAGCCCTCTTCCGCCGCGACCATGTGGGCATCCTGTTCCAGGCCTTCCACCTCGTGCCGGCGATGACCGCGCTCGAGAACGTCGCCCTGCCGATGGAGCTGGCGCGCCGGCCGGGCGCCCTGGCGCGCGCCCGCGAGCTGTTGGCCGAGGTCGGCCTCGCGCACCGCCTGGAGCACTTCCCGGCCCAGCTCTCGGGCGGCGAGCAGCAGCGGGTGGCGCTCGCCCGGGCGCTCGCCAACGAGCCCGAGCTCCTGCTCGCCGACGAGCCGACCGGCAATCTCGATGCCGAGACCGGCCGCGAGGTCGTCGACCTCCTCTTCGCGCTGCAGGCCGAGCGCGCCACCACCCTGGTCCTGGTCACCCACGACGCCCGCCTCGCCGCCCGCTGCGCCCGCAGGCTCGCCATGGACGGCGGCCGGCTGCGCGAGCTCGACGCACCCGCCCCGGCGCGCCTCGCGGACTGCCCGACGTGAGCCGCCGGCTCGCCGTCGCCTGGACCATCGCGCGGCGCGAGCTCCGGGGCGCCTTCCGCCCGCTCGCCCTCGTGCTCGCCTGCCTGGCGCTCGGCGTCGGCACGATCGCCACCGTCGGCGTCTCGGCCGATTCGGTGCGCGAGACGATCCGCCGCGACGCCCGCGCGCTGCTCGGCGGCGACCTCGAGCTCGAGAGCGCCAACCACCCGGTGCCGCCGGCCGAGCTCGCGGCGCTGCTGCCGCCCGAGGCGCGCACCAGCTCCACCGTGCGCACCACGACCCTGGTCACCGGTCCGACCGGGCGGCGGCTCGCGGTCTCGATCAAGGCCGTCGACGAGGCCTGGCCCCTGGTCGGCACGGTCGCGCTCGACCCGCCGCTTCCCGTGGCCGAAGCCCTCGCCGGCGACGGGGCCGTGGTCGAGGAGGGCATCCTCGCGCGCACCGGCGCCCGCCTGGGCGATCGCCTGCAGCTCGGCCAGACGAGCGTGCGCGTCACCGCCGTGCTGGTGCGCGAGCCGGACCGCCTCGGCGGCTTCACCGGGTTCGGCCCGAGGCTGATCACGAGCCGCGCCACGCTCGAGGCGAGCGGCGTGCTCCGCCCGGGCGCGCTGCTGCGCTTCGAGCACCGCGCGGTGGTGCCCGAGGGCGGCCTGGATGCCCTCCTGCCGCGCCTGCGCGCCGCCGAGGTCGACGCCGGCTGGCGGCTGCGCACCGCCGCCGAGGTCGAGCCGCGGGTGGCGCGCTTCTCCGACCGGCTGGCGAGCTACCTGACGCTCGCCGGGCTCGCCGCGCTCCTCGTCGGCGGGCTCGGCGTGGCCCTCGCGGTGAGCGGCTATCTGGCCGGGCGGCGGCAGACCATCGCCGTGCTCAAGGCGGTGGGGGCGACCGCGGCCGAGGTCGACCAGGCCTACGCCCTGCTCCTCACCCTCGTGGCGTCGGCCGGGATCGCCGCCGGCCTCCTGGTGGGTCAGCTCCTGCCCTTCGCGCTCGCCGGGCTGCTCGCCGGCGTGCTGCCGATCGCGGTCGAGGCCGGGCTGCACCTCCGCCCGCTCGGCCAGGCGGCGCTCACCGGCCTGCTGACCGCGGCGCTGTTCGCCGGCTGGCCGCTCGCCCGCGCCCGCGAGGTCTCCGCGGCGAGCCTCCTGCGCGCCGAGGTCGCCCCGGTGCGTCGGCTGCCGCGGGCCGGCCGGCTCCTGGCGCTCCTGCTCGTGGGCGCGGCCTTGGCCGCGCTCGCCGTGGCGAGCGTCGACCGGCCGGTCCTGGGCCTCTTCTTCGTCGGCGGCGCCCTCCTCACCATGGCGGCGCTGGCGCTCGTGGGCCGGCTGCTCCTGGCGCTCGCCGCGCGCGGGCTCGGCGAACGCGGCCCGCTCGCGCTCCGGCTCGCCGCGCGCCACCTGTCGCGACCGGCGAGCGGCGCGCTGCCCACGCTCGTCGGCCTCGGGGCCGGGCTCGGCGCGCTCGTCACGATCGGCCTGCTCGAGGCGAACCTCGTGCGCGAGCTGTCGCTCCGGCTCGCCGAGCGTGCCCCGAGCCACGTCGTGATCGACATCCAGCCCGACCAGTGGGCGCCGTTCGAGCGGCTGGTCGCCGAGACGCCCGGCGCCCGCCTGCTGCAGGCTGCACCGACGCTGCGTGCCCGCATCGTCCGCATCAAGGGCGAGCCGGTCGAGCGGGCGCGGATCGCCGAGCACGTGCGCTGGACCGTCGACCGCGACCGCGGCCTCACCTGGCAGGCGAGCCCGCCGCCCGGCACCGAGCTCGTCGCCGGCTCCTGGTGGCCGGCCGACTACCAGGGCCCGCCGCTCGTCTCGGTCGAGGACGAGGTGGCCCAGGGCTACGGCGTCGGGATCGGGGACCGGCTCGCCTTCAACGTGCTCGGCCGGGTGATCGAGGCCGAGATCGCCAGCATCCGCCGCGAGGTCGACTGGGCCTCGGGCCGGCTCGACTTCGTCTTCGTGCTGAGCCCGGGCGTGGTCGACCGCGCCCCGCACGTGCGCATCGCCGCGCTCGAGATCGGACGGGCGGAGGCCGCGGGCTTCCTCGACCGGCTGGCCGAGGCGCTGCCCAACGCCACGCCGATCGAGATCGGCTCCCTGGTGCGCGAGGTCGCGGCCACCCTCGAGCGGATCGCCATCGCCATCCGGATCGTCGCCGGGGTGACGCTCGTCACCGGGCTCCTCGTGCTGGCCGCGGCCCTGCTCGCCGCCCGCAGGCGCCACCTGCAGCAGACCGTGCTGTTGAAGATTCTGGGTGCACCGCGGCTGCAGATCCTGCGCGTGCTGGTGGCCGAGCACCTGCTGCTCGCGCTCCTGGCCGGGCTCGCCGGGGCGCTCGTGGGGGGTGCCGCCGCCTGGGCGATCGTCCGGCTGGTGCTCGACCTGCCCTGGGTGCTGCCGCTCGCGAGCCCGGCCGCGGTGCTGGCGCTCGCCACGGTGCTGACGCTCGCCGTGAGCGCGGCCTGCGTCTGGCGGCTGCTCGGCCGCTCCGCGGCGGGGGCGCTGCGCGCCGCCTGAGAGCCGCGCGCTGCTTGTGTGCCGGCCCGATCTGGTCTATCTTCCTATGATGCAGACCGAGATCGGATGGCTTGGCGATGATCCGCACGCGGCACGTGGCTCCCGAGCGCCGGGCGGGCCGAGGATGCAACGATGCGCACGCGGCTCCCGAGCCGGCGCGATCGATCGAGGCACGCGGCTCCCGAGGCGGGCGGCGCGATCGGCGCACGCGACTCCCGAGCCCGGCGGTCGCGCGTGGCACGTGGCTCCCGAGCGGCGGGACGAATGCCGGCGACCGCGCGGTCG
>JBBIIE010000291.1:0-3766 GCA_037446605.1 Geminicoccaceae bacterium | reverse complement strand
CGCTCGACACTACGCCGCCGGCCTGAGCCGGGCCCGATCCGAACGGCGGTCGCGGCCGACCGTCGCATCCGACCGACCAAACCGCAGGGCGGGCACCGGGCGCCGTGCGACGCGCGCGCGGCGCGGACGGGGCCGCGCCGGCTCCGGCCGCGCAGGCGCTTGCGGGTGGCGCGCGTCCTCAACCCTGCGGCGATCAGTGCCGTTCTCGTTTCGATCGCCTTGCCACCGGAGGCGCGGGTCACTAGCCTGAAAGCTCTCAGGTGATCGTTGGCATTTCGGGGGTTTGACTTGCAAATATTTGGGAATAGGCAGTTCCACACAATATTGATGCGGCGGGCGATGCCGTCCGCTCCGGGTGGGATCTCTCTACCCTAGGGTGACGTGGGCCCGGCGGGGCTCGCAGCGCCGGGCCGCGGCGGGGCCGGGACGTCGGGTGTCGGGAGGGGCAGAATGGCCTTGCGGTCCGGGCGATCGTTGGCCTCTTCTGAGGCGGCACGGATGGCCATCGAGGGCCGGATGGGCGCAGCGCCGGGCGAGGTCCAGCAGCAGTGGCAGCAGGTGCGGGCGCTGTTGCGCGCGGAGATCGGCGACACCGCCTTCGGCACCTGGCTCAGGCCGCTCGAACTCAGCGAGGTGGCCGGCGACCGCGTGGTGCTCGCGGTCCCGACCCAGTTCATGCGCGATTGGATCGTCACCAACTACGCCGACCGCGTGCGGTTGATCTGGACCCGGCTCAACCCGCAGATCCGCTCGATCACACTCACGGTCCGGCCGCCCGGCGGGCCGGTCGAGCCGCCCCCGGCGGCGGCCGCGGTCCCCACCCTCGGCCCGGTCGCCGAACCGGCCGTGGCCGGGCCGGTCGACGAGCTCGGCGCCCGGCTCGACCCGCGCCTCACCTTCGAGCGCTTCGTCGTGGGCAAGCCCAACGAGTTCGCGGTCGCCGCAGCCGAGAAGGTGGCCGGCTCGGCGACGCCGCCCTTCAACCCGCTGTTCCTCTACGGCGGCGTCGGCCTGGGCAAGACCCACCTCATGCACGCGATCGCCTGGCGGGTGAAGCAGCGCGACCCCGGCCGCCGCGTGGTCTACCTCTCGGCCGAGAAGTTCATGTACCAGTTCATCCTGGCGCTGCGCTCGAAGGACACCATTCCGTTCAAGGAGCTGTTCCGCTCGGTCGACCTCCTGATGGTCGACGATCTGCAGTTCATCACCGGCAAGGACTCCACCCAGGAGGAGTTCTTCCACACCTTCAACACGCTGGTCGAGCGCGGCCGGCAGATCGTGATCAGCGCCGACCGCAGCCCCTCGGATCTCGACGGCCTCGAGGAGCGGATCCGCTCGCGGCTGTCCTGGGGCCTCGTGGCCGACATCCACCCCACCACCTACGAGCTCCGGCTCGGCATCCTGCAGACCAAGGCCGAGGCGAGCGGCGTCGACGTGCCGCTCCGGGTGCTCGAGTTCCTGGCCTCGCGCATCACGAGCAACGTGCGCGAGCTCGAGGGGGCGCTGAACCGCATCGTCCACCAGGCCGGCCTGACGCACCGCCCGATCTCGATCGAGATGGCGCAGGAGATCCTCAAGGACGTGCTGCGGGCGGTCGACCGCAGGGTGACCATCGACGAGATCCAGAAGGCGGTGGTAGAGCATTACGGACTCAGGCCCGCCGACATGACCTCGGCGCGGCGGCAGCGTTCGGTCGCCCGGCCGCGCCAGGTCGCGATGTACTTGGCGAAGCTCTTGACCCCGCGGTCGCTGCCGGAGATCGGGCGGCGCTTCGGTGGCCGCGACCACACCACGGTCATGCACGCGGTCCGCCAGATCGAGCGGCTGCAGGCCGAGGATGCGCAGCTCGCCGACGATCTGGAGGCCCTGAAGCGGCGGCTGCAGGCCTGAGCCCGGACCCGCGAAAGGGATCAACCTCGGCCGGCAAATCTGCTAGGCTCCCGCTCCCGGAGCCGATCGGAGCGAGGCGCCGGGGTGCGAGCCCGGCCCGAGCGCGGAAGACCCGTCGATGAAGCTCACCATCGAGCGTGCCGCCCTGCTCCGCTCGCTCGGCCACGTGCAGAACGTGGTCGAGCGGCGGACGACCATCCCGATCCTGGGCAACGTCAAGCTCACCGCCCAGGACGGCCTGGAGCTCGTGGCGACCGACCTCGACCTGACGCTCCGCGCCCACGAGGACGCCACGGTCGAGCGCCCGGGCAGCACGACGGTCCCGGCGCACACCCTGTTCGACATCGCCCGCAAGCTGCCCGACGGCGTGCCGGTGCGGCTCGCCCAGGCGCCCGGCTCGGCCGAGCTCGAGCTCGAGGCCGGCCGCTCCCGCTTCGTCCTGCCCACCCTGCCGGTCGACGACTTCCCCGCCGCCGGCGCGGAGGAGCCCCAGGTCCGCTTCGCCCTGGAGCCGGCCGCGCTCGCCAAGCTGATCGACAAGGCGCGCTTCGCGATCTCGACCGAGGAGACCCGCTACTACCTGAACGGCATCCATCTGCACGCGAGCGGCAGCGGCGCCACCCGCACGCTCCGCGGCGTGGCCACCGACGGGCACCGGCTCGCCCGGATCGAGATCGCGCTCCCCGCCGGTGCCGAGGCCATGCCGCCGGTGATCGTGCCGCGCAAGACCGTGGGCGAGCTCAGGAAGCTCCTGGACGGCGCGAGCGGCGAGGTCGCGGTCGGCGTCTCGACCGGCCGGATCGAGTTCGCCTGCGGTCGGGCGACCCTCCTCTCGCGGCTGATCGACGGCACCTTCCCGGACTACGAGCGGGTGATCCCTTCCGGCAACGAACGGATCGCCGTGGTCGCCACCCGGCCGTTCGGCGAGGCGGTCGACCGTGTGGCCACCATCTCGATCGAGAAGGCGCGGCCGGTGAAGCTCGCCTTCGAGGAGGGCCGGCTGACCGTCTCGGCGATCAGCCCCGAGCACGGCCGCGCGGTCGAGGAGCTCGACTGCGACTATCGGGGCGAGCCGCTCGAGATCGGCTTCAACGCCCGCTACGTGCTCGACATGGTGGCCCAGGTCGACGGTCCGGAGCTGCGGATCGAGATGGCGAATGCCGCCGCCCCGACCCTGGTCAAGGATCCGGCCGACACGGCGGTGCTGTTCGTCCTGATGCCCATGCGGGTCTGATGGGCCGGGCCCTCGAGGCGGTCGAGCCGGCTCCGCTGGCGGTCGAGCGGCTGCGGCTGCGCGACCTGCGCAACTATGCCCGCCTGGAGCTCGCGGTTCCGCCCGGCCCGGTCGTCGTCGTCGGCCCGAACGGCGCCGGCAAGACCAACCTCCTCGAGGCCCTCTCGCTGCTCGCACCCGGGCGCGGTCTGCGCCGCGCGGCGCCGCTCGAGCTCGACCGCCGCCCCGACGGCGGACCCTGGGCGGTGCAGGCGCGGCTCTGCGGCCTGCACGGCCGCTTCGAGCTCGCGGTGGCGCGCGACCCCGCCGGTGAGCGGCGGCAGGTGGCGCTCGACGGCCGGCCGCTCCGCGACCGCGCCCGCCGTGCCGAGCTCGTCGGGATCGTCTGGCTGACGCCGGCACAGGATCGGCTGTTCCTGGACGGGCCGGGCGAGCGGCGGCGCTTCCTCGATCGGCTGACCTTGACCCTCGACCCGCGCCACGCCGCCGCGGTCGCGACCTTCGAGCGGCTGATGCGCGACCGGTCGGCGCTGCTGCGCGGCGGTCGCCACGATCCGGCCTGGCTCGGCGCGCTCGAGGCCCGACTGGCGGCGGTCGGGGTCGCCGTGGCGGCCGCCCGCCGCCAACTCGTGGCGGCGCTCG
>JBBIIE010000290.1:0-3779 GCA_037446605.1 Geminicoccaceae bacterium | reverse complement strand
TGTGCTCTTCCGATCTGTGCGGTCTGCGGCGGCCACGAGCAGGGCCGCCGCGGCGAGCTCGAGCGGCGCGGGCTCCTCCTCGGCGCGGGCGAGCGGGCCGCCCTCGCGGTCGAGCCAGGTGACGTCGATCGCCGGATCGCGGAAGGCCGGTGCCGCCACCGCACGGCGCAGGAAGGCGAGGTTGGTCGCCGGGCCCAGGACGAGGCTCGCCTCGAGTGCCCGCTCGAGCCGCGCCAGGGCATGGGCGCGGTCGGCGCCGTGGGCGATGATCTTGGCGATCATCGGGTCGTAGAAGGGCGTGACGGTGTCACCCTCCTCCACACCGGTGTCGACCCGCACACCCGGCAGGCCCTCCGGCAGCACGAGCCGCTCGAGCCGGCCGGTCGAAGGCAGGAAGCCCCTGGCCGGATCCTCGGCGTAGAGGCGGGCCTCGATCGCGTGCCCGTCGGCGCGGATCGCCTCCTGGCGCAGCCCGAGCGGCCGGCCGGCGGCGACGGCGAGCTGGAGGGCCACGAGGTCGAGGCCGGTCACCGCCTCGGTCACCGGGTGCTCCACCTGGAGGCGCGTGTTCATCTCGATGAAGGCGAAGCTGCCGTCCGGTGCCAGGAGGAACTCGACGGTGCCGGCACCCTCGTAGCCGGCGGCACGCGCGAGGCGCACGGCGGCCTCGCCGAGCGCCGCGCGCAACGGCGTCGGCAGGTCCGGGGCGGGAGCCTCCTCGAGGATCTTCTGGTGGCGGCGCTGCAGGGTGCAGTCGCGTTCCAGGAGGTGCAGGACGTTGCCGTGGCGGTCGCCCAGGACCTGCACCTCGACGTGGCGCGGCCGGTCGATCAGCCGCTCGAGGAGCACGCGGTCGTCGCCGAAGGCGGCCTCGGCCTCGCGCCGGCAGGCGGCGAGCGCGTCGGCGAACTCCTCCGGCCGGTCGACCCGACGCATGCCCTTGCCGCCGCCACCGGCGACCGCCTTGACGAGCAGTGGGAAGCCGATCGCGGCCGCCTCGGCCTGGAGCCGGGCGTCGCTCTGGTCGGCGCCGCGGTAGCCCGGGACGAGCGGCACGCCGGCCGCCTCGGCCACCTCCTTGGCGGTGTCCTTGCCGCCCAGCCGCGCCATCGCCTCGGGCGAGGGGCCGACGAAGACGAGCCCGGCCTCGCGCACGGCGGCGGCGAACGCGGCGCTCTCGGCGAGGAAGCCGTAGCCGGGGTGGACCGCGTCGGCCCCGGTCCGCCGCATCGCCTCGAGGATCCTCGGGATCGAGAGATAGCTCAGGGCGGCCGGGGGCGGGCCGATCGGCACCGCCTCGTCGGCGAGCCGCACGTGGCGGGCGGTGCGGTCGGCCTCGGAGAACACCGCCACGGTGCGGATGCCCAGCCGCCGGCAGGTCCGCGCGATGCGGCAGGCGATCTCGCCACGATTGGCGATGAGGAGCTTGCCGATCACCCGCCGGCCTCGCGCCGGGCCCGCCAGACGGGCGCGCGCTTCTCCAGGAAGGCGGCGAGCCCCTCCTTGCCCTCCACCGAGGCGCGCCGGGCGGCGATCACCGAGACCGTCGCCTCGGTGAGGATCGAGCCGCCCTGCGGCATGCCGAGGACGATCCGGAGCAGCTCCTTGGAGGCCGCCTGGGCGCCCGGGCCGCCGGCGAGCAGGAGGTCGAGCACGGCACCCACGCGCGCATCGAGCTCGGCGTCCGCGACCACCTCGTGCACGAGGCCGATCGCGAGCGCGCGGGCGGCGTCGATCCGCTCCCCGGTGAGGAACAGCCGGCGGGCCTGGCGCGGGCCGATCGCACGCAGCACGAAGGGCGAGATCACGGCCGCGGCGAGTCCGAGGCGGACCTCGGTCGTCCCGAAGCTCGCCCGCTCGCCGGCGATGGCGATGTCGCAGGCCGCGACGAGACCCGTCCCGCCGCCGAGCGCAGCGCCCTGGACCCGGGCCACGACCGGCTTCGGGCATTCGTCGATCGCCTTGAGCATCGCCGCGAGCCGGCGGGCATCGGCGCGGTTCTCCGCCTCGCCGTAGCCGGCCGCGCGGCGCATCCAGGCGACATCCGCACCGGCGGAGAAGCTCGGGCCCGCACCCTCGAGGACGATGGCGCGGACCTCGGGCTCGGCGCCGAGGCCGGTGAACGCCTCGCGCAGCGCCTCGATCAGCGCCTCGTCGAAGGCGTTGTGGCGCTCGGGGCGGTTCATGGTGACGGTCGCGACCGGCCCGTCGCGGCGCAGGAGCAGGGGGTGCGGCTCGCTCATCGAACCTCCGCGCTCACATCCGGAACACGCCGAAGCGGGTCCGCTCGATCGGCGCCTCGAGCGTCGCGAAGAGCCCGAGCCCCAGCACCTCGCGGGTCTGCGCCGGGTCGAGGATGCCGTCGTCCCAGAGCCGGGCGGTGGCGTAGTAGGGGTTGCCCTGCTCCTCGTACTGGGCGCGGATCGGTGCCTTGAAGGCTTCCTCCTCCTCGGCACTCCAGCTCCGCCCCTGCGCCTCCAGTGCGTCGCGGCGGACCCGCGCCAGCACGTTGGCGGCCTGCTCGCCGCCCATCACCGAGATGCGCGCATTGGGCCAGGTCCAAAGGAACCGCGGCTCGAAGGCCCGACCGCACATGCCGTAGTTGCCGGCGCCGAAGCTGCCGCCGACGATCAGCGTGAGCTTGGGCACGGCGGCGCAGGAGACGGCGGTCACGAGCTTGGCGCCGTCCTTGGCGATGCCGCCGTGCTCGTAGCGCCGGCCGACCATGAAGCCGGTGATGTTCTGCAGGAAGAGCATCGGCACGCCGCGCTGGCAGCACAGCTCGACGAAGTGCGCGCCCTTGAGCGCCGACTCGCTGAACAGGATGCCGTTGTTGGCGAGGATGCCGACCGGGCAGCCCATGATGCGGGCGAAGCCCGTGACCAGGGTCGGGCCGTAGCGCGGCTTGAACTCGTCGAGCTCGGAGCCGTCGACCAGCCGGGCGATCACCTCGCGGATCTCGAGCGGCTCGCGCAGATCGGCCGGCAGCAGGCCGTAGAGCTCCTCCGGGTCGTAGAGCGGCGGGCGCGGCGCGGCCGGCGCCAGGGCCGGGGCCGGCGGTGGGCCGAGGCTCGCCACGATCCGCCGGGCGAGGGCGAGTGCGTGCGCGTCGTCCTCGGCCAGATGGTCGGCCACCCCGGAGATCCGCGTGTGCACGTCCCCGCCGCCGAGCTCCTCGGCGGTGACCACCTCGCCGGTCGCGGCGCGCACGAGCGGCGGCCCGCCCAGGAAGATCGTGCCCTGCTCCCGGACGATCACCGCCTCGTCCGACATCGCCGGCACATAGGCGCCGCCCGCCGTGCAGGAGCCCATGACCACCGCGACCTGGGCGATGCCGGCGGCCGACAGGGTCGCCTGGTTGAAGAAGATCCGGCCGAAATGCTCACGGTCGGGGAACACCTCGTCCTGATTGGGCAGGTTGGCGCCGCCGCTGTCGACGAGATAGACGCAGGGCAGCCGGTTGGCGCGCGCCACCGCCTGGGCGCGCAGGTGCTTCTTGACGGTCAGCGGGTAGTAGGTGCCGCCCTTGACCGTGGCGTCGTTGCAGACGACCACGCACAGCCGCCCGGCGATCCGGCCGATGCCGGTGATGAGGCCCGCGGCCGGCACCTCCTCGCCGTACAGGCCGGTGGCCGCGAGCTGCGAGAGCTCGAGGAACGGCGAGCCGGGATCCAAGAGCCGCTCGACCCGCTCGCGCGGCAGGAGCTTGCCGCGCTCGACGTGGCGCCGGCGGGCGCGCTCGTCGCCGCCCTGCGCGGCGCGCGCCACGCGCTCGCGCA
>JBBIIE010000289.1:0-3806 GCA_037446605.1 Geminicoccaceae bacterium | reverse complement strand
GCCGCCCCGGGCGAGCCCCACGAGGACCGGGGCGCCGAGCAGCCCGATCGCCGCCATGGCGAGCCAGCCGGCCCGCCAGCTCGGCCGCGTCAGGAGGGCGATCAGGCCGCCGAGCGCGATGCCGACCCCGACACCGGCGAGCACGCCCCCCATCGCCTGCGGCCGGCCCAGACGGGCGAGCCTGCCGGCGGCGGCCGCGACACCGCCCAGGAACAGGAAGGCTCCGCCGAGGCCGGCCACGAGGCGCGCCAGCAGCCAGGCGGGCCAGACCGGCAGGAGCGGCATCGCCAGCGCACCGAAGGTGACGAGTGCCAGCCCCGCCGGAACGAGGCGGGCGACGCCCAGGCGCGGGACCACCGTGACGAGGACGGCGCCGACCAGGTAGCCCGCGAAGTTGAGCGAGCCGAGCAGCCCCGCCTCGGTGTCGTCGAGACCGAGCTCGGCCTGCATCGGCGGGAGCAGCGGGGTCAGGACGAAGCGGCCGGTGCCCTGCGCCACGAGCACCGCCAGGGCGCCGGCGGCCGCCACCAGCGAGGCCCGCTCGAACGCGCCGCGCGCCACGCTCGACCCTCCTCCGTCCGGCCCGCCTGGGCTAGCCTCGGACCGCACCGCGCGGCGCGAGCGGCTGGAGCCATAGCAGCGCGGCGGGCGGGCCGGAACGCCGGCGGCGTGCCGACCGGCCGAACGCGACCGGGAGCTCCCTTGGGCACCTACCTGCTGCGGCGCGGCCTCGAGACGGCGACCTCGATCCTGGTGGTGGCGTTCCTCCTGTTCGCGCTCCTCGACCTCATGCCCGGCGATCCGATCGACCTGATGCTCGCCGCCGATCCGCGCCTCACCTCGGCGGACGCGGCGCGCCTGCGCGCCCTGCACGGGCTCGACCGGCCGCTCGTCGACCGTTTCCTCGCCTGGCTCGGCGCGGCCCTCGCGGGCGAGCTCGGCTACTCCCGCCTCTTCGCCCTGCCGGTGACCGAGATCCTCCTGCCGCGCCTGCTCGCCACGCTCGCGCTCGTGGGTACCAGCCTCGCCATCGCCCTGCCGCTGTCCGTCCTGCTCGGCGCGGTCGCCGCGCTGCGCCCGGGCACGCGCCTCGACCGCGCGATCAACCTCCTGGCCTTCCTCGCCTTCTCGGTGCCGTCCTTCTGGCTGGCGCTGATCCTGATCGTGGTCTTCGCGGTGCTCCTCGGCTGGTTGCCGGCGGGCGGCGAGCCCGTTGGTCCGGTCGTCGGCCTCGCCGACTGGGTGCGCCACCTCGCCCTGCCGGTGACCACGCTGACGCTCCTCGGCCTGGGCCCGCTCCTCCGCTTCGTCCGCGCCGGCCTCCTCGAGGCGCTGCGCGAGCCCTGCATCCGCATGGCCCGGGCCAAGGGCGCCTCGACCGCCCGCGTCGTCCTGCGCCACGCCCTGCCGCAGGCCGCACCCGCGCTCGTGACGATCCTGGCGCTGCAGACCGGCGGCCTCCTGTCGGGCGCGCTCGTGGTCGAGACCGTGTTCGCCTGGCCCGGCATGGGCCGGCTGATCCTCGAGGCGATCCAGGGCAACGACTACAACCTCGCGCTCGTCGCGGTGCTGCTCGGCACCGTCGCCACGCTCCTGTCCAACCTCGCAGCCGACCTCGCCCATGCCCGGCTCGACCCGCGCATCCGGCCGGGCTGAGCCGATGCGAGCCGCACCCACGCTCGGCGCCCGCCTCGCCCGCACCACCTCGGCGCGGCCCGCGGCCCTCCTGCTCGCGGCGCTCGCGCTCGCGGTGACGCTCGGCCCGCCGATCGGCCGCGGCTTCGGGCTGGACGGTGAGGGCATCGACCTCCTGCACCGTCTGCAGCCACCCGGCTGGGGCCGGCCGCTCGGCACCGACGAGCTCGGGCGCGACCTCTTCGTCCGCCTGCTCGAGGGTGGCCGGGTGTCGCTCGCGGTGGGCCTGCTCGGCGCCCTCCTCGCGGCGCTCGCCGGGACCCTGATCGGGCTCCTCGCGGCCTTCGCGCGGGCGCCGCTGGACGGTCTCCTGATGCGCGTCGCGGACATCGTCCTGGCGCTGCCGCTGCTGCCGCTGCTCGTGGTCCTGGCCGCGGTGGATCCGCAGGAGATCGGGCTGGACGCCGAGCTCGCGTCTTCGGCCGTTCTCGACGTCGCCCGGATCGTGGTCCTGGTCGCCGCCTTCGGCTGGCCGACCACCGCCCGGCTGGTGCGCGCCGGCGCCCTGGCGATCCTCGCCGCCGAGCACGTCCGCGCCGCCCGGGCACTCGGGGCGGCGCCGCTGCGCGTGGCGCTGCGCCACGTGCTCCCCGGGCTCGCCGCACCGATCACCGTGGCGACGACGCTCGCCCTCGGGCAGGTGATCCTGGGCGAATCGGTCCTGAGCTTCCTCGGCCTCGGGATCCGGCCGCCGACCCCGTCCTGGGGCAACATGCTGACCAACGCCCAGGAGACCCTCTGGCAGGCACCGCTGCTGGCGCTCTGGCCGGGCCTGCTGATCCTCGCCACGGTGACCGCCTGCAACCTGTTGGGCGACGCGCTCGCCGACGCGGCCGACCCGCGCGCCGCGGCCGGCCGCACGGCCCGAGGAGGACCGAGCCGATGGAACTGCGGTGGTGCTGGGTGACCTGTGCCTCGGTGGAGGAGGCGCTGCGCATCGGCCGGGAGGTGGTCGAGGCACGGCTGGCCGCCTGCGCCAACGTCCTTCCCGGGCTCACCTCGATCTACCACTGGCAGGGCCGCATCGAGAGCGGCAGCGAGGCGGCGCTGATCCTCAAGACGCGGGCCGAGCTCGTGGAGGCACTCGTCGCCCGGGTGAAGGCGCTCCACTCCTACACGGTGCCCTGCGTCGTGGCGCTGCCGATCGGCGGAGGCAATCCCGACTATCTCGGCTGGCTCGCCTCGGAGACCGCGCGATCCACGCCCGACCGGGAGGACTCGTGACGGGTTAATCAACTTATAGTAGAAGACATCGTCCCTTCGGAGGTCTCGCGTGCACGTTTCGACCGGCCAGCGGCTCGCCGCGCTCGGCCCCACCCTCGGCAGGCTCGCGGTCCGGGCGCTCGACTTCGTCCTGCCGCCGCGCTGCCTCGGCTGCGGCGAGCCGGTCGACCGCCAGGGCGAGCTGTGCGCGGCCTGCTGGGCGCCGCTGCGCTTCCTGCACGAACCCTGGTGCGCACGCTGCGGCTGGCCGCTGCCGCACGACGGGCCGGGCGCGCAGGCCTGCGCCGCCTGCCACGAGCGGCCGCCGCCCTGGGACCGGGGCCGCGCCGCGCTCGCCTACGACGAGGCGAGCCGGGGCCTGGTGCTGCGCTTCAAGCACGCCGAGCGGATCGAGGCGGCGGCGACCTTCGCCCGCTGGATGGCGGCGGCCGGCAAGGACCTCCTGGCCGATGCCGAGCTGATCCTGCCGGTACCCCTGCACCGCTGGCGGCTGTTGCGGCGCGGCTACAACCAATCCGGGCTGCTCGCCGCACGGCTCGCCCGCCTGACCGGCCGGCCCTGGTCGCCGTCCACGCTCCTGCGCCGCCGGGCCACGGCTTCGCAGCAGGGCCTGGGGGCGGCCGGCCGGCGCGCCAACGTCACCGCCACGGCCTTCCGCGTGCCGGAGCGCTGCCGGCCGTCGATCGTGGGCCGCCACCTGCTGCTCGTGGACGACGTGCTGACCACCGGCGCGACCCTCGGCGCCTGCGCCCGCGTGCTCCGCGCCGCCGGCGCCGCATCCGTGGACGTCCTCGTGCTGGCGAGGGTGGTGAAGGCCCCCTCCCTGCCTATATGACCGGGGCGGCCCGACGGTTCCGGGCCGCTGGGCGGTCGCCGATGGCCAAGGT
>JBBIIE010000288.1:0-3814 GCA_037446605.1 Geminicoccaceae bacterium | reverse complement strand
GCGGCGCGCCGCGCTCTCGCGCGCGGCCCCGAGCGCCGGCGCGGTCGCCGCGTAGCGGCGGGCCTGGCGGCGCGCCTCGAAGGCCACCGCCCCCTGCCAGATGCGCTTCTCCGCCTCGACGATCACCACCCCCGACAGCTCCTTGGCGAGGCGCAGCCCGAGCCGCTCGATCGGGATCGCCGCCTTGAGCAGCAGGTTGGATCGGGTCGGCGGCAGGTAGAGGGCGCGCTCCTGGGCGATCGGCTGGAGGAGCCGACGCGCCAGGAGCCGCTCCAGCTGACCGCAGGAATAGGGCTGGCCGTGGCCGAAGGGGGTGCGCTCCAGCAGGCTCCAGGCGCCGTGCCGGTTGGGCACCACGGCGAGCAACCGACCGCCGTCGGCGAGCACCCGCCAGACCTCGCGCAGGACCTTCTCGACCCGCTCGGACAGCTCCAGGGCGTGCACCAGCAGCACCCGGTCGACGCTGCCGTCGGCGAGCGGCAGCTCGTCCTCGCGCACCAGCGCGGTGCGCGAGGCCCCGACCGCCGGCCAGGCGCGCGCACCCTGCGCCGCCGGCATGAGGGCCACGCAACGCAGCGCCTCCTCGAACAGCGGCAGGTAGGGAGCGGCGTAGCCGAGCCCGACCAGCCGCTGCCCGGCCACGTCGGGCCAGAGCGCCCGCAGCCGCGCCGCCACCAGCCGCCGCGCCAGCTGCCCCTCGCGCCCCTGGTAGAACGCCACCAGTTCGTCGACCTCGGGTCGCATGTCCCCTCCGGAGCCCCGGCGGGTGGAACATAGCGCGCCCGGCCGCTAGATGCATCCCGTCCCCGCGGCAGCCCGGAGCATCGCCGTGTCGCTCACCGTCGAGATCGTGCCCCTGCTCGCCGACAATTACGGCTACCTCCTGACCGACCCCGCGACCGGCACGGAGGCCTTCGTCGACCCGGCCGAGGCGGCGCCCGTGCTGGAGCGGCTGCGGTCGCGCGGCGGTCGGCTCGACTGGATCCTCCTCACCCACCACCACGGCGACCACGTGGCGGGCGTGGGCGAGCTCGTGGCGGCGACCGGTGCCCGGGTCGCCGGTGCCGCGGCCGACGCGCACCGCCTGCCGCCGCTCGACCGCGCCCTGGCCGAGGGCGACCGCTTCGAGCTCGGCCGCGCCGTGGCCCGCGTACTCGCCACCCCCGGCCACACCCGGGGCCACCTCTCCTACCTGTTCGAGGCCTCGGGCGATCTCTTCTGCGCCGACACGCTCTTCGTCCTGGGCTGCGGCCGCCTGCTCGAGGGCGACGCCCACGAGATGTGGGCCTCGCTCGGCAGGCTCGCGGCCCTGCCGGAGGCGACCCGGGTCTGGTGCGGGCACGAATACGCCGCGGCGAACGCCCGCTTCGCGCTGTCCGTCGACCCGGACAACCCGGCCCTGCGCGCCCGTTCGGCGGAGATCGACCGGGTGCGCGCCGAAGGCCGCCCGACGGTGCCCTCGACGATCGGCCAGGAACGCGCCGCCAATCCCTTCCTGCGCCCCTCCGACCCCGCGATCCGCCATCGGCTCGGGCTCGAGCGGGCGAGCGACGCCGAGGTCTTCGCGGCACTCCGCCGCGCCAAGGACGTCTTCAAGGGCTGAGCTGCCCGCCCGGGAGCCCCGCTCCGGGCGCAGGCGGCCCGCGCGGCGGTCGCGCTTGACCACGCCGGCCGGCGGACCGGGGTTCCGATCGGGCGCAAAGACCCGAGGGAGGCTCCGATGCTGCGTGCAGGGACGCGATCGGCTCGTCCGTCGCTGTCGGCCACCGTCCTGTCGCTCCTCGCGGCGCTCGCCGTCGCGACGACCGCCCGGGCGGCCGAGGTCTGGCGGATCCAGACCGCCATCCCGGCGGCGCACCCGGTGCACGTGGCGACCGAGCGCTGGGCCGCGGACGTCGGCCGGATGACCGGCGGGCGGCTCCGCGTCGAGGTGCTGCCGGGTGGTGCGGTGGTGCCGCCGGCCGAGATGATCGATGCCGTCGGCCAGGGCATCCTGGACGGCATGGCGACCTCCTCGGTCTACTTCACCGGCCGCGACCGCGCCTTCGCGATCCTGGGCGATCTGATCGGCGGCTACCAGGACTGGGCGACCGCGCTCGCCTTCTGCGCATATGGCGGTGGCAAGGAGCTCTACCGCGAGCTCTACGCCAGCTACGGCGCGTTCACCATCGGCTGCGCCGACAGCGGGGTCGAATCGCTGGTCGCCTCGAAGCCGATCCGCACCGTGGACGACTTCAAGGGCGTCAAGATCCGCGCACCCGAGGGCATGGCCGCGAGCCTGTTCCGCAAGATGCGCGCCTCGCCCGTGGCCCTGCCGCCGACCGAGGTCTTCACCGCGATCGACAAGAAGGTCGTGGACGGGGCCGACTACTCCTCCTACGCGATGAACCAGAGCCTGGGCTTCCACAAGATCGCCAAGAGCCCGATCCTCCACTTCCACTCGCTGCCGATCTACGAGGTCACGGTCGACAAGGCCAAGTGGGAGAGGCAGCCGGACGACATCAAGGCGATCCTCGAGATGTCGGTCAGGGACCTCGCGGTGCGGATCAACCTCGAGGACATGATCGCCGAGCGCGCGGCGCTCGCCGCCGACCGCACCGCCGGGATCGAGCCGATCACCTGGTCGGCGGCCGAGCTCGCCAAGATGCGCCGGCTCGCCGCCGAGGTCTGGGCCGAGTACGCCCAGGGCAGCCCGATGGCCGGCAAGGCCTACGCCGCCCACAAGGCCTTCCTGGAGAAGCTCGGGCTGCTCGAGTGAGAAGGCCGAGGCGGTCGGCGGCGGGCGCGCGGCCGACCGCAGGGCGCGGCCGACGACCGCCCGAACGAGGCCTGCTCTTCCGATCTGGACGCCCCGAACCAGCCGCCGGCACCGCTCCGACCCTTCGCGCAAGGCTCCGCTCCCGCTCGTGCGCGCGGCGCAGTCTGGCAGCGAAGGGTTAACGAAGGGTTGCGCTCCACCCGACCGTCCGCCGCCTCGGATGGCGCGTCGCGGCCGGCGCCGGCCCCGGCTCAGAGCCCGATATAGGCCTTCTTGATGTCCTCGGAGGCGAGCATGGCCTCGGCCGGACCCTCGCCGCGGATGCGGCCGGTCTCGAGCAGGTAGGCGCGGTCGACGATCCTCAGCACCTGCTGGACGTTCTGCTCGACGATCAGAACGGTGAGCCCGGCGCGCGCGATCCGCTGCACGAGCGCGAAGACCTGCTGCACGATCACCGGCGCCAGCCCGGCCGAGGGCTCGTCCAGGAGCAGGAGGCGCGGGCCGGACATCAGTCCACGGCCGATCGCGCACATCTGCTGCTCGCCGCCCGACATGGTGCCGGCCGGCTGATGGCGGCGCTCGGCCAGGCGCGGGAACAGCTCGTAGACCTGCGCCAGCCGCTCCGCGAAGCGGGCCCGGGCGCCGGGGGTGAAGGCGCCCATCTTGAGATTCTCCTCCACCGTCAGGCGCGGGAAGAGCCGGCGGTTCTCCGGCACGTGCGCCACGCCCGCCTCGACCACCCGGTGCGGCTCGAGGTCGGCCAGATCGCGCCCGTCGAGGCGGACGCGGCCGGCGCGCGCCGGCACGAGCTTGGAGATCACCCGCAGGAGCGTGGTCTTGCCGGCGCCGTTCGGGCCGATCACCGCCACCGCCTCACCCGCCCGGACCGCGAGGCTCACCCCGAACAGCGCGGTGAAGCCGCCATAGCCGGCGGTCACCTCCTCGAGCGCCAGGAGCGGCTCAGCCACGCCGCGCCACCCGCTCCTGCACGGCCGCCGCTTCCTGGCCGAGATAGACCTCGATCACCCTCGGATCGTGGGCGACCTCGGCCGGCAG
>JBBIIE010000287.1:0-3844 GCA_037446605.1 Geminicoccaceae bacterium | reverse complement strand
TCGCGTCGAGGAGCGAGGCCTCCGGGTCGCGCAGCCGGTCGAACAGCGCCGGCTGCAGCCGCTCGAGCTGCGCCGCACTAGCCATCGACCGGACCGGGCTCCAGCCGGAGGCGGCGGAGCGTGGCGAGCGGATGGTCGCCCAGATCGCTCGCGAGCGTGCGCAGGCCGAGGCCGGTGGCCCCCTCGCCCTCGCCCCAGAGGGTCGCGCGGGCGAGCCGCACGCTCGGATCGGCGGCCGCCTCCGAGCCCGGGTAGCGGGCGTGGAGATGCGCCGCGAGCTCGCCGCCGCCGGCGAGCGTGAGCGTGACCGGCAGCCAGACCGCGTCCTCGAGGTCCCTGGGCCCGTCGCTCCGGAGCTCGCGCAGATGCTCCAGCGGCAGCCAGCGGTAGCGGCCGTGGACGACGAGCTCCAGGCACGGGCCGAAGCGCGGGTCGGCGTCCATGAGCCAGGCGAAGGGCCGGCCGTCGAGCTCGCCCGGCACGGCGCGCGCCGCCTCGAGCGCCGCGGCGCGCAGCGCCCGGGCGGCCGGCGCGGCGCCGGCGGCCTCGTGCGCGAGCGCCTGGGCGAGCAACGCCACGAAGGCCGGCGGCTCGCCGAGCGTGACCGGGGCGGTGCGGCCCCGCAGCACCGCCGCCCGCTCCGCCTCGGCCAGGATCAGCCCGTCGTAGACCTTGGCGAACAGCGCGGTCTCGCCGTCGAGACCCACCATCGCCTCGAGCTGGCGGCGGGCGCGCTCCCACATGCCCTCGATGCAGGCGAGGCGGAAGAGGGCGAGGCGCGGGCCGAGCGCGGTCGGATGCGCCCGCACCTCGTCCATGGCCAGGGCCAGCGCCCGGGCCGGGTCGCCGTCCCGCAGCGCGTCGCCGGCGCTCCCGCCCACGGCCGGCCTCAGAGCTTGACGTTCTTGGAGATGTTCCAGCCGGCGGTGACCTCGGCGTCGCCGGTGCCGTCGGCCTTCTGCGGCGTGTACTTGACCTCGACCTCGCCGAAGTTGAGCGAGACCTCCTCCATCGGGCGGTCCTTGTCGGCGTCGCCGAGCGGCTGGACCCCGGAGACCAGCACGTTCTTCATGGTGATGACGAGATATTCGAGCGGGTTCTCGCCGGCGCGGCGGCAGGTGAGCGTGGCCTCGGCGAGGTGCTTGCCGTTGCAGCAGCACAGGAACAGGAGCGGCGAGGCCTTGTCGATGAAGTGGGTGAAGTGGAGGTCCTCGACCTCGACCTTGCCCGAGCCGAGCCCGCCGCCGAGCGCCGCGGAGCCCTTGTTGACGGCGCCCCACCGCCAGGACAGGACGTCGATCTCACCAGCGTGCGCATCGTCCTGCGATTCGCCGTCGACACCGTCGATCTTGATGAACATGTCGACTGCCACGACCGTCCCTCCTCGACTGGCGCGGTCCCGATGCCGCGCGACCAGGATCCTGGCACCGCCGGCCCCGGCCGGCAGTGCCGCCCGTCACAGGGCTCAGACCCCCTTGACCGAAGGCAGCTTGGAGACCAGCCGCAGGCTCACGTTGACGCCTTCGAGCTGGTAGTGCGGGCGCAGGTAGAACTGGGCGTTGTAGTAGCCCGGGTTGCCCTCGACCTCCTGCACCCGGACCTCCGCGGCGCGGAGCGGCTTCTTGGCCTTGGTCTCCTCGGAGGAGAAGTCGGGGTTGCCGTCGACATAGTTGAGGATCCAGCGGTTCAGCCACTTCTCCATGTCCGACCGCTCCTTGAAGGAGCCGATCTTGTCGCGCACGATCGCCTTCAGATAGTGCGCGAAGCGGCACACCGCGAAGAGATAGGGTAGACGCGCCGAGAGGTTGGCGTTGGCGGTCGCGTCCGGATCGTCGTAGACGTCCGGCTTCTGCAGCGACTGGGCGCCGATGAAGGCCGCGATGTCGGTGTTCTTGCGGTGCAGGATCGGCATCAGCCCGAGATCGGCCAATTCCTTCTCGCGGCGGTCGTCGATGGCGATCTCGGTCGGGCACTTCATCGCCACCCCGCCATCGTCGGTCGGGAAGGTGTGCACCGGCAGGTTGGTGACCGCACCACCCGATTCGACCCCGCGGATCCGCGTGCACCAGCCGTAGAGCTTGAACGAGCGGGTGATGTTCACCGCCATCGCGTAGGCGGCGTTCATCCAGCAGTACTTGTGGTGGTCGGTGCCGCGCACGTCCTCCTCGAAGGCGAAGGCGTCGACCGGGCTCGTCCGGGCGCCGTAGGGCAGGCGCGCCAGCACGCGCGGCATGGCGAGCCCGATGTAGCGGCTGTCCTCGGACTTCCGCAGCGACTGCCACTTGGCGTAGTCGGGCGTGCTCTGGATCTTGGTCAGATCCCGCGGGTTCATCAGCTCCTGCCAGGACTCCATCCCGAACAGCGAGGGCGCCGCCCCGGCGATGAACGGCGCGTGCGCGGCGGCGCACACGTTCGCCAGGTTGCCGAGCAGCGCCACGTCCTTCGGGTGGTTGTCGAAGTAGTAGTCGCCGACGATGCACCCGAACGGCTCACCGCCGAACATCGAGTACTCTTCGGTGTAGATCTTCTTGAAGATCGGGCTCTGGTCCCAGGCGGTACCCTCGAAGTTCTCCAGGGTGCGGGACAGCTCGGTCTTGGTGATGTTGAGCACCCGGATCTTGAGCATCTGGTCGGTCTCGGTGTTGTTGACCAGATGCCACAGGCCCCGCCAGGCGCCCTCGAGGGCCTGGAAGTCGGGGTGGTGGAGGATCAGGTTGATCTGCTCGGTGAGCTTCTGGTCGATCGCGGCGATCAGCGCCTGGATGCTCTTGAGCGCGTCGTCGGAGACGAGCCGGGCGTTGGCGAGTGCCTGCTCGGCGAGCGTCCTGACCGCCTCGCCGATCCGCCCCGCCGCCTCCTCGTCGCGCGGCCGGAACTCCTTCTTGAGGAGCGTGTTGAACTCGTCGAGTGCGAGCGTCTCGCCGGCCGGTCGGGCGGCCTCGGTCGCGAGTTCCTGGTCTGCCATCGGATCCTCCTCGCCCGCCGGGCTCAGCCCTGCCCGCCCTCGGCCGAAGCGGCGCCGTCCCGGGGCGCCTGCGCCAGCGCCTCGCGCAGCGCCGGGTCCTTCAACAGCCGCGCCACGAGCTGCTCGGCGCCGTCCTTGCCGTCCATGTAGGAGAGCAGGTTGGCGAGCTGCTCGCGGGCCTCGAGCAGCTTCCTGAGCGGCTCGACCTTGCGCGCCACCGCGTCCGGGGCGAAGTCGGCCAGGCTCTCGAAGGTGATGTCGACCGCGAGGTTGCCTTCGCCGGTGAGCGTGTTCGGCACGGTGAAGGCGACCCGCGGCTTCATCGCCTTCAGCCGGTCGGAGAAATTGTCGACGTCGATCTCCAGGAACTGGCGCTGGGCGACCGGCGCCAGCGGGTCGGCCGGCTTGCCCGAGAGCCCGGCCAGCACCCCCATGACGAAGGGGAGCTGGATCATCTTCTGCGCGCCGTACAGCTCGACCTCGTACTCGATCTGCACGCGCGGCGCCCGGTTGCGGGCGACGAACTTCTGGCCGGCGTCCTGTGGCATGGCTCACCCCTTCCTGACCGAGGGGGGCTCGTCGAGCGCCCCGGCGGCCGCCTGCAGCTCCTTGATCCCGGCCGGCGCCAGCTCCCTGAGCGCCTCCACGAAGCTCATCGGCACGAGCCGCTTGGCGCGCGCCACGAGCAGCGGCACCGGGCTCGAGGGCTCGTGCCGGCGGTAGTAGTCGAGGACCTGGTCCAACAGCCGGACCACCTCCTCGCGCGAGCGCGCCGGGCCGCCCGCGGCGGCCGCCGGCGCCGCCGCCTGCTCCGTCGCCGTCACGCCCGCGGCGGGCACGCCGCCCGCGGCCGCCCCGCCGCCCACGGCCGAAGATGCC
>JBBIIE010000286.1:0-3911 GCA_037446605.1 Geminicoccaceae bacterium | reverse complement strand
CCCAGACCGGCCGGGTGAGCCAGGACCGGACCAGATAGGGCGAGGCGTCGTCGCTGACGATCGCCACCGCGAGATCGATACGCTCGGCCGCCAGCCGCTCGCGCAGGCGGTGGGAGAGCCGGCTCTTCTCCGGTCGGTACGACGCCGCGGCGCCGGCCGAGGGCCGGGTCGTGCTGATCGCCCGCGACAGCGCCTGGGTGCAGATCCGCAGCGCCAGCCGCGACTATGTGCGCACGCGCACGCTCGAGGCCGGCGAGCGGCTGGTCCTGCCCGACCGCGACGACCTGGCGCTGTGGACCGGCAATGCCGGCGGCATCGAGGTGGTGGTCGAGGGCCGCTCGCTCGGCCTGTTGGGCGAGACCGGCAAGGTCGTGCGCGACGTGCCGCTCGTGCCCGGCCCGCTGCGCGCCCGGCTCGCCCAGAACTGAGGCCCGCGCCCGCCCCGGTCGCTCGGTGGACGCGGCGGCGGGAACGGAGGGAGGACGTCATGGTGGCGCTGGCCGAGATCCGCCGGCACGCGACGCATGCGGTCCGCATCGGGACGATCACGGTGGGTGGCGGTGCGCCGGTCGTCGTCCAGTCGATGACCAACACCGACACCGCGGACCCCGACGCCACCACGGCGCAGGTGATCGAGCTCGCCCGTGCCGGTTCCGAGCTCGTGCGCATCACCGTCAACACCGAGGCGGCGGCGCGCGCCGTGCCGATCATCCGCGACCGGCTCGACCTCGTGGGCTTCCGCGACCTGCCGCTCGTGGGCGACTTCCACTACAACGGCCATCGCCTCTTGGCCGAGGTGCCGGAGCTCGGCCGCTGCCTCGCCAAGCTGCGGATCAACCCCGGCAACGTCGGCTTCGGCGACAAGCGCGACCGCCAGTTCGAGCAGATGGTCGAGGCGGCGCTGCGCCACGACCGGCCGGTGCGGATCGGCGTCAACTGGGGCTCGCTCGACCAGGACCTGGCGGCGCGGCTGATGGACGCGAACGCCGCCCGGCCCGACCCGCAGCCGGCCGGGTTCGTCCTGCGCGAGGCGCTCGTCCGCTCCGCCCTCGAGAGCGCCGCGCACGCCGAGCGGGTCGGCCTGCCGGCCGACCGCATCGTGATCTCGGCCAAGGTCAGCCGCGTGCAGGACATGGTCGCGGTCTACCGCGAGCTCGCCCGCCGCTCGTCCTACGCCCTGCATCTGGGCCTGACCGAGGCGGGCATGGGCGCCAAGGGCATCGTCGCCACGACCGCCGCGCTCGGCCTCCTCCTCCAGGACGGCATCGGCGACACGATCCGCGCCTCGCTGACCCCGGCACCGGGTGAGCCGCGCACCACCGAGGTGCAGGTCTGCCAGCAGATCCTGCAGTCGCTCGGGCTGCGCTCCTTCACCCCGCAGGTCGCCGCCTGCCCGGGCTGCGGGCGGACCACGAGCACCGTCTTCCAGGAGCTCGCGGCCGAGATCCAGGGCTGGCTCGCGGCGCAGATGCCGGTCTGGAGGACCCGCTATCCGGGTGTGGAGACGCTCAACGTCGCGGTCATGGGCTGCATCGTCAACGGACCCGGCGAGAGCCGCCACGCCGACATCGGCATCTCGCTGCCGGGCACCGGCGAGAGTCCGGTCGCCCCGGTCTTCGTCGACGGCCGGAAGGTCGCGACGCTCCGGGGCGAGCGCATCGCCCGGGAGTTCCAGGCGATGGTCGAGGCCTATGTCGTGCGCCGCTTCGGGCGGGCCGAGGACATCGAGCGCGCCGTCGCGTCCGGGTGACGGGCCCGGGCCCGGCTGCTAGAGCCGGGGCGCCCGCCAGCCAGAGGAGCGCGCCCATGTCCGAGCCCGCCTTCGACGTCGTGATCATCGGTGGCGGGCCGGGTGGCTACGTGGCCGCGATCCGCGCCGCCCAGCTCGGCATGAAGGTGGCCTGCGTCGAGAAGCGCGCGACGCTCGGTGGTACCTGCCTCAATGTCGGCTGCATCCCCTCGAAGGCGCTCCTGCACACCTCGCACCTCTACGAGGAGGCCCGCAACGGGCTCGACCGCTTCGGCATCCGCACCGGCGAGGTGCGCCTCGAGCTCGGCGCCATGCTCGACCACAAGGACAAGGTGGTCGACGGCCTGACCAAGGGCATCGACTTCCTCTTCAAGAAGAACGAGGTCACCCGCCTGCAGGGCACCGGGCGGATCGCCGGGCCCGGCCGGGTGGTGGTCGAGCGCGAGGGCGGCGGCGAGGAGGCGAGCTGCCGCCACGTGGTGATCGCCACCGGCTCGGAGGTGGCGCCGCTGCCGGGGGTGACCATCGACGAGGAGCGGATCCTGTCCTCGACCGGCGCGCTCGACCTCGAGCGGGTTCCCGAGCATCTGGTGGTGGTCGGCGCCGGCTACATCGGGCTCGAGCTCGGCACGGTCTGGCGGCGGCTCGGCGCCCGGGTGACGGTGGTCGAGTTCCTCGACCGGATCACCCCGGGCATGGATCTGGAGATCGCCCGCGAGCTGCAGAAGCTGCTCACCCGCCAGGGCCTCGCCTTCAGGCTGGCGACCCGGGTGGTGGGCGTGGAGAGCGGCGCCGAGCGCCCCTCGGTGGTGGTCGAGCCGGTCGCGGGTGGGGCGCAGGAGGCGATCGCCTGCGACGCCGTGCTCGTGGCGATCGGCCGGCGGCCCTGGACCGAGGGGCTCGGCCTGGCCGAGCTCGGGGTGGCGCTCGACGAGCGCGGGCGGGTCCGGACCGACGGGCACTTCCGCACGACGGTCCCGGCGATCTGGGCGATCGGCGACGTCATCGAGGGGCCGATGCTCGCGCACCGGGCCGAGGAGGACGGGGTCGCCTGCGCCGAGTGGATCGCCGGGCAGAAGCCGCAGCACGACTACGACCGGGTGCCGGGTGTGATCTACACCGACCCGGAGGTGGCGGCGGTCGGCCGGACCGAGGAGCAGCTCCGCGCCGAGGGGCGCGCCTACCGGGTCGGCCGGTTCCCCTTCATGGCCAACAGCCGGGCGCGCGCCGTGGGCGCCCAGGAGGGCTTCGTCAAGATCCTGGCCGATGCCACGACCGACCGGGTGCTGGGCTGCCACGTGATCGGCCCGGACGCCGGCACCATGATCGCCGAACTGGCGCTCGCCCTCGAGTTCGGCGCAACGGCCGAGGACGTCGCGCGCACCAGCCACCCGCACCCGACGCTCGCCGAGGCGCTCAAGGAGGCGGCGATGGCCGCCTGGTCGAAGCCGATCCACCTCTGAGCGCAGGGCGCTTGCCCGGCGGCCCGCCCTGGGCTACGATGCCCGCTCCGGTCTGGCCGGCGGCGCAGCGGTGCCGCCGCGGCACCTCGCTCCTCTGCCCGTGCACGACGGTCCCGAGCACGGGACGGGGCCATCGGTGCGGGCGCTGCACGACGGTCCCGAGCCGGGCCGCGGAGGCCGCGCGAGCCGCTCGTGCACGACGGTCCCGAGCTCAGCCGGCCGGGGCCGGGCGCACCCGGACGAGCTGCTTGCCGAGGTTGCGGCCGGTGAGCACGCCGAGGAACGCCTCGGGCGTCCGCTCGAGGCCGTCGGCGACATCGTAGCGGGTGCGCAGGGCACCGGCGCGCACGAGGCTCCCGAGCCGCGCCCAGGCCTCGCCCCAGCGCCGCTCGAAGTCGAGCACGAGGAAGCCCTCGATCCGCGCCCGGGCGACCAGCACCTGGCGCAGGAAGCGCGGGCCGATGTCGGGCCGGCCGAGCCGGTCGGCGAGCGCCACCGTGCCCACCACCACGACCCGCGCCCGCGGGGCGAGGTTCTGGAGGACCGCGTCGTGGATCGGACCGGCGGTGTTGTCGAGGTAGAGGTCGACCCCGCCCGGGGCGAGGCGGCGGACCGCGGCCGCGAGGTCGGCCTCGGCGCGGTGGGCGATGCCGAGGGCGTAGCCGCACTGCCGGCACCAAGCGAGCTTCTCCGCGGTC
>JBBIIE010000285.1:0-3947 GCA_037446605.1 Geminicoccaceae bacterium | reverse complement strand
GCGGTTAGTAGCAGCGATAATCCGTGACCGTGGGTGGTGTGGTGGTGAGCCGCGCCACGCTGCACAACGAGGACTACATCGCCGAGCGCGACATCCGGGTCGGCGACGCGGTCCTCGTGCAGCGTGCGGGCGACGTGATCCCGCAGATCGTCGAGACGGTCCTCGACCAGAGACCGCCGGATTCGGCACCGTTCGTCTTTCCCGACCGCTGCCCGGCCTGCGGCTCGCCCGCGCCACGCGAGCCGGGGGAGGCGGTCCGGCGTTGCTCGGGCGGTTTCGTCTGTCCCGCCCAGGTCGAGGCCCGCCTCGAGCACTTGGTGAGCCGTGCCGCGCTGGACATCGAAGGGCTCGGCCGGAAGCAGATCCCGCAGTTGCATGCTGCGGGGCTGATCCGCGAGCCGGCCGACCTCCTGACGCTGCCGGGCGACCCCGACCGCCTCGCCCGGCTGGAGGCGCTCGAGGGCTGGGGTCAACGGAAGGTTCGAAACCTCATCCTGGCGATCGAGAGCCGTCGCCGACTGCCCCTCGATCGCCTGCTGGCGGCGCTCGGCATCCGCCACGTGGGCGAGGCGACCGCCCGCCTGCTCGCCCGCCACCATCACGACTGGTCCGCCTTCCGCGCCGCCATGGACCGATTGGTTGCAGGTGAGCCCGAGGTCGAGCGTGAGCTGCTGGCGCTCGACGGGATCGGCCCGGCGGTGGTCGAGGCGCTGCGGTCTTTCTTCGCCGAGCCGCGCAACCGCGCCGCCGCCGACCGGCTGGCGGCCGAGCTCCGGATCGAACCGGTCGCAACGGCACCTCCCGGTGCCTCACCGATCGCCGGCAAGACCGTGGTCTTCACGGGCTCCTTGAGTCATATGACGCGGGCCGAGGCCAAGGCCCGCGCCGAGGCGCTCGGCGCCAAGGTCGCGGGCGCCGTGTCGCGTTCCACCGACCTCGTGGTGGCCGGGGCCGAGGCCGGCAGCAAGCTCGCCCTGGCGCGCGAGCTCGGGCTCGAGGTGATCGACGAGGCGCAATGGTTGGAACTCGTGGGATCTGCATGAGCAAGCTCGCGATGTTGGGCCTCGGCTACGGCTTCCTCGTATTCGGGGTGCTGGGGTTGTTCCTGCCCTTCCTCCAGGGGGTCCTGTTCCTGGTGGTGGGACTTCTGATCCTCTCCCGGCACGCACCCTGGGCCGAGCGGCTGCTCGCCCGTCTGCGTGCCCGTCACCCGGCGATCGGCCGGGTCGTGGTGGCGGCCGAGGAGACCGCGCAGCGTTGGATGGATCGACTGGCGGTCGGGCTGCGCCGCATCACGGGACGCTGAGAGCACCGTCGTGGGGTGGCCGGTCGCCGGTTCCCCCGACCGGCATTCCGCCGGGCAAGGCCGTGGCTCCGGTCGCAGGGCTCCCGGGGAAGCGCGGGGCGAGCGATGCGGGTGACGTTGCTCGGGACCGGCTGTCCGGCCCTCCACCCACGGCGGGCGGGCGCTGGCCTCCTGATCGAGGCCGGTGGAAGCCGACTCCTGGTCGACTGCGGCCATGGTGTCGCCCAGCGGCTGACCGAGGCCGGGGTGCCGCTCGGCGAAGTCGATCTCGTGCTCGCCACGCACCTGCACAGCGACCATCTGGCCGACCTCTGGACCCTGGTCGTCGGCGGCTGGCACCAGGGCCGCAAGCGACCGCTTCGGCTCCTGGCCGATCCGGCGGTGGCCCGGCTGGCGCACGGGCTCGAGGCCGCCTGGGCCGAGGAGCGGGCGCAGCGACTGGCGTTCGAGCGGCGTCCGAACGCGGAGGGCTTCGATCTCGCCGTCGAGCCCCTTGCGCCCGGCGATCGTTTCCGGGTGGGTGCGCTCGAGGTCGAGATCGTTGCGGTCGACCACCACCCGGTCGAGCCGGCGGTCGGCCTCGTCGCCCGTGCCGGTGGTCGGAGCGTCGCGGTGAGCGGCGACACGCGGCGTTGCCCGGCCCTGATCGAGGCCGCCCGGGGCTGCGATCTCCTGGTCCACGAGGTCTTCGTGCACGGCGCGATGCCGCTCGTGCCGGGGGTCCGCGACGCCGCCACGATCGCCGCCGTGGCGAGCTACCACACCGCACTCGAGGAGGTCGGCCCGATCGCTGCCGAGGCCGGCGTCGGGGCGCTGTTGTTGACCCACATCGTGCCGCCCGGCGTGGAACCGGCGATGCTCGCCGCCGAAGCGGCGCGCGGCTTCACCGGCCCGGTGATCGTCGGCGAGGATCTGCTCACGGTCGATCTCGAGCATCGAAGGCTGGCTTGGCGCGGGTTGGTCGCAGGGCTCGGCCGCCAGCCGCAGGGTCGTGACCCGGAGAGACCGGAGCCAGGGCTGCGCCCGGAGACCTTCGATGATGGCGCCGAGGCGAGCGGTGACCGCCGCCGGTCCGACCTCGGCTGAGGACTCGGCCCGGCGTGCCCGTGCGGGCGCTCCGAGCCTCGCGAGCAACGCCATGGCCAGAAGAGGCAGGCTCGCCACGGTCCAGAGGCTCGGCTCCGGCCCCAGCAGGTCCCGCCCGGTCGCGAGCGCCAGGACCAGCGCCAGGGTGAGACAGAAGGCCGCGAGTTGTGCGGGCGCGAGCCGGTCCGGATCGGCCCCGCCGGATCGACCGTTCCCGGTTCGAGCCAGCCGGACCATGCCTTCGAACAGCACGAGCGAGCCCACGGCCGCGGGCGCCAACAGGTCGCGCTCGCCACCGAGCAGGAGCGCGCCCGCCTCGACGGCGAGCGCAGCCGCCAGCGCCGTGGCGACCGCCGCGAGCGCCGCGGATCGGCCGAACTGGCGGGTGAGCAGGCAGGCGGCGAACAGGAAGGCGATCGGGACCAGTCCCGGCCGCACGAGCGCCGCCGCCGCGAGCGCGAGCGGTACCGCCGCGAGGTCCGCCGGCTTCGGGCGGCGTGCCGAGAGCAGGGCTGCGCCGAGCGACGGTACCTGCCGCTCGAGGGCCACGAGCGCCACCACTCCCAGGAGAAGTTCGCCCAGGCCCGAGCCCGTGGTCGGCGGGCCGAGCCCGAGCGGCGCGAACGCGAGGAGTGCGATCGGCAGCGGAGCGAGCGCCGCCGGCCAACGGATCCCTGCCTGCTCCGCCATCGTCGCCGTCGCCATCGCCAACGCTCCCCGAGCCGGTCGACCCGTCGCGCCCGATATTCGCGCGGCTCGGTTAACGAAGGGTTCACGGTGGCCATCGGCGGCTGGCCTCCTTGAAATGGAACCGAGCCGGTTCTAATTCCGGGTCGTCCAGACCGAGGGCGCAGGGTGATCAGGCTGAGCCGTCTGTCCGACTACGGGATCGTCATCCTCACGCGGCTGGCGCGCGAGCCGGGCCGAGCGCTGCCGGCCTCTACGCTTGCCCAGTCCACGGCGGTATCGGCGGCGATGACGGGCAAGGTGCTGAAGCTCCTGGCACGGGCGGACCTGCTCACCTCGCAGCGTGGGGCGCATGGCGGATACGCCCTCTCGCGGCCGCCGACGACGATTTCGGTGGCGGAGATCATCGAGGCCCTGGACGGGCCGATAGCGTTGACCAGCTGCGTCGACCCGACCGCCAGCGAGTGCGGCATCGAGCAGCTGTGTCCGGCCCGGGCCAATTGGCAGCGCATCAATCGGGCGATCCGAGACGCCCTCGACGGGATCACGCTCGCCGACATGGCGGAGGCGATCCCCGAGGCGTTCCGGGCGCCTCGTGACCTCGAGCCGGCGGCGCGTGGCACGGCGAGGCCCGCGACCGAGCCGGCCGGCACGACCTTCGGAGCAGGCTGATGGCGACCACGCTCGACACCGTCCGGGACTTCACCGGCAGCGAGTACAAGTATGGCTTCGTGACGCCGGTCGAGGAGGACCGCTTCGCGCCCGGTCTCGACGAGGAGGTGGTGCGCCGGCTTTCGGCCAAGAAGGGAGAGCCCGGCTGGCTCGCCGAGTGGCGGGTCGAAGCGTTCCGCCGGTGGCAGGCGATGGA
>JBBIIE010000284.1:0-3953 GCA_037446605.1 Geminicoccaceae bacterium | reverse complement strand
CGGGCCGGCTCGAGGCGGCGCTCGCCGCCACCCTCGCGCGCCACGACGCCTTGCGCACGGTCTACCCGCGCGAGGCCGGCCGGCGGGTGCCGCGGGTGCTGGACCGGCACCCGGGCGGGCTCGGGCCGGTCGATCTGCGCGGCCGGCCGGCCGAGGAGGTCGAGGCGGTGGTCCGCGCGCGCGCCGTCGAGCCCTACGATCTCGAGCGCGGGCCGCTCTTCGAGGCGATCCTGCACCGGGCCGACGGCGAGGACGTGCTGCTGTTGCGCCTGCACCATCTGGTGTTCGACGGCTGGTCGTTGATGCTGCTCCTGAACGAGCTGTTCGAGCGCTATTTCGGCCTGCGCGGGCCGGAGCCGCGGCCGGCCTTCCAGCTCCGCGACGCGGTGCGCCGGCAGCGCGACTTCATGGAGAGCGATCCGGGCCGGGCCGAGCTCGCCTTCTGGGCGGCCGAGCTGGCCGACCCGGGCCCGCCGCTCGAACTCCCGTTCCTCCACGGACCGGCGGGGGAGACCGTGGCGCACGGGCGCACCGTGCGGTTCACGATCGGGGAGGCCGGCACGCGGCGGCTGCTCGATCTGGCCGCGGCGCGGCGCTGCTCGTCCTATGCGGTCCTGCACGCCGCCCTGAAGGCGCTCCTTCGGGCCTGGACCGGGCGTGGCGACCTGTTCGTCGATTCGACCTTCGCGGCGCGCGTGCGGCCCGAGCTCGAGCCGGTGGTGGGCTGGCTCAACACCACCCGGGCGATCCGCAACCGGGTCGCGCCGGAGCGGGGCTTCGCCGCGCTCGTCGACGACGTGGCCGAGGCGCTGCGCGGCGCGCTCGCGCACCAGGCCCATCCCTGGCCGCCGCTGCTGCGCCGGCTCGGGCTCGACCCGGCGCTCGTGCCCTCGCCGATCGGCCAGGTGGCACTCCTCGCCATGCGCCCGGACAACATCGACGATCGCGGGCTGGGCAACCTCCTCGTCAACCGGCCGGACGCCCGCCTCCAGCTCGGCTCGATCGAGGTCCGCTCGGTCCCGCTGGAGTGGGACCATTGCGAGCGCGACCTCCTGGTCTTCGTCCAGGAGGTGGGCGGCCGGGTGTGGGGCGAGGTCAACGTCGATGCCGCGCGCTGCAGCGCCGCCGATGCCGAGCGGATCGCGCTCGACTACGTGGCGCTGGTCGAGGCCGCGGTCGCCGCACCCGAGACGCCGCTCGAGCGGCTGATCGAGGGGCTCGACCTCGGCTTCGCGCCGCGGCCGCCCGCCGCCCGTCCCTGGGCCGCCGAGTAGGGCCGGGATGGCGCACCCCGGCCTGCCGCGCGGTCGGTCCCGGGCGCTGCCGTCGGGCGAGCGGCTGCGCCGCCCGCTCGCCCGGCTCGCCGCCGTCCCGGTCGAGGCCTGGTTCCGCCCGGTCCTCGACCGGCCGCGGCTCGTCGTGCTGCTCACCCTCCTCCTGGCGCTCGCGACCGGCCTCGGGCTCCGACACCTCTCCTTCAACCCGGACAGCCGGCTGTTCTTCGGGCGGGACGATCCGGAGCGGCAGGCCCTGGAGGCGTTCGAGGCGACCTTCTCGCGCGCCAACAACGTGGTCTTCGTGCTGGAGCCCGCGGACGGGCGGGTGTTCACCGTGCCGACCCTGCAGGCGATCGCGTGGCTCACCGAGCGCGCCTGGCGGATGCCCTACGCGCAGCGCGTCTACTCGCTCACCTCCGAGCCGCACAGCTTCGCCCGCGGCGACGAGCTCGTGGTCGAGGACCTGGTACCCGACCCGGCCCGGCTCGACGGACCCGCGGTCGAGGCGGCGCGGGCGCGGGCGATGGGCCGGAACGACCTGGTCCGCCGCATGGTCTCGGCGAAGGCCGACGTCACCGCCGTCATGGTGCTGGTCAACGCGCCCGGGGAGAGCCGCGCCGAGGTGCCGAGGATGGCCGCCTTCGCGCGCGATCTGGCGGCCGAGTTCCACGCCCGCCACCCGGCGATCGCGGTCCATCTGACCGGCGGGGTGATCGGCGACGACGCGTTCGCCCTCGCCGGCCGGCGCGACCTGCAGACCCTCGTCCCGGTGATGGTCGTGCTCGTGGCGGCGACCCTGGCGTTCGGCCTGCGCTCGTTCTGGGCCACCGTGGCGACGCTCGCCGCGATCCTGATCTCCTGCCTGCTCACCATGGGCGCCGCCGGCTGGCTCGGCCTCGTGCTCAACCCGGCGACCGCCTCGGCGCCGGTCGTGATCCTGGTGCTCTCCTTGACCACGGGCGTGCACATCGTGGCGAGCGCCTGCCGCGAGCTCGCCCGGCTCGGCGAGCGGCGCGCGGCGGTCGAGGCGGCGCTCGCCGAGAACGCCTGGCCGGTGCTGGTCAACAGCCTCACGACCGTGGTGGGATTCCTGGCACTCGGCTTCTCGATCGCCCCGCCGCTGCAGGAGCTGGGCACGATCGTCTCGGCCGGCTCGCTCGTGGCGCTCCTCCTCTGCTTCACCTTCCTGCCGGCGCTCCTCCTCCTCCTGCCGATCCGCGCCTCGGCCGAGATCGGCCTGCCGGCCCTGCGCGCGGCGCTCGCCCGGCTGTGCGACCGGGTGATCGCCCGGCGCCGGGCGGTGCTCGCCACGGGTGCGCTGGCGCTGCTGGGGCTCGGTGCCGGCATGACGCGGCTCACCTTCGACGACGACTTCATCCGCTATTTCGACGAGAGCTACGACTTCCGCCGGGCCACCGACTTCTACCAGGAGCGGCTGTCCGGCCTGCACGTGCTGCAGTTCGCGCTGCCCTCGGGCGAGGAGGGCGGCGTGGCGCGGCCGGACTATCTCGCCAAGGTCGCCCGCTTCGCCGACTGGTACCGCGGCCAGCCCAAGGTGGTCTCGGTCTCGGCGCTGAGCGATCTGATGGAGCGGCTCAACAGGAACATGAACGGCGACGATCCGGCCTTCGACCGGCTGCCCGAGAGCCGCGAGCTCGCCGCCCAGTACCTGCTGCTCTACGAGATGTCGCTGCCGGCCGGCCACGATTTGGGCACCCTCCTCGACATCGCCCGCTCGCAGAGCAAGCTCACGGTCGTGCTCGCCCATGTCAGCATGGACGAGGTGCGCGAGCTCGGGCTCGCCGGCCGGGCCTGGCTCGAGGCCAACGCGCCCGAGCTCGCCGCACCGCCGACCGGGCTCTCGATCATGTACGCCTATCTCTCCGAGCGGAACGTGCGGGCGATGCTCGGCGGCACGGCGCTCGGGCTCGTGGTCATCTCGGCGATGCTGGTGGCGGCACTCGGCAGCCTGCGCCTCGGCCTGTTGAGCCTCGTGCCCAACTTCTTCCCGGCCTTCATGGCCTTCGGGCTGTGGGGCTACCTCGTGGGCGAGGTCAACCTCGCGGTCTCGGCGGTGGCGGTCACCACCTTCGGCGTGGTGGTCGACGACACGGTCCACCTCATGGCCCACTACCGCCATGCCCGGCAGCGCCTCGGCATGGGTCCCGAGGACGCGATCCGCCACTGCTACCAGATCTCCGGCGTGCCGTGCCTGCTCATGGCCGTGGCGCTGGGTCTGGGCTTCGCGGTGATGGCGCTCTCGGGCTTCGCGGTCACCCACCAGATGGGCATGTTGAGCGCCATGACGATCCTCATCGCCTGGTTCGGCGACTATCTCCTCCTGCCGCCGCTCCTGCTCTGGATGGAGCGCCGAATTTGAGCCGGACCCCGCTCGCGGTCGGCCCGCTCCTGCTGGTCGCGGTCGCCGCGGCCGCGGCCGAGCCCAGCCCCGAGGCGCGCGGGCTCGCCATCGCCCGCGAGGCCGATGCGCGCGGCGCCGGCTTCGCCGACTACACGGCGGCCGGCGAGATGATCCTGCGCGACAGGGGCGGGGCGGAGAGCCGCCGCCGCTTCCGCCTGCAGGTGCTGGAGGAGGCGGGCGACGGCGACCGCAGCCTGCTGGTGTTCGACTGGCCCGCCGACATCAAGGACACGGCACTCCTGACCGTCGCCCAC
>JBBIIE010000283.1:0-3954 GCA_037446605.1 Geminicoccaceae bacterium | reverse complement strand
CTGGCGCCCCGAGCGGATGACGATGACCAACCTGCAGACCGGCAAGAGCACGGTGATGCTCTGGCGCGACTACCGCTTCCGGGTCGGGCTCCAGGCCGAGGACTTCTCGCCGCGGGCCCTCGAGCGGGCGCGCTGAGCATGGCGGGGGAGTGCCGCGCCGAACTCCGCCTGCTCGACCTCGACCGTACCGCACCCGGGTCCCCGGCCGCGCTCGCCCCGGACGAGCGGGCGCGCGCCGCGACGATGGCCGAGCCGGCGCGGCGGCGCTTCTCGGCCGGGCGGGCGGCACTCCGCGCCCTGCTCGCCGAGCATCTCGGCTGCGCACCCTGCGCCGTGCCGCTCGCCACCACGCGCTTCGGCAAGCCCCACCTCGCCGATCCCGCGGCCGGGCTCGCCCTCTCGCTCGCGCATTGCGGGCGCTGGGCGCTCCTCGCGGTGGCGCCGGTCCGGGCGCTGGGCGTCGATCTGGAGCGGGTCCGTCCGCTCGACGATGCGGACGAACTGGCCCGCCGCCTGCTCGGCCCGGCCGAGCGGGCCGCACTCGCGCGTCTGCCGGCGGCGGCCCGCGGGCGGGCGCTCCTGCGCGCGTGGGTGCGGCTCGAGGCGCGGCGCAAGGCGGTGGGCACGGGCCTCGGCGAGCTGCCCTCCGAGCCGGCGCACGAGGGGCCCGCGGACGGGCTCGCGCTGGTCGAGCTGGAGCCCGGCCCGGGCCTCGTGGCGGCCCTCGCCTCGAGCGAGCCGTTGACGGATGTTCGCCTCCTGCGCGAGAGGGCCGCCGGACGGCCGGAGCGATGACGGGGGACCGGGCGATGGGTCGGGCGGGTCGCGTCGTTCGGGCGGCGCTCGTCGCCGGGGCGCTGGCGCTCGCCGCAGTGGGCCGGCCGGCCGGGGCGGCCGAATGGCGGCTCGGCGGGCGGGTCGGGCTGGAGCTCCGGGTGTTTCCGGAGGACGCCGCGTTCCCCGGGCAGCGGGACACCACCGCCTCGCCCTCGCTCTTCGCCGAGCCCGAGCTCACGGCGATCGCCCCGGACGGCAAGAGCCGCTTCGTGCTCGTGCCCTTCGCCCGCCTCGACCGCGACGACCAGCACCGCACCCACGTCGACCTGCGCCAGGCCAAGCTCCTGCAGATCGGCGAGGGCTGGGATCTGGTGACCGGCTTCGACCGGGTGTTCTGGGGGGTGACCGAGTCGCGCCATCTGGTCGACATCGTCAACCAGGTCGACCAGGTCGAGGACATCGACGACGAGGACCGGCTCGGCCAGCCGATGATCAACCTCAACCTTTTGCGGCCCTACGGCACCTTCCGCCTGTTCGCGCTGCCCTGGTTCCGCGAGCGCACCTTCCCGGACGACCGGGCCCGGCTGCGCGGGCCGCTGCCGATCCGCGGCGAGGATGCCGAGTACTCGAACTCGCGCGAGCAGGAGCGGGTCGACTTCGCCGCGCGCTGGAGCCACACCGCGGGCGGGCTCGACCTCGGGCTGTCCTACTTCCACGGGATGAGCCGCGAGCCGCGCTTCCTGCAGCGGCTGGAGAAGGGCCGGCCGGTGCTCGTCCCGTTCTACGAGGTGATCGACCAGGCGAGCCTCGATGCGCAGCTCACCTCCGGGCCCTGGGCGTGGAAGCTCGAGGGGCTCGTGCGCAGCGGCCAGGGCCGGCGCTTCGCCGCCGCCGTGGGCGGGTTCGAGTACACGCTCTACGACGTGCTCGAGAGCGGCGTCGATCTCGGGCTCCTGGCCGAGTATTCCTGGGACGGGCGCGACGAGGCCGAGGCCCCGCCGGTGGCGCTCGAGGACGATCTGTTCCTGGGGCTCCGGCTCGGCTTCAACGATCGCCGCGACAGCATGCTCCTGGCCGGGGCCACGATCGACCGCGACACGCGCTCGACCTACGGCCAGCTCGAGATCTCGACGCGGCTCACCGACCGGCTGCGCCTCGAGGTCGAGGCGCGGCTGTTCTGGAACGTGAGCCCGGAGGATGCGCTGCGCGCGGTCGAGCGCGACGGCTTCGTCACGACCCGGCTGAGCTGGTACTTCTGAGCGCGGCGCCGGTCGGCTGCTTCCAGGCGCGGGGGGCGGGCGTTCCGGGCCAGAGCCCGAGGCGGCGGGTGTCGGCGAGGAGCGGGCGCAGATGGCCGGCGAGGAGTTCGGCCCAGGCCTCGGCGCGCGGCGCGCTCGCGATCTCGTCCTGGCGGATCTCCAGCATGAGATGCGGCAGGCGGGTGCGCTGGGCGTGGAACTCGACCGTGTAGCCGAAGGCGTCGAAGCCCGAATAGGGCTCGTTGTCGCCGACCACGAGATCGCCGCGGGCACGCAATGCCGTCAGCATCGGCGTGGCCAGGCGGTCGTCGTCGCGCCACAGCACGCCCACCTGCCAGGGGCGCTCGCGGCCGGCCATGCGCGGGGTGAAGCTGTGCAGCGAGAGGAGGACCGGCACGATCCCGGCGCGCCGGCAGGCGGCGAGGCGACGCGCGATCGCGCGGTGCCAGGGGAGGAAGAGGCGGCGCACCCGCTCGGCCCGGGCGGCCGGATCCAAGCCGAGATTTCCCGGGACGAGCGTGCCGTCGCTCCGTTCGGGGATCGAGGAGGGCTCGCCCGGGCGGCGGTTCGGGTCGATCACGAGCCTGGAGCAATGGTTCAGAAGTGCCGGCGCATCGAGCAGGACCGCGAGGCGGCGGGCGAGTCGGGCGATGCCGATGTCGAAGCCGATGTGCCGGGCGAGCTCCGCCGGCGGCAGGCCGAGGTCGGCGAGCTCGGCGGGCAGGGCGTTGCCGGCGTGGTCGGCGAGCAACAGGAGCTCGGGCCGGCCGCTCGGGTGGACGAGCTCGACGAAGGGCGTGAGCCGGAGCGACTCGCAGGTCATCGGCGCGGCTTCTAGGGGCGGTCCGGCGGGGCCGGGAGGGGTGGTGGATGGGCCGGGCACGGCCCCCCGCGACCCGTGGCGCCCGTGCAACAGGGTCCCGCCGCGGCGCGCCGCACGGGCGCCCCGGGGGCGCCGGATCCGCCGCCGCAACCACTTGCAGGATCGCGCCCGCGACCTATCCTGAAGCGTGTTCCGGACCTGCCGAGCCCGAAGCGTCCGCGCCGCCGATGCCGACCCGTCGCCTGCTCCTGCCGTCGCTCGCCTGCGGCCTCCTGCTGCCGCACGCGGCGCGCGGCCAGCCCTTCGCCGGCCTGCTCGCCGACCGCGTCGAGGTGAGGAAGCGCGAGCGGGTGATGGAGCTGTGGAACGGCGAGCTCTTGCTGCACCGCTTCCGGGTGGCGCTCGGCCGCCGCCCCGAGGGGCACAAGGTCCGGGAGGGCGACGGGCGGACGCCGGAGGGCCGCTACGAGCTCACCGAGTTCCTGCCCAACAGCTACTTCCACCGCGCGATCCGCATCTCCTACCCGAACGCGGAGGACCGCAGGCGGGCGCGCGAGCTCGGCGTGTCGCCGGGTGGCGACATCCTGATCCACGGCCTCGATCCCGCGCTCGCGCGGCGATTCCGCGAGGATCACTGGTTGTTCAACTGGACGCGGGGCTGTATCGCCGTGACCGACGCCGAGATGGATACCATCTGGGCGAGCGTCGCGCCGGGCACCCCGATCGACATCCGGCCCTGACCGCCCGGCCGGGGCCGATTCCGGGCAGCGAGGAGGAGAAGCGATGAGGAAGCTCGTTCTGGCGACGGCGGTGGCGCCGCTCGTCCTGGTCGGCGGCTGCGCCACCAGGGGCGACATCGAGCAGCTCCGCCAGGAGATCGCGGGCGTGCGCGCGATCGCGCAGGGCGCCGAGCAGAAGGCCGGCGCGGCCGAGGCGAGCTCGCGCCAGGCCGCGGCCGACGCGCAGAAGGCCGCCCAGGACGCCGCGATCGCCGGCGAGAAGGCCGACCGGGTGTTCCGCGCCGGCCTGCGCAAGTAGTCGGCCGGGGGCGCGGCGAGCGCGGGCCGGCACCGTGCGCCGCCGCGCCCTGGCACG
>JBBIIE010000282.1:0-3967 GCA_037446605.1 Geminicoccaceae bacterium | reverse complement strand
AAAATCAACACGGCCCGGCGCGCCGCCCGGCCGGCCGTTTCGGCGCGGCGCTGGCGACAGCGGTGCCGGCTCCGGCGTTCGGGCCGCCGGTCCCGGCCGCCGATCCGGGCTCGGTGCCGCCGCTCGAATGCTCGCCCGGCAAGGTCTGCCGCGAGCCCGAGACCTTCCTGCCGGCGCGCAGGCGCTCCGCAAGGCGATCGAGGAGGCCCGGTGCGAGAAGAGCTCGGCTCGGGCCGGCGTGGTAGGCGTCGAGCCCGGGCCGTTCATCGACATCCGCGAGCAGTTCCAGATGCTGCCGGTCCTGCAGGTCGAGGACCTCGGAACGCAGTTCGCCGACGAGGCGCGCCACCTCCAGGTCGTGGCGGTCACCGGCAGCCGCGCGGACCCGTCGGATCCCGCGCTGCCGTCGACGCTCGCGGGCGAGGTCGACAGCGGCACCGGCGCGGCCGGCGGCGGCAGCGACCTGCAGCGGCTCGGCGTCGACCTCGTGTTGGTCGTGGACATGACCGCTCGATGGGACCCTACCTCCGGCACGCGACAATGGCGATCGCCGACATCGCGCGGCCCTTGACCCGTGCTCCCGGCCTCGCCGACAAGCTCCGCTTCGGCTTGGTCGGCTGGCGCGACGACGTGCGCGCGCCGGAGCGAGCCGTCGCTGCGCTTCGTGGTGCTCGTGGGCGACGCCAGCTCGCACGAGGTCGGCCACCCGCAGGCGACGACCGGGCCGGAGGCACCCTCGCTCCGCCAGGAGCTCGACGCCCAACCGGTCGGCCTCGTGGCGCTGCACCTCGAGGACCAGCGGGCGGCTCCCGACCTCGCCCCGGCGCAGCGGCAGATGACCACGCTCGCGACCGACCCGGGCGTCGACACGCCGACCTGCTTGAGCACGCCGGCGCAGGACCGGGCGGGCTACGAGAAGGCGGTCGAGGAGGTCGCCCCGACCCTGGTCGGGCTGCCGAGCCGGGTCCACGAGGGCCAGATCGGCGCGGTGGTCACCGGGGGCGGTCAGGGAGCGACGGGTGGCTCGCCGGTCGAGGCCGCGGTCGCCGAGCTCGGAGCCGCCGCCCTCGTGCCCCATCCCGGCAAGGAGGCGACACCGCCGCGCGACATCACCGCCTGGGACTTCGACCGCGACCTTCTCGACCCGAGCCGGCCGGCGCTCGAGGTGCGGGTCCCGCTCGACCGCGAGCAGGTCGACGACCTCGTGTTCACGGCCGAGGAGGTGCGCCAGGCGATCGAGCGGGCCGAGCCCACCCAGATGCAGTTCTTCGAGGCGTGCAGAGCGTCACCACGCCCGGCGTCGAGGGCGAGCGGATCGACTGCGGCGAGGTCACCCGGCGGCGCGGCTCGGGGATCGCGGCCTCGTGGATCGAGACCCTGCGCCACGAGAGCCAGGTGCCGGCGCCCACCAACGACGTCTACGCCGCCTCGAGCCCGGACGAGCGGGCGCAGATCGAGAGGGGCCTCGACGCCGGGCTCGAGCTCTACCGCGAGCTGCTCCAGTCCTCGGACATCCGGGTGAAGCTCGGCGAGCGGGCGGCCGACGACGACCGCATCTACCCGCTCGGGCTCGCGGCGCTGCCGTGATCGCCGACCCGCGCGGCGGGCCGGCGCCGCGGCCGCGCCCGGCACCGACCGGGACACGCCCGGTCGTGGCGATCGAGGGCCTCGCCAAGCGGCGCGAGCGTGGTGGGGTGGCCTTCGCGCTGCACGTGCCGGAGCTCCTGATCGAGGCCGGCGAGTTCGTCGTGGTGGTGGGCGAATCGGGCTGCGGCGAGAGCACGCTCCTGGATCTGATGGCGCTCGTGCTCGAGCCGGACGAGGCCCGGACCTTCCGGCTGGTGCGCAGCGACGGCACCGAGGTCGACCTGGCCGGCCTCTGGCGGCGCGGCGACGAGCGCCGCCTCGTCTGACTGCGCGCCCACGAGCTGGACTACGCGCTCCAGGCGGGCGGGCTCCTGCCCTTCCTCGACGTGCGTGGGAACATCGCACTCACCGGCCACATCGAGGGGGTGGCCGACGGCGAGGCGGCGCTGCGCCGGCCGGCTCTCCAGCTCGGCATCGCCGACAGGCTCTCGGTCGAGCCGCAGTACCTCTCGGGCGGCCAGCGCCAACCGGTGGCGATCGCCCGCGCGCCCGTGCACGGGCCGCGGCCGGCGCTCGCCGACCGGCGCCACGAGCGGATCTCGAGCCTGTGCCCGATCGTGGCGCTGGTGGCGATCCTGGCGCCGCTGATGCTGCTCATGGGCCCGCGCTACGGCTCGATCGAGTGCCGGGGCACGGCTCGTGCAGAACCCGAGCTTCCGCGAGGTCTGGCCGACCGCCACCCTGGAACTCGAGGAGGCCTGGTTCGAGCGGATGCGGACGCGGCCCGAGGTGGCCTTCGGGCTGCCGACGATCCTGCGCGGCGCCTCGACCATCGGCGCGCGCCGGCCGGGCGAGGCGCGCCGCCAGGACTTCGACCTGATCGCCTCGGCGCCGGGCGACGCCCTCCTGGCCGGGTTCGGCCTGCGCGCGCCGGACCGCGGCGAGGTGGTGCTGTCGCAGAGGGCCGCCGCGAGCGCGAAACCCTACCGGCGAGGATCCCGGGCGTGCTGCCGTTCGAGGCGGACGGGCTCGACCGGATCTACGCGCCGTTCGAGCCCGCGGTCGCGGTCGAGCGCGACCGCGGGGGCCTCGCGGTGCCCGAGCTCGGCCGGGCGGGCAGCGCGCCGCGCCCCTTCCACGGCTTCGACGGCGCGCTCCTCGTGCCACCCGCCCCGCCCGGCGCGATCGACCTCGCGAGCCTGCCTGCCGGCACGGGCTTCGTGACGGTCGAGGAGGTCGAGCCCGCGACCTGGACGCGGCTGACCGGCCTGCCGGCGCCGGCCGGCCGGGCGCCGTACGAGGCCAAGACGTTCGGCCAACCGGCCCTCGCCGCGAACCTCGCCCAGCGGCGCAACGAGCTGCGCGGGCGCGGCGCCGTGGTCCTGGCGCAGGTGCGGCCGTGGCCGATGCGGGTGGGCGAGCGGACGCTCGAGGCCGGGGCGTCTTTCTCGGCCCGGACGAGGCCGCGCTGCCGGGCGTGCAGGAGTTCATCCACCGCTACCACCGCCGGCGGCTCGACGATCCGGGGCGCAGCCGCGGGCTGCCGGCGCTGGTCCGGCGGGTGCAGGGGCAGGAGCGGCGGATACCCGGCTTCCTGCGACTGCCGAGCGTGATCGAGTGGGAGTACGCGGCGCGCGGCGGGGGTGCGGTGCGGGCGCGCGCCGCGCCGCTTCGAGGCGGCGCTGCCCTTCGAGGAGGCCGAGTTCGAGGGCTGCGCCCGGCACGCCGACAATCCCAGGAACCAGGTCCGCCCGATCGGCACCCGCAAGCCGGTGCACGGGCTGCACGACATGCTCGGCAACGTCGCCGAGCTCACGGCCGACCTGTTCCAGGCCGCGCTCGGCCCGGGCGAGCCGGGCGGGCTCGCGGTGCGCGGCGGCAGCGCCTCGACGGGCGAGCTTCGAGCAGCATGCGCGCAGCTTGCCCGCCCCAACGCCGCCGTCCCCACGAGCGGCACCGCCGCCTCGATCCCGCAGAGCAGCCAGCCGATCCGCGAGGTCCTGCAGGAGCTCGAGCGCCTCGGCCGGCGCGAGCCTCGGCTGGCCGACGAGCTGGTCGCCATGCAACGCCGCCTGCAGCAGGCCGAGGCGCTGCAGGACCGCGAGATCCGCACGATCTCGGGCGATCTCGTGGCCGAGGCGACCCGCTCGGCGGCGATCGTCGGGCGCAACCACTGCCGGCTCGGGCAGGCGCGCGCCACGGCTTTGCCGGCGGCCGAACGGCTCGCCAGGGTCTCGGCCGAGCACCAGGGCCAGCACCGCGACCCGCTGCGCCAGCTCGAGGAGCGCGGCCGCAAGTAGTAGGCAAAGCACAGGCAGCCCGATTGAAGCGATATTTTTCGGACACTACCTTTGAAGATACTACTCCTTGACCTCCTCGT
>JBBIIE010000281.1:0-3979 GCA_037446605.1 Geminicoccaceae bacterium | reverse complement strand
GGCGAGCATTCGAGCGGCGGCACCGAGCCCGGATCGGCGGCCGGGACCGGCGGCCCGAACGCCGGAGCCGGCACCGCTGTCGCCAGCGCCGCGCCGAAACGGCCGGCCGGGCGGCGCGCCGGGCCGGTCGGAGTTTCCACGAGCGTCGACATGGCGCCATCCTCCCCGATCGTTTCCGCGATCGTTCCTTCGAAAGGAACGTCGCCTGTACCCGGCCCTCGCGGCTGCGGAACGCGCGGCGCGCGGCCTCGGACGGCCAGGGAGGTGCTGTGGTATGGAGACCGGGCTCAGCCCGGCCGCGCGGCGGGACGGCCGAGGTCGGGCAGGAACCAGACGGCGAGGCCCACGGCCGGGGTCACCGCGACGAGGCCGAAGACGGTCTCGATCGAGGTGAGATCGGCGAGCCAGCCGAGCAGCGCGGCGGCGATCCCGCCCATGCCGAAGGCGAAGCCGAAGAACAGGCCCGCCACCGTGCCGACGCGGCCGGGCAGGAGCTCCTGCGCGTAGACGACGATCGCCGGGAAGGCCGAGGCCATGAGGAAGCCCACGAGCACGGCGAGCACGGCGGTCCAGAAGAGCCCGAGGAAGGGCATGGCGAGGGTGAAGGGCAGCACGCCCGCGATCGACAGCCAGAGCACCGGCTTGCGCCCGATCCGGTCGCCCAGCGGACCGCCGAAGAAGGTCCCGGCCGCGGTCGCCGCGAGGAACAGGAACAGGTGGAGCTGGGCGGCGCCCACCCCGATGCCGAAATTGTGCATCAGGTAGAAGGCGTAGTAGCTCTGGAAGAAGGCCGTGTAGATGTTCTTGGAGAAGGTGAGCGCGATCAGCACGACCAGCGCCACCACGACCGTCCTCCGCCCGACCGGCGAGGCCGGCCGCGCCGCGCCGCCGGGCCGGGCGCGCAGCTCGGCGAGGTGCGCGGCGTACCAGCGGCCGACCCGGGCCAGGAGCAGGATGCCCGCGACGCCCAGGAGGGCGAACCAGGCGGCGTGCGCCTGGCCGTTCGGCACCACGAGGAGGGCCACGAGCAGGGGCCCGAGCGCCTGCCCGGAATTGCCGCCCACCTGGAACAGCGACTGGGCGAAGCCGAACCGGCCGCCCGAGGCGAGCCGCGCCACGCGCGAGGCCTCGGGGTGGAAGATCGAGGAGCCGACGCCGATCAGTGCGGCCGCGGCGAGCACGGCCGCGAAGCCGCCGGCATCGGCGAGCAGCAGGATCCCGACCACGCTCGCGGCCATGCCGAAGGCGAGCGAGAAGGGCAGGGGCCGCCTGTCGGTGAAGGCGCCGACGAAGGGTTGCAGGACCGAGGCGGTGAGCTGGAAGACGAGCGTCACGAGCCCGATCTGCGCGAAGCTCAGGCCGAGCGGGTCCTTGATCAGCGGGTAGATCGACAGGAGCACCGACTGCAGCGTGTCGTTGATCAGATGCCCGCCGCTCACCGCGAACAGGATCGGCAGGGTCCCGCCCGCCGCGACCGCCAGTCCCGCGGCTCCCGCCGCCCGCGCTTCCGCCGCCACGTCCATTTCTCCAAGACGCCCACGGCTGCTTGCGCCCGGCCGACCCCTCGGGCAAGAGCGCGGGCCGGATGGCTCCCGTGCGCGCGCTCGGGCGTGACCGGGAGGCCGCGGGGAGGGCGCCGATGCCGGAGATGGGCGAGCTCGACCATCCCGAGATCCGTGAGGCCGTCGCCCGGCTGTGCGAGCGCTTCCCGGGCGCCTATTGGCGCGAGCTCGACCGCGCGCGCGCCTATCCCGAGGCCTTCGTGCGCGCGCTCACCGAAGCGGGCTGGCTCGCCGCGCTGATCCCCGAGGAATTCGGCGGGGCCGGGCTCGGGCTCTCGGCGGCCTGCGCGATCCTCGAGGAGATCCACGCCGCGGGCTGCAACGCCGCCGCCTGCCACGCCCAGATGTACACCATGGGCACGCTCCTTCGGCACGGCAGCGAGGCGCAGAAGCGGCGCTGGCTGCCCGAGCTCGCCGCCGGCCGGATCCGCCTCCAGGCCTTCGGGGTGACCGAGCCCACCTCCGGCACCGACACGACCGCCCTGCGCACCACCGCCCGGCGGAGCGAGCGCGGCTGGGTCGTGCACGGGCAGAAGATCTGGACCTCGCGCGCCGAGCACTCCGACCTCCTGCTGCTCCTGGCGCGCACCACGCCCCGCGAGGAGGTGAAGAAGCGCACCGAGGGGCTTTCCGTCTTCCTCGTCGATCTGCGCGAGGCGCGCGGTCGCGGGCTCGAGATCCGGCCGATCCGCACCATGATGAACCACGCCACGACCGAGCTCTTCATCGACGGGCTGGAGCTTCCCCCGGAGGCACTCGTGGGCGAGGAGGGGAAGGGCTTCCGCTACATCCTCTCGGGCATGAACGCCGAGCGGATCCTGATCGCCGCGGAATGCCTGGGCGATGCCCGCTGGTTCCTCGACAGGGCCGTGGCCTACGCCAGGGAGCGGGTCGTGTTCGGCCGACCGATCGGGCAGAACCAGGGCATCCAGTTCCCGCTCGCCCGGGCCTACGCGCAGCTGCGCGCCGCCGCGCTCGTGGTGCGCGAGGCGGCCCGGCTCTACGAGGCGGGCCAGGACCCCGGCGCCGAGGCCAACATGGCCAAGCTCCTGGCGGCCGATGCCTCCTGGGCGGCCGGCGAGGCGTGCCTGCAGACCCATGGCGGCTTCGGCTTCGCCGAGGAGTACGACATCGAGCGCAAATGGCGCGAGGCGCGGCTCTACCGGGTCGCCCCGATCTCGACCAACCTGATCCTGGCCTACCTGGCCGAGCACGTGCTCGGCCTGCCGCGCTCCCATTGACCGGCGAACTGCCGGCCCTTGACAGAGTTCCTAAGTCTGTTATCCTTTGAGCAGGAACCTAATTGGAGGGGCCATGCCCACCAATCCTACTCCCGCTCAGTCCGCCGCCGCCCGCGCCAACGGCGCCCGCTCCAGGGGGGCCACCACCCCCGAGGGCCGCGCGCGGCTCGCCGAGGCCGCCACCCGGCACAACCTCACCGGCGTCTTCCGCCTCCTGCCCGGCGAGGACCGGCTCGCCTACGAGCGCCTGCGCCGCGCCTGGCACGCCCGGCTCCTGCCGATCGACCAGGCCGAGCGCGAGGCCGCCGACGGCATCGTCCACCATGTCTGGCGGCGCATGCGGCTGGACGTGCTCGAGGAGCGGCTGCTGAGCGCGCTCGTCGCCGGCCGGCCGACCACCGGCCTGCCGTCGCTCTCCACCCTCTGCCGCTACCGCGCGCGGCTCGAGAAGGACCGCCGCGAGGCCGAGCGCGAGCTCGTCGAGCTGCGCGACGCCCGCCCGCAGCGCCTGCCGATCCGGAACCTCAACCAGGACCGGCTGATCTGGCTCGCCCGCCACGTCCACCGCGAGCAGGTGCGCGCCGAGGACGCGCTCGAGACCATCCTGCCGCGCGACCCCGAGCTCGCACCCGACGGGTCCGAGCCGGCCGAGCCGGCCGACGTCGTGCCGCTTCGGCCGCGGCCACACTGAACCGGGCACGCGGCACCCGAGCCCGTCCCGACCACCCAGGGCCCACCCGATCCGGAGACCCGCGCCGAGCCCGAGCGACCCCTCCCCACCCGACGCACGCACCTCCCGAGGGCACCCGACGCACGCGGCTCCCGAGCGCGTCGCCGTGCGGCCGCAGGCGCGCCATGCCTGCCCGCCGCTTGACCGGCGCCGCGGCTGGTCGCGTCATGCGGCGGCCCGTTCCCCGGGCGCGCGGAGGGCATGGCCTTGGCCGATCTCCTGGCCCGCACGGGCGTGCGGCGGATCGTGAATGCCAAGGGCCCCTCGACCCGCCTCTCGGGCGGTCCGATGCGGCCCGAGGTGGCGGCCGCGATGGCCGAGGCGGCCGGGCTGTGCGTCGACATGCTGGAGCTGCACGCCGCGGCGGCGCGGCGCCTGGCCGAGCTGACCGGTGCCGAGTCCGGGCTCGTCACCGCCGGGGCGGCGGCGGCGCTGCTGTTGGGGGC
>JBBIIE010000280.1:0-4103 GCA_037446605.1 Geminicoccaceae bacterium | reverse complement strand
GCTGGCGCTGCGGCCGGACCCGCTCCGGTATAGGCGGCCCGGGCGAGCCGCACAACGCGCCTCGCCGCCCCTCCGTCAGGCCCGCCCCTCGCGCCACCAGGCGGCGGCCGCGGCGCCGAGCAGGAGAGCGAGCGCGAGCCAGGGTGGCAGGAGCGCGGTGCGGCTGGCCCCGGTCACCGTGTAGGCTTCGTTGGCGACCAGCCCGACCCAGCCGCGGCCGGCCGCGCGGCGCTCGCGCGCGACCCGACGCAGCTCCGGCACACCCTCCTCGGCGAGCCACAGCACGGCACCGCCGGTGGCCTCGGCCAGTGGCCGCAGCCGGTCGGCCGTGGCGCGCAGCTCGGCGAGCTCGGCCGGAGCCAGCGGCCGCGGCACGACGTGCGCGGTCCGCGTGCCGTCGCTCACCCGCCAGAGGCCGTCCTCCTCGGCCGGCAGGCGGGCTCGGGCGATCCCGTCGGGACCGGGCTCGAGCTCGAGCTTGCGCTCGATGCCCGAGGGCGCCACCACGGTCACCTCGCCGGCCTCGCCGGCGAGCGAGCGGCGCACGATCTCGATGCCCTCCTCGTGCGGCACGGCCGCGAGCGTCTCCTCCTCGAGCTCGGGCTCCTTCATGAGCCAGTGCACCAGCCGGCGCAGGAGCTGCGCCTGCGGCCCACCACCCTCGAAGCTGCGCTGCCAGAGCCAGTGATGGTCGGACAGGAGCTGGGCGACACGGCCCTCGCCGACGCGCTTGAGGAGGAGGAGCGGCCGCTCCCCGGCCCCGGTCATGAGGACCGCGGCATCGCCCGGCTCGACGTCGACCTGACGCAGCCAGCGACCCCAGCCCGGCCGCTCGGGATCCTCGGTCAGACCGGCGGTGACCGGATGGCGGCGGCCGACCGCGGTGAGGGTCGGCGTGAAGGGCCGCTCCAGCACCTCCCCGGACGGCCGGCCGGGCAGCACGCGCGCGAGCGGCGTCCGGTAGAGCCCGGTGGGCGTGGCGAACTCCGGCCCCGCCGCCTCGAGCAGCGCGCCGCCCTGCTCGACGTAGCGGGCCACGTTCTCGAGGTAGGGAAGGGGCAGGAGCCCGCGGCGGTTGTAGCGGTCGAAGATGACGAGGTCGAACTCGTGCAGCTTGAGCTCGAACAGCTCGCGCGAGGGAAAGGCGATCAGCGCCAGCTCGCGGATCGGCGTGCCGTCCTGCTTCTCGGGCGGGCGGAGGATGGTGAAGTGGACGAGGTCGACGGCGGCATCCGCCTTGAGCAGGTTGCGCCACACGCGCAGCCCCGGATAGGGCTGGCCGGAGACCAGGAGCACGCGCAGCCGGTCGCGCACGCCGTTGATCGTCACGGCCGCCCGGTTGTTGAGGGTGGTGAGCTCCCCCGCGCGCGTCGCGACCTCGACCTCGAGCACGGTGCGGCCGGCGCGATCGAGGGTGAAGGGGACGCTCGGGCGCTCGCCGGGCCGCGCCTCGAGCTCGGCGAGCAGCCGGCCGTCGCGCCGCACGGTGATCCGCGCCGGCTGGCTCGGGCCCGGCGGCAGCTCGTCGAAGCCCAGGGTCAGCCGCTGCGGCTCGTCGACCATGGCGAAGCTCGGCGCCTGCTCGACCACGAGGCGGCGGTCGACCTCGTCGGGCCGGCCGGTGAGGAGCGCGTGCAGCGGCGCCCCGAGCGCGGCGCGACGGCCGGGCTCGGTCGGGACGTCGTGGATCACCCCGTCGGTCACCACGAGCACGGCCGCGAGCCGGTCGCGGTCGAGCTGGCCGAGCGCCTCGTCGAGCGGGCCCATGAGCCTGGTGCCGTCGGGACCGCCCGGAAGGTCGATCTCCTTGACCTCCAGCCGGCCGAGGGCCGCTAGGCGCGCCCTGAGTTCGGCCGCCGTCTCCTCGAGCCGGGCGGTGCGGCCGGGCAGCCGCATGCTCGGCGAGCGGTCGAGGGCGAGCACCACGACGTCGTCGAGCGGTGTCCGCTCCTCGCGGCGCAGCACCGGGTTGGCGAGCGCGAGGAGGAGCAGCGCCGCGAGGAGCAATCGGAGCAGCCCGCCGCGCGCCCGGCGCACGAGGCCGTAGGCGGTGAGCAGGAGCGCCGCCGCCGCGAGGCCCGCGAGCGCGGCCCAGGGCAGGTGCGGCTCGAAGGCCAGCGCCAGGCTCGAGGTCAAGGCACCACCCTCCCGCTCACTGGCCGAGCCGTTCCAGCAGGGCCGGGATGTGCACCTGGTCGGTCTTGTAGTTGCCGGTGAGCGCGTACATCACGAGGTTGACCCCGAAGCGGCGGGCCATCTCGCGCTGCTGCTCGCCGCCCGGCACGACCGGGAAGAGGGTCCGGCCGCGATCGTCCTCGGCCCAGGCGGCGGCCCAGTCGTTGCCGCCGATCACGAGGCTGGAGACGCCGTCGTTGAGGGCCTGCGGCACTTGGTCGACCCAGAGCGGCTGGCCGGTGAAGCGGCCGGGGAAGTCCTGCAGGAGGTAGAAGGAGCGGCCGAGCACGTGGTCGGGTGGGACCCGCGCGACCGGCGGCAGGTCGAGCCCGCCGAGGAGCGCGGCGAGCCGCCGCTCGCCCGGACCGCCGCCCTCCTGCCCGGGCAGGAGGCTGCCCGCGTCGCGGGTGTCGAACAGGATCATGCCGCCGCTCTCGAGATAGCGCTGCACGCGCTGCAGCGCCTCGGGCGGGAGCTCGCGATGGTCGGGGGGCACCACCCAGTAGAGCAGCGGGAACAGCGCCAGGTCGTCGCGCGCCGGGTCGACCGGCACCGGCTCGCCGACCTCGACGCTGGTCCGCTCGATCAGCACGCGGCCGAGGCCGCGCAGCCCGGCCTCGGTGACCTCGTCGACGTCCGGTCGGCCGGTGAGCACGTAGGCGAGCCGGGTCTCGTAGGCCGCCGCCAGCCGCGGATCCTCCTGGGCCGCGGCCGGGACGGTGAGCGCCAGGAGCAGGAGTGCGGCCGGGCGCAGCGCCGCTCGGGCCGGCGCCGGCAGCGGCAGGAGCCCGCGCAGCGCCCAGCCGACCACGAGGTCGATCAGCGCCAGGATCAGGGCGGCCAGCAGCAGCCAGGGCGCCAGATCGAGCTCGCGGGCGCGCTCCAGTGGGCGCGGTGCACCGCCGAGCTCCTCCGGCCCGAGCGGCAGGAGATCCGGGACCGCCGGCTGCAGGTTGAGCGCGACGCGGGCCGCTCCCCCCTCGCCGGCGTCGGCGGCGGCGAGCGGCGCCCAGAGCCCAGGGGGCGTGCGCGGGCCCGCGACGGCGGTGCGGAACCCGGCCGGATCGATCGGCAGCAGGTTCGCTGCGGGCCGACCGAGCGTCCCGTCGGCGGCGAGCGCCTGGCTGAGCTCGAGGGCGCCGCGCTGCACGCTCCCAGCGCCCGGTGCGAGCGCCAGGGTGCGGCGCAGCAGCTCGACGAACAGGCCGGAGAGCGGCAGGTTGGTCCAGCTCGTGTTGGCGGTGGTGTGGACGAGGAGGATCCAGCCACCACCCTGACGTCGACCGGTCACGATCGGCGTGCCGTCGACGAGTGCCGCGAGGGTGGCACCGGTCAGCGCCGGTCCCGGCTCGGCCAGCACCTGGCGACGGACGACGGTCTCCGGGGTCGGCTGGAGGCCGGCGAACGGGCTGTCGGCGGGCGGCGGTGCCAGCGGCAGCGGCTCGGACCAGGAGAGCGCACCACCGAGCTCGCGGTCGCCCGCCCGGAGCGGCACCGGAAGGAGCGGGTCGCCGCCGGCGGCGAGCTTGGGGCCGGCGAAGCGCAGCACCACCCCGCCGGCCTCGATCCAGGCCGTGAGGCGGGTGCGGTCGGCATCCGCGAGCCGGCCGACGTCGGGCAGCACCAGGAGCGAGAGCTCGCCCTGGAGGAGGTCGGCGAGCGGGCCGCGGCGCACCTCGGCGAACGGCAGGAGGGCACGCTCGAGGAAGTAGATCTCGGAGAGCAGCGGCTGGTCGACGGCGCCGTGCGGCGCGCCGACGATGCCAACGCTGCGCCGCCGCCAGCGCTCGTCGAGCAGCACGACACCGGCGATTCCCACGCCCGGGATCTCGAGGCGGGCCACACGGTTGCGCAGGTCGGGCGGCAGCGCGAGGCGGAGGCCGGCGCGCCGCTCGCCGGCGGCGAAGGCGAGCTCTCCGGCGGCCAGG
>JBBIIE010000279.1:0-4111 GCA_037446605.1 Geminicoccaceae bacterium | reverse complement strand
CCACCCCGCCGGCCACCAGCGCGGCGACCGCGGCCCGCCGGCAGGGTCCCGCCGCGCGCCTCACAGCAGCAGCGCCAGCGCCGCCAGGAGCACCGGCACGGCGAGCGGCCAGAGGCTCCGCCAGGGCACGTCGATCGCCTGCGGCGGGCTCCAAGCACCCTCCTCGCCGTCCGGCTCGACGATCCGCGTGCGCAGCCACCAGCGGCCCGGATCCGGCCAGGGCAGCACCAGCTCCTCCTCGGCCGTCGTCCGGTCCTCGACCGGCGCCGCGAAGGCGGCGTCGCGGGCGAGCTGGACGCGGCGGGTCCGGCCCGGCTCGAGCGGCGGCCAGCGCAGCGCCAGCCCGTCCTCGCCGAGCGCGGCCGTGGCCTCCGGGGTGGGGCTCGGCGGCAGCCGCTCGAAGCGCACCGGCGCACCCCAGGGGCCGAGCTCGCCCTGGGCCAACGTCGCCACCTGCCAGGCCCAGCGGCCGGGCGGCAGGGGGAAGGGCGTGGTCGTGGCGGGCTCGGCCAGCTCCTGCTCGAGCAGCGCCGCCTCGGGTGCGTCCGCCGGCGCCAGGCGGAAGCGGTAGCCGGTGGCACCCTCGGGGGCCGCCCAGGCGAAGCGCGGCCGCTCCTGCCGCTCGATCGCGCCCTGCCGCGGGCGCAGCGGCAGCGGCGGCTCCGGCCGCGCGTCGACGACGAGCTCGGCCTCGAGGTCGCGGCCCTCGATGCCGTCGCGGTCGATGCCGCGGGCGCGCAGCGCGTAGCGCCCGTCGGGCAGGTCGAAGCCGAGCTCGGGGACGGGCGACCGGCGCGAGGCGAGCAGCGCCTTCCCGCCGACGCCGCCCAGCACCTCGAGGCGGTAGGCGTCGGCGCCCTCGAGCGGCTCCAGGCGCACCTTCTGCGGCACGCTCTCGGCGCGCAGGGGCCCGGCCGCGCGCGGCGGCGGCAGGAGCGGGCGGGGGACGGCCGGCGGCTCGTTCGCCCACGCCAGCGTGCCGGTGCCGGCGGCGAGGCGCCGGCGCACGCCGCGCGCCGCGACCTCGACCGTCCCCTCGAGCCCCTCGGCGGTGGCGCTGGTCCCGTCGGTGGCGACGCGGAAGACGGTGCCGCGCACCGCGGCGCTCGCCGCCGGGGTCTCGATCGCGAGTCCGCCCGTGCCGCGCGCCGCCGCGGCGCGCATCCGCCCGCCGGCGAGGCCCACCCGCGTATCGACCATGCCGCCGCGGCCATAGGCGCTCAGCCGGTCGAAGGTGACCCGGCTGCCCGGGCCGATCTCGAGCTCGGAGCCGTCGGCGAGGCGGACGGTGGCCGACCCCTCGGCCGCCGTCACCAGGGTCTCGCCGCCCTCGAGGCGATCGCCGACGGCGGCCGCCCGGCCGACCCCACCGTCGGGCCGGAGCTCGACCGCGCCGGCGACCGCCTCGAGCGCGGCCGGGGCCGGGCGGATCCGCAGCCAGGCGATCGGGATCTCGAGCAGCGTGCCGGGGGTGAGATCGTCGGGACGGTCGAGGCGGTTGTGCCGGCCGAGCGCCAGCCAGTAGCGTGGGCTCCGAAGGTAGCGGTCGGCGATGCTCCAAAGGCTGTCGCCCGGCCGCACGGTGTAGAGCCACTCGGCCGCCGGCGCGTCCGCCGCCGCGAGGAGGCACAGCATCGCCCCGAGCCCGGCGCCACGAGGACGCCGCGCGCCAAGCCCCGGTTCCCGCACTCCCCACCCCCGACCCTACCATCGTACTGCAATGGACGCCCTTATTCCGGATCAACCGCAAGGCGGTCAACAGGCAGGGGCTGGACGGGGGCGCTGCCGGCGCTATGATGTTCTTGGTTCGTTCCTGGAGGTCGCCATGCTCCCGGGCGTGCGGCGCGGCCGCGGCGCCACGCTCGACCCGGCCGGTCGGTTCGAGCCGGCCGAGCGGGCGCCGTTCGACGACGGCTGGGGCTCGCTGGAGGCGCTGGCCGGCGAGCCGGCGCCGGCGACCGAGGTGCGCCCCGATGCCGCGCGCACGGTGATCTCCCGCAACGAGTCGCCGGACATCGGCTTCGACCGCTCGATCAACCCCTATCGGGGCTGCGAGCACGGCTGCATCTACTGCTACGCGCGGCCGAGCCACGCCTATCTGGGCCTCTCCGCCGGCCTCGACTTCGAGACCCGGATCTTCGCCAAGCACGATGCCGCGCGGCTCCTGCGCGTCGAGCTGGCGCGCCCCGGCTACCGGCCGGAGGTGCTCGTCCTCGGCTCGAACACCGACCCCCATCAGCCGGTCGAGCGCCGGCTCGGCATCACGCGGGCGATCCTCGCCGTCCTCCTCGAGACCCGCCACCCCTTCGCGATCACCACCAAGGGTGCCGGGATCCTGCGCGACCTCGACCTGCTGGCGGAGGCGGCGCGGCTCGGGCTGGTGCGGGTCGACGTCTCGGTCACCACCCTCGACCCCGTGCTCGCGCGCCGGATGGAGCCGCGCGCCGCGGCCCCCTGGCGGCGCCTCGAGGTGATCGGCGCACTCGCCCGGGCGGGCGTTCCGGTCGCAGCCAACCACTCGCCCGTGATCCCGGGCCTCAACGACCACGAGATCGAGCGGATCGCCGCCGCCGTCGCCGCGGCCGGGGCCAGCCGGCTGAACTGGATCCTCCTGCGCCTGCCGCACGAGGTGAAGGATCTGTTCACCGCCTGGCTCCGGGAGCATTACCCGGAGCGCGCCGCGCGCGTGCTCTCGCTGCTCCGCCAGTGCCGCGGCGGGCGCCTCGACGACCCGCGCTTCGGCCACCGCATGCGCGGCAGTGGGCCGCTCGCCGAGCTGCTCGCGGCACGCTTCGCCCGGGCCCGCGCCCGCCACGGGCTCGACCGTCCCCCGGCGGCCCCGCGCACCGACCTCTTCCGCCCGCCCGCCGCGGACGGCCAGCTCCGGCTCCTCTGACCCCCTCAGGCGGCCGGGGCGATCGGTGGCAGGCGCTCCACGGCCAGATAGCCGAAGCCCTTCATGAGGCGGCGCTCGACGATCGCCTCGATCTCGGCCACCTGCTCGGGCGTGAAGTCCCTGCGCCAGCCGCCGGCCTCGCCGCGCCGAGTCTTGAAGGACTGCGGGTTGCTCTTGTCGGCCGCCGTCATCCGCCCGCCGGAGAGCCAGAAGCGGCTCTCGCTCTCCATCCGCCGCATGTTCTCGAAGCTGCCGAAGCGGACCGCCTCGTCGAGCTCGGCGTCGCTCGCCGGCGTGCCGATGAACGCCAGGATCCGGCCGAGCGTGCCGCGCGTGTCGGCCTTGAGGTCCTCGAAGCGGACCAGGAGCAGGTCGGGCAGCCGGTCGAGCTCGCGCGCCCAGCCGTTCATCCAGTCGATCACCTTGGCGAGCCCGGCCTCGTGGCGGGCGACGAAGGCGAACAGATCGACCTCGTCCTCGGGGTAGGCGTTGATCGCCTTCTTGCCCGGCCGCATGCGGAACTTCCACTGGTGGTACTGGGAGACCGCCACGTCCGCCGGGTGGCGCACCAGCAGTACCACCTTGTGGTCGCGGTAGTCGACCTTGCTGTCCGCGTTGCCGGTCCAGTCCTTGAGGTAGTTGTCGTGGGTGAAGAACACCTTGGGGATCGCGGGATCGCGCAGGTGCAGGTTGTCGAAGCCGATCAGCGCGCGTTCCGACAGGCCGTGCCGGAAGCCGTAGACGCGCGACAGCATGACCCTGAGCCAGGTCCGGCCGCTCTTGCCGAAGGAGACGATCGTGACGTCGGCGCGGCGCAGCTTCTGCCACTGCTCGTGGCCGCGCAGCCGCCGCTCGATCCGGATCCGCTCCGCGCGCGGCAGCCAGAACAGCGGCCCGAGCACGGCGGCGCGGACGGTCTTCTTCCAGACCGCCGAGGCGGCCGGCTTGACGAGTGCCAGGGGATGCAACGCGCCGGGCTCCGATCTGGCGTCGCGGGCGCCGGTTTGGTAGGCGTGCCGGCGGGGACGGACAAGAGCCGGCGGTCGATCCGCGAGCGGCATCGGCGGCCGAGGCAACGGCGGAGGGGGGATGCGCGCCTGGCTCGGCCTCGTGCTGCTCGGGTTCCTCGCGGTCGCGGCGCGGTCCGAGCCGGCGGCGGCTGCCGACGAGCTGCGGCTGGCGCAGGCCGCCCAGACGGTCTCCTGCCATTCGTAC
>JBBIIE010000278.1:0-4115 GCA_037446605.1 Geminicoccaceae bacterium | reverse complement strand
AAAAATCGACGGCGGCATCGCCACGCCGGCGCCGGTGGCGCGCAGCGCCGCGCGCTCCGCCCGGGTGCTCGTCGCCGAGGACAACCGCACGAACCAGAAGGTGATCAAGGCGATCCTCGAGCGCGGCGGGCACCGCGTCGTCCTGGTCGACGACGGCCAGGAGGCGGTCGAGCGGCTCGAGCGCGACCGCTTCGACCTCGTGCTCATGGACCTCGGCATGCCCGGGCTGGGCGGAATCGAGGCGGTCAAGCTCCTGCGCTTCCTCAAGGATCCGGCCGAGCTGCCGCCCATCCTGGCGCTCAGTGCCGACGCCACGCCGGAATCGCGCGAGGCCTGCCGGCAGGTCGGCTTCAGCGACTATCTGACCAAGCCCATCGACGCCGCCGAGCTCCTGCGCGCGATCGACCGCCAGCTCGCTCCGGCGGGCACCGCCGCCCCGGCCGCGGCAGCCGGTGGAGAGGCCGCTCCCGCCCCCGCCGCCGCCACGGCCGGCGACCCGCTCGACCGGCGCCGGCTGGAGGCGCTCCGCCAGCTCGACGACGGCGCCGGCTTCCTCGGCGAGCTGGTCGAGGAGTTCCTGGCCGACGGCCGCGAGACGATCGAGCGGCTGCAGGCGGCGATCGAGGCGGGCGACGCGCGCGCCTTCCGCGACCAGGCGCACGCGCTCCGCTCGAGTGCGGCGCATGTCGGCGGCCGCTCGGTGTTCGAGCTGTGCCTGTCCTGGCGGGCGATCGACGACGCCGCGCTCGTGATGCGCGGCCGCACCGAGCTCGGCCGGCTGCGCGAGGAGTTCGACCGGCTGGAGGGGGCGCTGCGCGGCTACCTGGCCGAGCTCGAGGGGACGGCGCCGGCCGGCCCCGGCTGAGGCCGGCCGATTCCGGTCTCAGACCGTCGCGCGCTTGCGCTCCTGCACCCGGGCGAGGCAGTCCATGCGCCGGAGATCGTTGTCGGAGAGGCGCATCGCCAGATCGACCCAGAGGTCGACCACGTCGGTGAGCTCGCGCCGGGTCACCGGGTCGACCCGGTGGCGGACCCGGCGGAGCGTCTTGAGCGTGCGGAAGCGGGGCGCGCTCTCCGCCACGAGCTGGCGCAGCACCGCCTCGCCCTGGCCGGGCTCGCACACCCGGTCGACGAGGCCGAGCTCCTGGAGCTCGTCGGCGCTGCGGGTGATGCCGTCCTCGACGAGCTGCCGGGCGAGGCCCGGGCCGACCTTGCGCTTGAGGAAGCTGTAGGCGCCCATCCCCGGGAACAGGTTGAAGAGGATCTCGGGCAGGCCGAACTTGGCGCCACGCTCGGCGATCACGACGTCGTCGGTGAGCATCGCCTCGAAGCCGCCGCCGATCGCATCGCCCTGGATCAGCGCCACGGTCAGGATCGGCAGGTCCATGCACACGTGGTTGTCGTGCAGGATGTCGATCGCCAGATGCGCGTAGGCGCGGAGCCCAGCCTCGTCGCCGGCCCGGATCAGCCGCGTGAAGGTCGCCAGATCGCCGCCCAGACTCCAGGCCTTGGGCGCGTCGGAGCCCCAGACCAGCCAGCGCACCGGGCACTCGTCGAGCGACGCGCCGGCCCAAAGATCGCGCAGGTGGAGCTGGAAGTCGCGCATGTCGCGCATGATCTCGGGCGTGTAGCAGGCCCGCTCCTGGTGGCGCATGCGCGCCCACAGGATCCCGGTCTCCGGCTCGAAGCGGGTCGAGAGATGCGGGTAGTCGAGGTCGAGCCCGCGGTGGCGCGGGACGAAGGGCAGCACCGCCGGCCGCGGCGGCTGCGCCGTCCGCACCGGCAGGTTGTCGTTGTCGGTCCGCGCCAGGAGGGCGTGCAGCGAGCGGGTCGACACGGCCATCGTCGTTCTCCCTCGACCGTCCCGCCCGGCCTTGCCCGGGCCGGTCCGGTCTCGCATCGGCGGTATGCTTTCCGGAAACTATGGTTAATTTGAGATCTGCGGGGCCGCAACAACTTTCGATTTCGATTTGTAGCGTATTGCTTGGCAAATCGAAGCAAAACTCGCGGGCATTTTAGGAGATTTGCCGCTCAGGAGCGGCGCCGCGGCCCCCAGGGGCCGGCCGGGCCCCGCCGCCGCACCAGCACCGCGCCGACCAGGAGGCCGGCGAGGAAGCCGCCGACATGCGCCCAGAAGGCGATCCCGCCGACCTCGGAGGGTGTCAGCGCGGCGCCGGCGAGCTGCATCGCGAACCACAGGCCGAGCAGCCAGCCGGCGCGGATGCGCGGCAGGAGGAACGGCAGGATCGGCACGAAGACGAGCACCCGGGCGTGCGGCCAGAGCACGAGATAGGCGCCGAGCACGCCCGAGACGGCGCCGCTGGCACCCACCATGGGCAGCCGCCCGCCCGGCTCGGCGAGCACCTGCGCGGCCGCCGCGGCGAGGCCCGCCGCCAGGTAGAAGAGCAGGAAGCGGAGGTGCCCGAGCCGGTTCTCGACATTGTCGCCGAACACCCAGAGGTAGAGCAGGTTGCCCAGGAGGTGCAGCCAGCCGCCGTGCACGAACATCGAGGTGAGGAGCGTCCAGCCGGCGGGTGCGGCCCCGAGCGCGGGCGTCAGGCGGGCCGAGCCGGTGAGCACCGCCGGCACGAGGCCGAGCCGCCACGCGCTCCGCTCGAGCCCGCCCAGGACCGTGAGCTGGGCCAGGAACACGGCGATGCAGACCGCGATCAGCCCGACCGTCACGACCGGCGGCCGGTGCGCCGGGTTCTCGTCGCCGATCGGGATCAAGGCGGCCGAACCCCGGCCGGTGCGGTGCCGGCGGCGCTCAGCTCCGGCCCTCGCCGAGCGCGCGCCCGGCGGCCAGCCCGCGGCGCCCCTCGAGCACCCCGAACAGGCTCGCGCCCAGGAGCAGCGGCAGCATGTAGTAGCAGGCGCGGAACATGATGAGCGCGCCGATCACCGCCGCGGTGAGCTCGCTCGGCGGATCGATCAGGACCAGTACGGCGCCCTCGAACACGCCGAGGCTACCCGGCACGTGGCTGATCAGGCCGAGGGTGATGGCCGCCACGAACACGCCCAGCGTCTCGAAGTAGGTCAGGCCGAGCTCGACCGGCAGGAGCACGTGCAGGGCGGCGGCCACGCAGGCCAGATCGGCGACGCCGAGGGCGATCTGGATCGCGGTCACGCGCGCGCAGGGCAGCTGGAAGACCTGCCCCGCGACCCGGATCGGCCGGTGGAACCAGGTGCCCCAGACCAGGACGGCCAGCACGGCGCCGAGCAGCCCGACGCCGAGCAGGCGCCACCAGCCCTCCGCCACGCCCGCCGCGCGGGCCAGCACGTAGGGCTCGATCAGGAGGGTGCCGCCGGCCAGCGTCAGGCAGCCGAGCCCGAAGGTGGCGGTGAAGAAGACCTGGATCTTGGCGACCTCGAACAGCCCGAAGCCGTGCGCGCTGTAGAGCCGGTAGCGCACGGTGGCACCCACGAAGAGGGCGAAGCCCACGGCGTGCGCGATCGACTGGGTGACGAAGGAGATGATCCCGGCCCGCGCCCAGCCGATCGGTCGGCCGATGAACCGGCAGGCGTGGTACTCGTAGCCGAACAGGGCCACGAAGCTCGCGAGGCTGAACAGGATCGAAAGCAGGATCCGCCAGGCCGGGATCTCCGCCAGCTCGGCCTCCAGGTCGGCGTAGCTCACATGCGCCGCCCAGCGCCGCAGGATCCACAGCGCCAGCGCCAGCATGCCGGCGCCGATCAGGCAGGAGACGAGCCGGCGCAGCCGCGACCCGCCCGGATGCGGGCTCGGCCGCGTCGCCGCATCGGGCTGCCTCGGCTGCTCGACCGTCACCATCCCGTTCCACCGCCCACCCGGCGTCGAGGATGCCGGCGACGGCCTTCCGGCCGCCCGCGCGCACCGCCCCCGAAGGACCGGTAGCCGATCCGCCCAGAGCGCGCGACAGGAGATGCGTCCCGCCGCCCGCCCCGACACCATGCCGCAGCGTACCCGAGGAATCGTTAGCGCCCCGTGACCGACTTGCCCACGGCGGCGCGGCACCGCATAGGAAACTCATGAAGCGTGTGCGGGTCGCCCAGGAGGAGGAGCTGCGGGCGGGCGCCGCGGCGGCACCGGGCCGGGCGATCCCGGCCTCGGGCGATCCGCGCAGATCGGAAGAGCA
>JBBIIE010000277.1:0-4167 GCA_037446605.1 Geminicoccaceae bacterium | reverse complement strand
CTTGGCCGGCGCGCACGGGCTGCGCGTGGCGACCGTGCCGCCGGTCGAGCTCGACGGCGACCGCTGCGCCTCGACCGCGGTGCGCGACCATCTGGCGGCCGGCCGGGTCGAGCGTGCCGCCCGCCTGCTCGGCCGGCCGCACGCGGTCGCGGGCCTCGTGCGTCCGGGCGATCGGCGCGGCCGCACGCTCGGCTTCCCGACCGCCAACCTGGAGCCCCTGCCCGGACGGGTGCAGCTCCCGGCACCGGGCGTCTACGCGGTGCGCGCGCGGATCGGCGGCGATCCCACCGGCACCTGGCGTCCGGCGGTTGCCAATCTCGGCCGGCGCCCCACCTTCGACGGTCGCGGGCTCCTGCTCGAGGTGCATCTCCTCGACGGCGAGCACGCGCTCTACGGTCGCCGCCTCGAGGTACGCTTCCTCGAGCGGCTGCGCGAGGAGCGACGCTTCGCGGGCCCGGACGAGCTCGCCCGGCAGATCGCCCGCGACTGCGCCGCGGCGCGCGCCGCCCTGCACGACGAGCGGGCCGCGGCCGCGGGCCCGTCCGCCCACCCCCGCGCGCACGAGAGCGTCCCTTCGGGCCCGACCCGGTGAGCCCCCGCGATGAGCCTGCCGCGATGAGCCGAGACTTCCGCTCGACCCTGTTCCTGCCGACGACCACCTTCCCCATGAAGGCCGAGCTGCCGGCGCGCGAGCCGGCGCTGCTCGAGCGCTGGCGGCGCCAGGAGCTTTGGCGGCGGCTGCGCGAGGCCGCGCGCGGCCGGCCGCTGTTCGTGCTGCACGACGGACCGCCCTACGCCAACGGCCACCTGCACATGGGCACGGCCCTCAACAAGATCCTCAAGGACGTGATCAACCGCAGCCGGCAGATGCTCGGCTTCGACGCCAACTACGTGCCCGGCTGGGACTGCCACGGCCTGCCGATCGAGTGGCAGGTCGAGCAGGAGTACCGGCGCAAGGGGCGCGACAAGGACGCGGTGCCGATCGTCGACTTCCGTGCCGAGTGTCGCGCCTATGCCGAGCACTGGATCGGCGTGCAGAGCGCCGAGTTCCAGCGGCTCGGCGTGGCGGGCGACTGGGCGGCACCCTACACCACCATGGCCCCCGCCGCCGAGGCCGGCATCCTCCGCGAGCTGGCGCGCTTCCTGCTCGACGGCCAGCTCTACCGCGGCAAGAAGTCGGTGATGTGGTCGGTCGTGGAGAAGACCGCGCTCGCCGAGGCCGAGGTCGAGTACCACGACCACACCTCGACCACGATCTGGGTGCGCTTCCCGGTGACGGCGAGCCCGCTCGAGGCGCTCGCCGGTGCCGCCGTGCTGATCTGGACGACCACCCCCTGGACCATCCCGGGCAACCGCGCCGTGGCCTTCGGGCCGGGCATCGCCTACCGCCTGGTCGAGGTCGGCGAGGTGCGCGACGGTGCGCTCGCCCGCCCGGGCGAGCGGCTCCTGGTCGCGGCCGAACGGCTCGCCGAGACCGCCGACGTGGCCGGCATCCTGACCTTCGCCACGCTCGCCGAGCTCGAGGGTGCGGCGCTCGCCGGCACCGTCTGCCGCCATCCCCTGGCCGGGCTCGCCGGCGGCTACGGCTTCCCCGTACCGCTCCTGCCGGGCGGCTTCGTCACCACCGAGCAGGGCACCGGCCTCGTCCACATCGCCCCGAGCCACGGCGAGGACGATTTCGAGCTCGGCCGCAGGCACGGGCTCGAGGTGCCCGACACGGTCGCGGGCGACGGCACCTACACGGCGGCAGCACCGGGCTTCGCGGGCCTGCACGTGTTCAAGGCGGCCGAGCCCGTGATCGCCGCCCTGACCGAGCGCGGCGCGCTGCTCGCGCGCGGCACGCTGGTGCACAGCTACCCGCATTCCTGGCGCTCCAAGGCGCCCTTGATCTTCCGCGCCACCGACCAGTGGTTCATCCCCATGGACGGCGCGCACGGGCTGCGCGCCAAGGCGCTCGCGGCGATCGAGGCGACCCGCTTCGTGCCCGCCAAGGGCAGGAACCGGCTCAGGGGCATGATCGAGACGCGTCCCGACTGGTGCATCTCCCGGCAGCGCGCCTGGGGCGTGCCGATCGCCGTGTTCGTGCACCGGGCGACCGGCGAGGTGCTGCGCGACCCCGAGGTCTGCGAGCGGATCGCCCGCGCCTTCGAGCAGGAGGGTGCGGATGCCTGGTGGACCCGCGATCCGGCCGAGTTCCTGGGCCCGGGTCGCGATCCGGCCGAGTTCGAGAAGGTCGACGACATCCTCGACGTCTGGTTCGAGAGCGGCTCGACGCACGCCATCGTGCTCGAGCGGCGCCCCGACCTCGCCTGGCCGGCCGACCTCTACCTCGAGGGCTCCGACCAGCATCGCGGCTGGTTCCACTCCTCCCTGCTGGAGAGCTGCGGCACCCGCGGCCGCGCCCCCTACGCCACCGTCCTCACCCACGGCTTCGTCGTCGACGCCAAGGGCGAGAAGATGTCGAAGTCGAAGGGCAACGTGATCTCGCCCCTCGACCTCATGAAGACCCACGGCGCCGACATCCTGCGGCTGTGGGTGGTCTCGGCCGACTGTTCCGAGGACGTGCGGATCGGCAAGGAGATCCTGGACGGCCTGGGCGACAGCTACCGCAGGCTGCGCAACACGCTGCGCTACCTGCTCGCCAACCTGGCGGGCTTCCACCCCTCCGAGCGGCTCGACCCGGCGCGGATGCCCGAGCTCGAGCGCTGGGTCCTGCACCGGCTGGAGGAGCTCGGCCGGCTCGTGGTCGACTGCAACGAGAGCTTCGACTACGCCCGCCTGTACGCGGCGCTGCTCAATTTCTGCACGAACGACCTGTCCGCATTCTACTTCGACGTGCGCAAGGACGCGCTCTACTGCGATCCCGCCGACAGCCTCAGGCGGCGCGCGGCGCGCACCGTGCTCGACGAGCTGCACCGCTGCCTGACCGCTTGGCTCGCCCCGGTGCTGGTGTTCACCGCCGAGGAGGCGTGGCTCGCCCGCCATCCGGGCGAGGCGGAGAGCGTGCACCTGCGGCTGTTCCCGAGCCTGCCCACCGCGTGGCGCGACGAGGCGCTGGCGGCGCGCTGGGAGCGGGTGCGGGCGATCCGCCGGGTGGTCACCGGCGCGCTCGAGGTCGAGCGCCGCGAGAAGCGGATCGGCGCCAGCCTGCAGGCGGCACCGGTCGTCCATCTGGCGCGCGCGGAGGACCGCGCCGCGCTCGCCGGGGTCGATCTGGCCGAGCTCGCCATCACGAGTGGCATCGAGCTCGTGGCCGGGCCCGCCCCGGCCGGCGCCTTCACCCTCGAGGACGTGCCCGAGGTGGCGGTCGTGCCGCGTCCGGCGAGCGGTGCCAAATGCGCCCGCTGCTGGCAGGTGCTGCCCGAGGTCGCGGCCTCGCCCGACGCGCTCTGCCGGCGCTGCGCCGGTGCCGTCGCCGGGCGGGCGGCCTGAGGCGCCGGGCGTGCGACGCGGCGAGGCGGGGCTGTTCGTGGGCCTGTTGGCCCTCGACCAGGCGAGCAAGCAGCTCGTGCTGCACGCCTTCGCCGAGGGCGGCCAGCTCGCCGTGACGCCCTTCCTCAACCTCGTGCTGGTGTGGAACCCGGGGGTGAGCTTCGGCATGCTCGCCGGGCTCGGCGACGCCCGCCCGGGTCTGCTCGCGGCGATCACGCTCGCGATCGGCGTGCTGCTCGCCGTCTGGCTTTGGCGCGAGGAGCGGCCGCTCGCGCGGGTCGCGCTGATCCTGGTGCTCGCCGGTGCCGCCGGCAACCTGATCGATCGGCTCCGCTTCGGGGCGGTCGTGGACTTCCTCGACTTCCATCTGGCCGGCTACCATTGGCCGGCGTTCAACGTCGCGGACAGCGCCATCGTGGTCGGCGCCGGACTGCTCCTGCTGGACGGGCTGGTCCCGCGGCGGAGCCCGGCCTCGCAGACGGGAGGGAAAGGGTGATGTCCCGGTCGCGGTCGCGCAGAATCGCCTGCCTGGCGCTCGCCGGGCTCGTCCTCGCCGGCTGCCAGGGGACCGTGCAGGAGGCCTTCGGCCTCAGGAAGCGCGCCCCCGACGAGTTCCAGGTGGTCCGCGGCCAGCCGCTGATCGTGCCGCCCGACCGCAACCTCCGGCCGCCGCGGGCCGGCGCGGTCGGGCCGGGCGAGGTCGACCCCGCGCGCTCCGCCCGCGAGGCGCTGGTC
>JBBIIE010000276.1:0-4230 GCA_037446605.1 Geminicoccaceae bacterium | reverse complement strand
CGGCGCGAACGTGTTGGCTGAGCGGGCCACCGCCGCGTCGGCCTCAGGAGCCGGCGCCGCGCGCGGCTCGGGGCGGGCCAGCGCGAAGCTCTCGTGCTGCGGCTGGCCGTGGTCGCCGCGGCTCGGGCCCTCCTCGCGCGGCGCCAGCGGGCGGGCCGGTCGCGCCTGCAGCTCCTCGACGAAGCCGCCGAGCGGATCGCGCGCGAGGCCGGCGCCCGGGTCGATCGGTCCGGGCGGGCGGGGCTCGACCGCGGCGAGCTCGAACTCCGGGCCGCTCGCCGCCGGGCCGCCGGCGAGCCCGGCCAGGATGGCATCGAGCGAGGCGCCGGCCGCCGCGGCCGGTGCGCTCCGCGGCGCCACCTCCTCCTCGAGCGTGACCCGCAGCCGGTGCCGGCCGAGCTCCAGCAGATCGCCGTCGGCGAGCGCCACGGCGGTCTCCGGCGGCACCGGCTCGCCGTTGCGCCGGGTGCCGTTGGTCGAGCCGAGGTCGCGCAGGAGGAAGCGCCCGCCCTCGGCCTCGAGCAGGCAGTGCCGGCGCGAGAGCGAGGGCGTGCCGGGCTCGCTCAGCACCCAGTCGCAGCCGAGCGCGCGGCCGATCACGAGCCGCCCGCCCACGAGCCTTCGCCGCTCGCCGCTGCTCTCGTGCAGGATCACGAGGGCGCTCGCCACCGTCCCCGCCACCTCCCTCGGCCGTTCCCCCCTCAACCCTCGCCGAAGTCGAGCGCGAAGCCGCCGTCGGCGACCCGCACCTCGACCCGCTCGAGCGCGCGCCCCTCGCGCAGCCGTGCCAACAGCTCGCGGCTGATCTGCGGCAAGAGCGTGCCGGTCAGGATCGCGTCGATCATCCGCCCGCCGCTCTCGGGCTCGGTGCAGCGTTGGAGCACCAGATCGACCACCTCGGGTGCCCAGCGCAGCGGCACGCCGTGGCCCTCCCCCAGCCGCCGCGCCACCCGGCCGAGCTGGAGGCGGACGATGTCGGCCATCACCTTCGCGCCGAGCGGGTAGTAGGGGATCACCGCGAGCCGGCCGAGGAAGGCCGGCGGGAACACCTGGAGCAGCGGCCGGCGCACCGCCTCGGCCAGCGCCTCCGGCGCGGGCACCAGATCGGGGTCGGCGCACAGCTTCATGATCACGTCCGAGCCGGCGTTCGAGGTCATCAGCACGATCGTGTTCCTGAAGTCGATGCGCCGGCCCTCGCTGTCCTCCATCACCCCCTTGTCGAACACCTGGAAGAACAGCTCGTGGACGTCCTTGTGGGCCTTCTCGATCTCGTCGAGCAGGACCACGCTGTAGGGCTTGCGGCGCACGGCCTCGGTCAGCCTGCCGCCCTCGCCGTAGCCGACATAGCCGGGCGGCGAGCCCTTGAGCGTGCTGACCGTGTGCGCCTCCTGGAACTCGCTCATGTTGATCGAGACGACGTGCTCCTCGCCGCCGAACAGCTCCTCGGCCAGCGCGAGCGCGGTCTCGGTCTTGCCCACGCCCGAGGGCCCGACGAGCAGGAACACGCCCTTGGGCTTGCCCGGATGCTCGAGCCCGGCGCGCGCCGTCTGGATGCGCTGGGCGATCGCCTGCAGCGCGTGGTCCTGGCCGAGCACGCGGCGGCGCAGTGCCGCCTCGAGGCCGAGCACCGCGTCGATCTCGGCGACCAGCATCCGCCCGACCGGGATCCCGGTCCAGCTCTCGACCACGCTCGCCACCGCCTGGCCGTCGACCGCCGGCAGGATCAACGGCCGCTCGCCCTGCAGCTCGCGCACCCGCGCCTCGGCCGCGCGCAGCCCCTCGAGGCTCGCGGCCGCCGCTCCGTCGCCCGGGGAGGCGCCGTCGCCCGGGGACGCTCCGTCACGCAGCGCCCGGCGCAGCGCCAGGAGCTCGGCCACCGCCTCCTTCTCGCGGGCGAGGCGTGCCTCGAGCGCCAGGAGCCGCGCCTTCTCCTCGGCCAGCCGCGCCTCGAGCCCGGCGCGCCGCTCGGGCGCCTCGATGCCGATCCGCGCCTCGCGGGCGAGCGTGGCGAGCTCGGCCTCGAGGTCGGCGATGGTGCGCCGCGCATCCTCGATCCCGGCCGGCGTGCCGGCCTGGCTCGTGGCCACCCGGGCGCAGGCGGTATCGAGCACGCTCACCGCCTTGTCGGGGAGCTGGCGGCCCTGGATGTAGCGCCGCGACAGCCGCACCGCGGCGCCGATCGCCTCGTCCAGGAGCTGCACCTCGTGGTGCTTCTCGAGCACCGCCGCCACGCCCCGCAGCATCCGCACGGCGCGCTCCTCGTCCGGCTCGTCGACCTGCACGGTCTGGAACCGGCGGGTGAGCGCCGGGTCCTTCTCGATGTGCTTCTTGTACTCGCCCCAGGTGGTGGCGGCGATGGTCCGCAAGCTGCCGCGGGCGAGCGCCGGCTTCATCAGGTTGGCGGCGTCGCCCGTGCCGGCGGCCCCGCCGGCGCCGATCAGCGTGTGCGCCTCGTCGATGAACAGCACGATCGGCTCGGGCGAGCGCTGCACCTCCTCGATCACCTGCTTGAGCCGCTGCTCGAACTCGCCCTTGACCGAGGCGCCGGCCTGGAGGGCGGGGAGATCGAGCGCCAGCAGGCGCACCCTGGCGAGCGCGGGCGGCACCTCGCCCGCGGCGATCTTGAGCGCCAGGCCCTCGACCAGCGCCGTCTTGCCGACCCCGGCCTCGCCCACGATCATCGGGTTGTTCTGCCGCCGCCGCATCAGGATGTCGATCACCTCGCGGATCTCGGCGTCGCGGCCGAGCACCGGGTCGATCCGCCCCTCGCGCGCCTGGCGGGTCAGATCGTGCGCGAAGCGGTCGAGGGCGCGCGCGGCCGCCGCCCCGGGCAGGCCGCTGCCGGCCCCGGCACCCGCGGCCGGAGGTGCCGCCGCCTCCACCACCTCCTCGATCGAGCCGCGGGTGAGCTCGCCAAGGCGCGTGGCGAGCTGCTCCGGGGCGAGCGGCTTCAGCGAGGGGGCGATCTCCCAGAGGAGCCGGCGCAGCTCGGCCTGGTCGAGCATGCCATGCAGGAGGTGCGCGGTGCGGATGCGCCCGGCGCCGAACATCAGGCTCGCCGACAGCCAGCCGCGCTCGATCGAAAGCTCGAGGTCGCGCGAGAAGTCGAGGCGCGAGCCGGCGCCGCGGCGCTGCCGGGCGAGTGCGTCGTCGAGCTCCTTGAGCACCCGGTCGCGGTCGATCCCGGCGCGCGGCAGGGCGAGCGCCAGATCCGAGCCGTCGGTCCGCAGGATCAAGGCCAGCCAGTGCGTGGGCTCGAGCCAGGCGTCGCCGCGCGCGCGCGCCAGCTCGAAGGCCGAGCGCAGCGTCCGCATCGCCGTCTCGCCCAGCTTGTCGAAGATCACCTCGCGGCTGATCACCGCCATTCGGCATCTCCCCGCCCGGGACCGCACCGCGGCCGCTCGAGCACGAGGTCGTCGGCGTCGCGCGCGCGCACCGCGACATCCAGCCAGCTCGTCCAGGCGAGCCGGGTGCGGCCGTCGAGCCGCGCCACCGGCACCTCCTCGCGGCGCACCACCAGCTGCAGGTCGAAGTCGAGCTCGCGGCCCTGCAGCAGGTGGACCAGCGCCAGCACCATCGGCAGGAGGGCGCCGCCCGGCAGGAGCGCCTCGAGGTCCGCCCGGCCCATCGGCCCGAGCCGCACGCGGAAGCGGTGGGCGCGGTCGAAGACCGCCTGCCCGAGCACCGAGCTCTGCCCGAGCCGGGCCGCGCCCAGCCGGGCGCGCCAGCGCTCCGGCACCTCGAGCCAGGCCGGCTGCAGCTCCAGCACGCGGGCCGGCAGGGCGAGCCAGAGGGCGAGCGCGCGCTCGAGCGCCTCGGGCGGGCGGGTGCCGAGCAGGAGCAGCCCGGCCACGTGGAGGAGGAAGCGGTCCGGGACGCCCAACCGGTCGGGGCGGTCGGCGAGGCCGAGGCCCGCGAGCGCCGCGAGCCGGGCGGTGGTCCGGCTCGCCGCGCCGCGGTCCTGCTCGACCGCCGGCCGTGCCTCGGCCCAGGCGCGGTAGTAGAGCGCCACGAGGCGGTGGTGGAACAGGTCGGCGAAGTCGGCGAGCGTGCCGTCGGCCTCCTGCCGGGCCTGGGCGTGGGCCCGCGCGGTGACCCAGAGCGGCAGGGGCCCGTGCGGGCCGAACAGGCCGAGCACACGCTGCGCCACCCGGAGCCGGCCGGCGGCATCGGGCCGGGCGCGCAGGAGCTCGGCCGGCAGGAAGGCCTGCTCGGGCGGCTGGCCGAGGC
>JBBIIE010000275.1:0-4230 GCA_037446605.1 Geminicoccaceae bacterium | reverse complement strand
CCGCCCGGCTCGCCCTGGAGCACGGCCTCGCCCTCAACGGCGCCGGCGGCAGCCACCACGCCTTCCGCGACGGCGGCGCCGGCTTCTGCGTCTTCAACGACCTGGCGGTGACCGCGCTCGTCCTCCTGGCCGAGGGGCGGGTGCGGCGGCTGCTCGTCCTCGACCTCGACGTGCACCAGGGCGACGGCACGGCCGCGATCCTCGCGGGCGAGCCCGGGGTCGCCACCGTCTCGCTGCACTGCCGCTGCAACTTCCCCGCCCGCAAGCGGCAGTCGAGCCTCGATCTGGCGCTCGACCCGGGCACCGGCGACCGCGCCTATCTGGACCTCCTGGCGGGGCTCCTGCCCGGCCTGCTGCACCGCGGCGCGCCCGACCTCGTCCTCTACGATGCCGGCGTCGACCCGCACGCCGCCGACCGGCTCGGCCGGCTGGCGCTGAGCGACCGCGGCCTCGCCGAGCGCGACCGGTTCGTGCTCGAGACCTGCCGGGACGCGGGGGTACCGGTCGCGGCCGTGATCGGCGGCGGCTACGATCCCGATCTCGCCACGCTCGCCGCCCGCCACGCCATCCTGTTCGAGGTCGCCGCCGAGCTCAGCCGGCCGCGGCGCGGAAGATCTTGCCGGGATTGAGGATCCCGGCCGGGTCGAGGGCCCGCTTGAGGGCCGCCATGACGGCCACCGCCGCCCCGTGCTCCGCCTCCAGGCTGTCGATCTTGCCCATGCCGATGCCGTGCTCGCCGGTGCAGGTCCCGCCCATCGCCAGCGCGCGGCGGACGAGCCGCTCCTTGACCGCCCGGGCGCGCTCGATCTCCTCGGCATCCTCCGGGTCGACGAGCAGCACGAGGTGGAAGTTGCCGTCGCCGACATGGCCCACGATCGGCGCCAGCACGCGCGCCCGGGCGAGGTCGGCGCGGGTCTCCTCGATGCACTCGGCGAGGCGCGAGATCGGCACGCAGACATCGGTCGCCCAGCCCCTGGCGCCGGGGCGCAGCGCGAGCGCCGCGTAGTAGGCGTCGTGGCGCGCCTGCCAGAGGCGGTTGCGGTCCTCGGTGCGGGTCGCCCAGCGGAACGCCTCGCCGCCCTCGGCGGCGGCGATCGCCCCGGCCGCCTCGGCCTGCTCGGCCACGGCCGCGGTCGAGCCGTGGAACTCGAGGAACAGGGTCGGTGCCGCGCGGTAGCCCTCGAGCCCGGCGAAGGCGATGCAGGCGCCCATCTGGACCTCGTCCAACAGCTCGATCCGGGCCACCGGGATGCCGGCCTGGATGATCTGGATCACGCTGCGCACGGCCGCCTCGGTCGAGGGGAAGGCGCAGACCGCGGCCGAGATCGCCTCGGGCAGGGGGTGCAGGCGCAGCCGCACCTCGGTGATCACCCCGAGCGTGCCCTCCGAGCCCACGAACAGCCGGGTGAGGTCGTAGCCGGCGGCCGACTTGCGGGCCCGGCCGCCGGTGCGGATCACCCGCCCGTCGGCGAGCACCACGGTGAGCCCCAGCACCGCCTCGCGCATCGTGCCGTAGCGCACCGCGTTGGTGCCCGAGGCGCGCGTCGCGGCCATGCCGCCGATCGTGGCGTCGGCGCCGGGGTCGATCGGGAAGAACAGGCCCAGATCGCGCAGATGGGCGTTGAGCTGCTTGCGGGTCACCCCCGCCTCGACCAGCACGTCCTGGTCCTCGACGTTGGTCTCGAGGATCCCGGCCATGCCGGAGAGGTCGATCGACAGCCCGCCCGCCGGCGCCGACACGTGGCCCTCGAGCGAGGTGCCGACGCCGAAGGGGATCACCGGCAGGCCGTGCGCGGCGCAGATCTCGACCGCGAGCGCCACTTCCGCGGTCGAGGTGGCGAGCAGCACCGCATCGGGCGGCAGGCAGGGATGGAAGGCCTCGCCGCGGCCGTGCTGCTCGCGCACGCCCGGGTTGGTCGACAGCCGCTCGCCGAACCGCTGCCGCAGCGCGCCGATCGCCGCCTCGACCCGGGCCGCGTCGCGTCGCGGCGCCACCGCCTGCACCCTGCCCTGCATCGCACCCTCCGCGCTCCGAGCGGGCGCAGCCTAGCGCCGCCGGCCGGTCCCGGGCGAGCCCCGGCTCAGCCGGCGAAGCTCTCCACGAGCCCGCCGACCAGGAGGTACCAGCCGTCGACCAGGACGAAGAAGATCAGCTTGAAGGGGAGCGAGATCATCACCGGCGGCAGCATCATCATGCCCATGCCCATGAGCAGGCAGGCCACCACGAGGTCGATCACGAGGAACGGCACGAACACCACGAAGCCGATCTCGAAGGCGCGGCGCAGCTCGCTGATCATGAAGGCCGGCACGAGCACCCGATAGGGCAGCTCCTCGGCCGAGGCGGGCGGCTCGAGCCGGGCGATGTCGAGGAACAGCGCCACGTCCTTCTCGCGCACCTGGCGGCGCATGAAGGCGTGGAAGGGCTGCGCCGCCCGCTCGAGCGCCACGCTCTCCTCGATCTCCTCGTCGACCAGCGGCTGGATCCCCTCGCGCCAGGCCGCCTCGAAGGTCGGCGCCATGACGAAGACGGTGAGGAACAGGGCGAGGCTCACCAGCACCGGGTTGGGCGGGGACTGCTGCAGGCCGATCGCGGTGCGCAGGAGCGACAGCACGATCACGATGCGCACGAAGGAGGTCACCATCACCAGGATCGAGGGGGCGACGCTCAGCACCGTGACGAGGAGCGCGAGCTTGACCACCTGGCCCGTGAAGCTGCCGCCCGCACCGAGATCGAGGCTGAGCGACTGGGCCGCGGCCGGCGGGGCGAGCAGCCCGAGCAGCGCCAGGAGCGGCGCGATCCGGAACAGGCGGCTCACGGCCGCGGCTCCTGAGTGGACGGCCGGACGATCCCGGCCTCGATCAGGAGCGGCGGGCCGGCGCCGAGCAGGATCAGGTGCTCGACCCCGTCGCGGCGGACCAGCAGCAGGCGGGTGCGGGCATCGAGCCAGCGCTGCTCGACCAGGGCGAGGCGCGCACCGACCGGCCCGCCCAGCCGGCGATGCAGCTCGAGCCTGCGGGCGAGCCAGGCGAGGAGCCCGACGAGGCCCAGGACCGCAGCCAGCGCGGCGGCGGCGCGGGCGAGCTCGAGCGGCTCCATCGGTGCGCTCAGCCGGGCCGCGCCGCGGCGTAGCCGCGCCGCGCGGCCCCGGCCCGGTCGAGGCCGAGCAGCTCGGTGCGCAGCCGGCCGCGCTCGGCCGCGAGTTCCTCGGCCAGGAGGCCGACCTCGTCGAGCAGCGCCACCAGCGCCGCCCGCTCCTCGACCAGCCGACGCATGGCCGTCTCGTCGGGCGAATCCGAGAGCGTTTGCAGGAAAGCCGGGGTGACCAGCACCCTGGCCCAGCCGTGGGCTTGCTCGGGAAGGGGTAATTGGTGCTCGCGAAGCAGCTCGTCAACGCGCTGTCGTTTGCTTCGCGTCGCCTCGGCCGCCCGCAAACGCTCAAGTTCCTCATCGAGTCGGGATCGCTTCGCAGCGATGTCTGCGGCCAGCGCCTCGACCAGGTCCGGCCGCTGCCGCTTCAGCGATTCCAGAGTAAGTTCGGCCAGCGATTCGCGTGCCGCTGCTTGCCCGCCTCCGGCCAGGCAACTGCACGCTTTTCGCACACTTTGGCACGGCGGCGAGCAAGCAGTGCCGCACGGCAAAGATTCAAACAGTCCTCGCGTCGTGGCGGGATCGGCCACCAGGTCCACGCTCTGGACGCGAAGGATCGCCTCGACAATCGCCTGCTCCCCGTCGCGTCGCACCCTGGCCTCGACGTTGTGCGAGAACCCCACGTTTTCCGGAAGATGTTCCGCGTCCCAGATCAATTGCTCGGCCAGGGCGTGCTTGGGATTGAAGTGCAGATCGCCGAACAAACCCTCGCCCGCCCGAACAATCACATTGCGAATCACGCCGATGCGGTCCTGGTAGTCGCGCGGGGCGTTGGGACTGCCCTTGGGATGATTCACGTTGACTTTCGCTCCCTCGTAAAGCGGTACGGCCTTTTCCAACGCCTCGGCCAGATAGATCCGTCCGTTGCGCGACGTCAGCCCGAGGATTTTCACCCCGCGAATCACCGCCGGCCGCCGATCCACATGGACGCTTAGCCCCCGCGAATCGACGTACTCTCGAAGCATCTCCCCCATGCCCTGGTCCTCCCGGCAAGCGTCGGACGAGGGGTGAGCAATCGCGCGGCTGGTCCCGGTCGGGGATGGTTCGTCTTTCATCCTTACCTTCCTCACTTCTCGATCTTT
>JBBIIE010000274.1:0-4232 GCA_037446605.1 Geminicoccaceae bacterium | reverse complement strand
GATGGCGGGCGAGGAAGGTGTCGAGCCCCTCCGCGCCGCGGCGCCGGGCGCAGCTCTGGGCGAGCTCGGGCAGGCTGCGCCCGTGGCAGGTCGCGCAGCGGGCGCGCACGAGCTCCTCGGGCGTGGCGGCGACGGCTGCGCCCGGCGGCGCCAGGAGCAGCCCGGCCAGGAGCGCGGTGCGGATCCTCAAGGCAGGTGCCCGATGCGCTCGGCGAAGGCCAGAAGCGCGGCGGCCACGAGCTCGGGCTCCTCGCGGTGCGGGAAGTGGCCCGAGCCCTCGGCGAAGCCGACCTCGAGGTCGCGGAACGTCCCCGGCAGCGTGTCCGCCCAGGCGGCGCGCAGCACCGGGTCGTGGCGGCCCCAGAGCACGCGGGTCGGCAGGTCGATCGGCGGGAGTGGGGGCGCCCGGCCCTCGATCGCAGCGAGCCGCGCGGGCGCGATCGAGCGGTACCAGTCGAAGCCGCCCTCGAGGTTGCCCGGCTCCAGATACGTGTCGACCCAGCGCTCGAGCTCGGCCTCGAACACCTCCTTGCGGTGCGCCCAGTGGCGCAGGAAGTGGCCGAGATAGGCCCGGCAGGTGGCCCTCGAGGCACCGACCAGTTCGGCCGCGAAGGGCTGCTGGTGGAAGGTCTGGTACCAGATCTCGGCGATCTGCCGGGGTGCCGCCCAGCGCGCGCCGATCCCGGGATGCGGGCAGTCCATGAGGAACAGGCCGGCGAGCCGGTCGGGGGCGAGCCGCGCCATCGCCTGCGCCACGTAGGCGCCCACGTCGTGGCCGACGAGCAGCACGCGCCGGATCCCGAGCCGGTCGAGCAGTTCGACGAGATGCCGGGCGTGGACCTCGGGCCCGACCGCGGCCGAGGGCTCCGCCTCCCACTTTCCCGTGGCGCCGAAGCCGCGCAGGTCGGGGGCGAGGCAGTCGAAGCGCTCGGCCAGCCGCTCGATCAGCGGCCGCCAGGTGAGCCAGAACTCGGGCCAGCCGTGCAGGAGGAGCACGGGCGTGCCGCGCCCGCGGCGGACGAGGTGGATGCGGCCCTCGGCCAGCGGCACGAGCGTGCTCGACCAGCCGAGGGCCTCGGCGGCGGCGATCGCGGGGTGGCTCATTCGCCGAGCGCTCCGTTCGGGGTCAGCCAGCCGAGCTGCTGGCCGCCGTCGAGGGTGATCATCTGCCCGGTCATCGAGCGGGCACGCAGGATGAAGGCCAGCGCGTCGGCCAGCTCCTCGGGATCGCTGCCGCGTCCGAGCGGCATCTTGGCGCACAGCGCCCGGAAGTCGGCCTCGGTCGTCCCGGCCGCCGGCAGCGTCGGGCCGGGTCCGATGGCGTTGACGCGGATCCTGGGCGCCAGCTCGCGCGCCAGCACCTGCGTCACGCCCCACAGCCCGAGCCGGCTCGCGGTGTAGGAGAGATAGTTGGGCGTGGGGTTGAAGATCCGCTCGTCGAGCATGTTGACGATCAGCCCCTCCGCACCGTCGGGGAGCTGGCGGACGAAGGCCCGGCAGAGGAAGGTCGGTGCGGTCAGGTTGATCGCGAGATGCCGCTGCCAGCGGGTCTCGGTCAGCGTGCCGAGGCGGTCGAGCTCGAAGATCGAGGCATTGTTGACGAGCAGGCCGAGCGGCCCGAGCGCTCCGACCGCGCGCGGCACCAGCGTCTCGACATCCTCCGGCCGGGCGAGGTCGGCCCTGAGTGCGACCGCGCGCCGGCCGAGCGAGCGGATCTCCGCCGCGGTCGCCTCCGCCTCGGCCACCGAGCCGCCACAGTGGACCGCCAGATCGAAGCCCTCCCGGGCCAGCCGCAGCGCCAGGACGCGCCCGATCCGCCTGGCCGCGCCGGTCACCAGCGCCACCCGTGGCAGCCCCGCCTCCGCCATGCCCCGCACCCCGCGGCCGGGCGGGCCCCGTGCCCGCCGGCTCCTCGGGCATAGGCGCTCACGGCCGGAGGCGGAAGCCGGGGCGTGCGGCGCCGCCGCCGTTGCGGCCCCCGCCGCTTCGCCCTAGGTCTGCGCACCGACCCCGATCGAGCCGCCCATGCCCGACCAGCCGCGCGTCGCGCTCTTCGTCACCTGCCTCGTCGACCTGTTCCGGCCGAGCGTCGGGCTGGCCGCGGTCGAGCTCCTGGAGGCCGCCGGCTGCCGGGTCGAGGTGCCGGAGCCGCAGGTCTGCTGCGGCCAGCCGGCCTTCAACTCGGGTGACCGGTGGACCACCGAGGAGCTCGCTCGGCAGTCCATCCCGGCGCTCGAGCCCTACGACTACGTGGTGGCGCCGTCGGGCTCCTGTGCCGGCATGCTGCGCACGCACCTGCCCGAGCTGTTCGACGGCGACCCGGCCTGGAAGGCGCGCGCCACCGCGCTCGCCGGGCGCTGCCACGAGCTCGTCTCCTTCCTCGTCGACGTGCGCGGCATGGCCCGCGCCCCGGGCGGCTTCGCCGGGCGGGTCACCTACCACGACAGCTGCTCGGGCCTGCGCGAGCTCGGCGTGCGCGCCCAGCCGCGCCGCCTGCTCGCCGGGGTGCCCGGGCTGGAGCTGGTCGAGATGGAGCGCACCGAGGTCTGCTGCGGCTTCGGCGGCACCTTCTGCGTCAAGTACCCCGAGGTCTCGACCCGGATGGTCGAGGACAAGGCGCGGGCCGCGGCCGCCACCGGCGCCGAGCTCCTGCTCGCGGGCGATCTCGGCTGCCTGCTCAACATCGCCGGGCGGCTGTCGCGCACCGGCCGGCCGATCGCCGTGCGGCACGTCGCCGAGGTCCTGGCCGGGCGGCTCGAGGAGCCGCCGGTCGGCGCGCCGGGCGGGGCGCGGCCGGCGGGACCGCGCTGATGGGGATGCGCTGATGGAGCCGCAGAGCCTGGCCTTCCGCGAGCGCGCGGCCGGAGCGCTCCAGGATCCGGTGCTGAAGACCGCGCTCGGCCGGCTGGAGACGGGCTGGCAGCAGGGTCGCGCCCGGGCGGCTGCGGCCCTGCCCGAGTTCGAGGCCCTGCGCGATGCCGGGGTGGCGATCAAGAACCACGTGCTCGAGCATCTGGACCTCTACCTCGAGGCGTTCGAGCGGCGCTTCACCGAGGCGGGCGGGGTGCTGCACTGGGCCCGCGACGCCGCCGAGGCGCGGGCGATCGCGCTGGCCGTCTGCCGCGAGGCCGGCGCGCGTACCGTCACCAAGTCGAAGAGCATGATCGCCGAGGAGATCGGGCTCAACCCGTTCCTCGAGGCGAACGGCCTGGGCGTCGTCGAGACCGATCTGGGCGAGTACATCATCCAGCTCGCGGGCGAGGTGCCGAGCCACCTGGTCGGGCCCGCGGTGCACATGACCCGCGAGCGGATCGCCGAGCTCTTCGCCCGCCACCATGGCGGCCCGCCCAAGCAGGACTCGGCCGAGCTCGTCGCCGAGGCGCGGCGGGTGCTGCGCCGGCGCTACCTCGAGGCCGATGTCGGCATCACCGGTGCCAACTTCCTCGTCGCCGAGACCGGCTCGATCGTCACCGTGACCAACGAGGGCAATGCCGAACTGACCCAGGGGCTGCCCCGGGTGCATCTGTGCATCACCAGCCTCGAGAAGCTCGTGCCCACGGTCGAGGACGCCTTCACCCTGCTGCGTCTCCTGGCGCGCTCGGCCACGGGCCAGGAGTTCTCGGGCTACACGACCTTCCTCACCGGGCCGAAGCGGTCGGACGAGCCCGACGGCCCGGCCGCCATGCACCTGATCCTGCTCGACAACGGCCGCTCCGGCATGGTCGGCGGGCCGTTCCGCGAGATGCTGCGCTGCATCCGCTGCGGGGCGTGCATGAACCACTGCCCGGTCTACCTCTCGGCCGGCGGGCACGCCTATGGCTGGGTCTACGTGGGACCGATGGGCTCGGTGCTGACCCCGCAGTTCGCCGGCATCGAGCGGACCTGGCCGCTGCCGCACGCCTCGACCTTCTGCGGACGCTGCCAGGAGGTCTGCCCGGTCCGCATACCCTTGCCCAGGCTGATGCGGCTGTGGCGCGAGGAGGCGCACCGCCGTCACCTGCCACCGCCGGTGGCCCGCTTCGGCCTCGCCGCCTGGGGCTTCCTCGCCCGCCGGCCGGCCCTCTACCGGCTCGCGACCCGCCTCGCGATGGGCCTGCTCGGGCGCCTCGGCCGGCGCCGCGGGAGCTTCCGCCGGCTGCCGCTCGCCGGCGGGTGGACCGCCGGCCGCGACCTGCCGGCACCCGCCGGGCGGACCTTCCGCGCGCTCTGGCGGCAGCGCCGGCGGCATGCGC
>JBBIIE010000273.1:0-4287 GCA_037446605.1 Geminicoccaceae bacterium | reverse complement strand
GGCCAGAAGCTGCCCGGGCCGGCCGCGGCGGTCGTGGCGCGGGCGGCCGCCACCGACATCGTGGCGCTCGCCAGGAGTGCCGCCTCGAACGGCGCCTCGCCGGCGGCGAGGAACGCGGCCACCAGGGCTCCGAGGGCGCAGCCGGCGGCGGTCACCCGGGTGAGCCAGGGGCTGCCGCCGGCGATCAGGGCCTGCCGCCGGCCGTCGGTCAGGAGGTCGACCGGGCCGGTGGCGAGCACCACGAGGCCGTGCCGGCGGGCGAGGCGCCGCGCCGCATCGAGCCCGTCGCCGCCGGCGAGTGCGGCGAGCTCGGAGCGGTTGAGCTTGAGCACCTGCGGCCCGGCCATGAGGAGGTGGCGGGCGAGCGCCAGGCGGGCCGGGCTCGAGCCGATCTTGACCGGGTCGAGGACCCAGGGCCGGGCGAGCCGGCGGGCGGCCGCCACGGCGTGGCCGATGGCGCTCTCGCGGGCGGGCTCGAGCATGCCCAGATTGACGAGCAGCGCGCCGGCCGCCTCGACGAAAGGGGCCACGGTCGCCGGATCGGCGGTGGCCGAGGGCTCGGCGCCGGCGGCGAGCAGGAGGTCGGCGCTGCGCGCGACGGCGGCCGGGCTGGTCAGCAGATGGACCCGCGGCCGCTCGCCCGGGGGCAGGAGGCTCGCCCGGTCGGCGAGGAAGGCCAGTGCCCGCGACCGCCTGCCGGGTGCCGGGAACGGCTCCTCGGGATGGGGGGGCGGTGCTGCGGGGGCGGTCCGGAAAGGCATCTCAACTCCCTTCGCCGGCATGACCCGGATCAGGTTCGACGGGTCGCGCTCGCGCGCCTCTCAGCCCCGGCGCGGCTCGGCCACGGCGGGGCTCCCCGTTGAGATGGAGGCAAGGTAGGATGGTGACCGGTCGGCGACAAGGGGCGGGGTTACGGGGGCGGCGGCGCGCCGCCGGGCGCGCGGTTGCGGCACCCCGGGGCCGCCACTAGAGTGCGCCCGCCTTCGACCCGACCCGCAAGGTTCCCATGCGTCTGTCGCGCTACTTCCTGCCCGTCCTCAAGGAGGCGCCGGCCGAGGCCGAGATCGTCTCGCACCGGCTGATGCTCAGGGCCGGCATGATCCAGCAGCTCGCCGCCGGCATCTACAACTGGCTGCCGCTCGGCTTCGCCGTCCTCCGCAAGGTCGAGCAGATCGTGCGCGAGGAGATGGACCGGGCCGGCGCCATCGAGATCCTCATGCCGACCATCCAGCCGGCCGATCTGTGGGTCGAGAGCGGCCGCTACGACGCCTACGGGCCGGAGATGCTGCGCCTCCTCGACCGGCACGAGCGCCGGATGCTCTACGGGCCGACCAACGAGGAGAACGTCACCGACATCTTCCGCCGCCACGTCAGGAGCTATCGGCAACTGCCGCTCAACCTGTACCACATCCAGTGGAAGTTCCGCGACGAGATCCGCCCGCGGTTCGGGGTGATGCGCGGCCGCGAGTTCCTCATGAAGGACGCCTACAGCTTCGATCTCGACGTGGCCGGCGCGCACCGCTCCTACGATGCGATGTTCGTGGCCTATCTGCGGGCGTTCCGCCGGATGGGGCTGACCGCGATCCCGATGCGGGCCGAGTCCGGCCCGATCGGCGGCAACATGAGCCACGAGTTCCAGATCCTGGCGCAGACCGGCGAGAGCCGGGTGTTCTACGACCGGGCCTTCGAGGAGATCGACCTCGGCGCCGCCGACCTCGACATCGCCCGGCTCAAGGCGCTCTACGCCGCGACCGACGACAAGCACGATCCGGCCGCCTGCCCGCTGCCGGCCGAGCGGCTGCGCGGCGGACGCGGCATCGAGGTCGGCCACATCTTCTACTTCGGGACCAAGTACTCGAAGCCGATGGGCGCCTCGGTCACCGGCCCGGACGGCCGCGAGGTCCCGGTCGAGATGGGCTCCTACGGGATCGGCGTGTCGCGGCTCGTGGGCGCCATCATCGAGGCGCACCACGACGAGCAGGGGATCGTCTGGCCGGAGGCGGTGGCGCCGTTCCGGGTCGGGCTCGTCAACCTGCGCCCCGACGATGCCGCGACCACCGCCCTGGCCGACACGCTCGAGGCGCGGCTGCAGGCGGCCGGGGTCAGCGTGCTGGTCGACGACCGCGACGAGCGGGCGGGCGTCAAGTTCGCGACCATGGACCTGATCGGCCTGCCGCTGCAGGTCACGGTCGGGCCGCGCGGCGCCAAGTCCGGCACGGTCGAGCTCAAGGAGCGGCGCAGCGGCGCCCGCCAGGAGCTCGACCTCGACGCGCTGCTCGCCCGCCTCAAGGGCTGAATGCTGAGCCCGGCCGAGCGGCTGGTCGCGTTCCGCTACCTGCGGCCGCGCCGGGGCGAGGGCTTCGTCTCGCTGGTCGCGGGCTTCGCGCTCGTCGGCATCGCGCTCGGCGTGGGCACGCTCATCGTCGTGCTCGCGGTCATGAACGGCTTCCGCCACGAGCTGCTCGGCCGGGTGCTCGGCTTCAACGGCCACGCCTCGGTGGTGGCCGGCCCCGAGGGTCTCGCCGACTTCGACGCCCTGGCCGCGCGGCTGCGCGCCGTTCCGGGCGTGGTCGAGGTGACGCCCTATGTCGAGGGCCAGGCGATGGCCACCGCCAACGGGGTGGCCGCCGGCGTGGTGCTGCGCGGGGTGCGCGCAGCCGATCTGGCGGCGCGGGCGATCTTCGCCCGGGCGGTGCGCGAGGGCGACCTCGCCGCGCTCGAGACGAGCGGGCGGATCGCGGTCGGCTCCAGGCTGGCGCAGCGGATGGGGCTCGGCCCCGGCTCGCGCCTCGCGCTGATCTCGCCCAAGGGCACGGCCACGCCCTTCGGCACCGTGCCGCGGATCCGCTCCTTCGAGGTCGGCGCGGTCTTCGAGGTCGGCATGTTCGAGTACGATTCGAGCTTCGTCTTCGTGCCGCTCGCCGACGCCCAGGCCTGGCTCGAGCTCGACGGCCGGGTGAGCGCGGTCGAGGTCATGGTCGCCGACCCCGAGGCGGTGCGCGCCCTGCGCCCGGCACTCCTCGCCGCCACCGGCGGCATCGGCCGGCTGGTCGACTGGCAGCAGCTCAACCGCCACTTCTTCGCCGCTCTGGAGACCGAGCGGAACGTCATGTTTTTGATCCTGACGCTGATCGTGCTGGTGGCGGCGTTCAACATCGTGACCGGCCTCACCATGCTGGTGCGCTCGAAGGGCCGCGACATCGCCGTCCTGCGCACGGTGGGCGCCACCCGTGCCGCGATCCTGCGCATCTTCGTGCTCGCCGGCGCCACGCTCGGGGTGGTGGGCACGGTCGTGGGCCTCGTCCTCGGGCTCGCCTTCGCGCTCAACATCGACACCATCCGCGGCTGGCTCGAGGGGCTCACCGGGGCCGAGCTCTGGGCGGCCGAGATCCGCTTCCTCTCCCAGCTCCCCGCCCGGGTCGAGTTCGCCTCGACCGCCCGGGTGGTGGCGATGGGCTTGGTCCTCTCCCTGCTCGCCACCCTCTACCCGGCCTTCCGCGCCGCCCGGCTCGATCCGGTCGAGGCGCTGCGCTACGAATGAGCCCACCGCCGGTCCTGCGCCTGTCCGCGATCCGGCGGAGCTTCGCGCAGGGCGGGCTCACGCTCGAGATCCTCAAGGGCGCCGAGCTCGAGCTGCCGGCCGGGACGCTCGCGGCCCTGGTCGGCCCCTCGGGCTCGGGCAAGTCGACCCTCCTGCACATCGCCGGCCTGCTGGAGCGCCCCTCGGCCGGCGAGGTGGCGATCGAGGGCCGCGCCACGAGCGGGCTCGGGGACGCCGAACGGACCCGGCTGCGGCGCGCCAGGATCGGCTTCGTCTACCAGATGCACCACCTGCTCGCCGACTTCACCGCGGCCGAGAACGTCGTGCTGCCGCAGCTCCTGGCCGGCGTCGCCCGGCGCGCGGCCGAGGCGCGGGCCCGGGCGCTCCTGGAGCGGCTGGGCCTCGCCGCCCGCGCCGATCACCGCCCCGGCCGGCTCTCGGGCGGCGAGCAGCAGCGGGTGGCGATCGCCCGGGCACTCGCCAACCGCCCGACCCTCCTCCTGGCCGACGAGCCGACCGGCAACCTCGACCCGCACACCGCCGCCGAGGTGCTCGACCTGCTCCTGGAGGTGGTGCGCGAGGCCGGCACGGCCGCCCTCCTCGTGACCCACGACCCGGACCTGGCACGGCGCACCGACCGCATCTGGCGGCTGGTCGACGGGCGGGTGGAGCCGGCCGCCGCCTGAGCGCCGGGGCTCAGGCGAGGCGGGCGTTCCACTCGGCCCTGGCGGCCTCGACCGCGGTTC
>JBBIIE010000272.1:0-4318 GCA_037446605.1 Geminicoccaceae bacterium | reverse complement strand
GGCGAGGCCGCCGAGGCCGAGGAGCGCCCCGGCCACAGCGCCGAGCGGGCTCGTCGGGGCGAGCCCGAGCCAGGCCGCGAGCAGCCCGGCCGCGGCGAGCGGCAGGCTCACGAGATCGGGCAGCAGCAGGGTCCGCCGGTCGATCAGCGCGGCCGGGAGCAGCGCCCAGCCGACCAGTGCGGCGAGCAGGGCCGGGAGCGGCGGCAGGAGGAGCACCGCCACAGCGGCGAGGACCAGGGCGGCGAGCTCGACCGCGAGATGCTCGGGGTGGATCGGCCGGCCGCAGTGCCGGCAGCGGCCGCGGAGCGCGAGGTAGCTCAGGACCGGCACGAGATCGCGCCAAGCGAGCGCCGTGCCGCAGTCCGGGCAGCGCGAGCCGCCGAGGAGCCAGCCGCGCAGATCGTCCGGCCAGCGCCGGGCGAAGGCGGCGGCGGCGCTGCCGGCGACCGGGGCCACGAGGAGGATCGCGGCCGCCGCCAGGAGGTCGACCGGCGCCCCGCTCAATCGCCGAGCGCGCCCAGGAGCTGCAGGTTGCCGCCGGCCGCGGCGGTGTTCGTGGTGATCGTCCGCTCGGTCAGGAAGCGCAGCAGGTAGAACGGCCCGCCGGCCTTGAAGCCGGTGCCGGAGAGGCCCTCGCCGCCGAAGGGCTGGGTGCCGACGACCGCCCCGATCATGTTGCGGTTGACGTACACGTTGCCGCAGCGGATCCGCGCCGTGACCCCCTCGATGGTCGCGTCGATGCGCGAGTGCAGGCCGAAGGTGAGGCCGTAGCCCGTGGCCTCGATCTCCTCGAGCAGGCGGTCGAGCTCGCCCTGGCGCCAGCGCACGAGGTGCAGGATCGGGCCGAACGGCTCGCGGGTCAGCCGGCCGATCCGGTCGATCGCGACCAGGGTCGGCGCCACGAAGCTGCCGCGCTCGTGCGCCGGCCCGAGCGGGCGGCGGGCGAGGATCCGGCCGTGCGCCGCGATCTCCGCGAGGTGCCGCTCGAGGCCGGCCCGGGCCTCCTCGTCGATCACCGGGCCGACGTCGGTGGCGAGGAGGCCCGGATCGCCGACCGAAAGTTCGGCCATGGCGCCGATCAGGAGCTCCTCCAGGCGGTCGGCGACCTCTTCCTGGACGCAGAGCACGCGCAGCGCCGAGCAGCGCTGCCCGGCCGAGCGGAAGGCGCTCTCGAGCGCGTCCGCGGTGACCTGCTCGAGCAGCGCCGAGCTGTCGACCACCATGGCGTTGAGCCCGCCGGTCTCGGCGATCAGCGGACGGATCGGTCCGGGGCTCGCCGCCATGGTGCGGGCGATCGCGCGCGCGGTCTCGGTGCCGCCGGTGAACACCACGCCCGCCACGCGCGGGTCGCCGGCCAGCACCGGTCCCACCACCGGGCCCTCGCCGGGCAGGAGGAGGAGCGCCTCCTCGGGCACGCCCGCGGCGTGCAGATGGCCGACCACGGCCGCGGCGGCGAGGCCGGTCTGCTCGGCCGGCTTGGCGACCACCGTGTTGCCGCAGGCGAGGGCCGCTGCCACCTGGCCCGTGAAGATCGCGACCGGGAAGTTCCAGGGGCTGATCGCCGCGAACACGCCGCGCGGGTGCAGCTCCAGGCGGTTGTCTTCGCCGGTCGGGCCCGGCAGCGGCAGCGGTCGGGCCAGCAGGCGGCGCGCCTCGACCGCGTAGTAGCGGAGGAAGTCGATCCCCTCGCGCACGTCGGCCACGGCATCGGCGATCGTCTTGCCGGCCTCGCGGACGCAGAGGGCGGCGAGCTCGGGCAGCCCCGCCTCGAGCCGGTCGGCGGCGCGCTCGAGCGCCGCGGCGCGGATCTGGACGGAGGTGCGGCACCAGCGCGCGAAGCCGGCCGCGGCGACCGCGACCGCGCGCTCGGCGGTGGCGGCGTCGGCGAAGGCGACCTCGCCCAGGACCCGGGTGCGGTCGGCCGGATCGCGCACGGCGTGCCGCGGGAGATCCGCGGGTGGCTCCAGGATCGGGCTCGGGCCGGCCACGCGTCGGTCGCGGAGCGCCTCGCTCATGGCGATCCGCAGCGTGCGCAGCGTTCCGGGCGAGGCGAGGTCGAGGCCACGCGCGGCGCGCCGGCCGGGCCCGGGCAGCTCGGCCGGGCGGACGATCGCCGGGTGCGGCTTGGGATCGACCGCGCGCAGCCGCGCGATCGGATCGGCCACGAGTTCGTCGAGGCTCGTCGCGGGGTCGAGGACGCGGTGCACGAAGCTCGAGTTGGCGCCGTTCTCGAGCAGGCGGCGGACGAGGTAGGGCAACAGATCGGCATGCGCGCCGACCGGGGCGTAGACCCGCACCGCCACCCCGGCCCGACCGCCCGCGAGGCGGCGGTAGAGCGCGTCGCCCATGCCGTGCAGCTTCTGCAGCTCGAAGGAGCGGCGGTTGCCGGCCACCTCCAGCACCCAGGCGAGGGTGTGGGCGTTGTGCGTGGCGAACTGCGGCCAGAACAGGTCGCCGCCGTCGAGCAGCCGGCGCGCGCAGGCGAGATAGGAGACGTCGGTCGCGACCTTGCGGGTCCAGACCGGGAACTCGTCCAGGCCCTGCTGCTGGGCGCGCTTGATCTCGGCGTCCCAATAGGCGCCCTTGACGAGGCGGACCGGGATCCGCCGGTCGGTGCGGCGGGCGAGCTCGGCCAGCCAGTCGAGGACCGCCGTGGCCCGCTTCTGGTAGGCCTGGACCGCGAGACCGAGCCCGCTCCACCCGCGCAGCGCCGGATCGCGGGCGAGTGCCTCCAGGAGGTCGAGCTGCGGCTCCAGGCGCTCGACCTCCTCGGCGTCGATGGTCACCGGCACGGCGAGCGCCCGGGCGCGGGTCAGGAGCTCGACCAGCCCGGGCAGCAGCTCCGCGCGCAGCCGTGCCCACTTGGCCAGCTCGTAGCGCGGGTGCAGCGCCGAGAGCTTGATCGACAGCGACGGCCTTCGGGTGAGCTCGCCGGGGGGCGCGGAGGCCGCCACCGCCTCGAGCGCGGCACGGTAGCTGGCGTGGTACCGGCGGGCATCGGCCATGGTCCGCGCCGCCTCGCCCAGCATGTCGAAGGAGTAGAGGAAGCCCTCCTCGGCCGCGGCGCGCGCCCGCTCGACGGCCTGCTCGATGGTCTGGCCGAGCACGAACTGGCGGCCGAGCAGCCGCATCGCCTGCTTCATGGCCTCGCGCACGACCGGCTCGCCGAGCCGGGCGACCAGCCGACCCAGCCGGCTCGCCACCTCCTCGCCCGGCCGGTCCCAGCCGATCACCCGGCCGGACAGCATCAAGCCGAAGGCCGAGGCGTTGAGGAGGAAGCTCTCCGACCCCGCGACCCGGGCCTGCCAGTCGCGGTCGCCGAGCTTGTCCTTGATCAACAGGTCCTGGGTCGGCGGGTCGGGGATGCGCAGGAGCGCCTCGGCGAGGCACATGAGCATCACGCCTTCCTCGGTGTCGAGGCTGTAGGCCTGGAGGAAGGCCTCGACCCCGCCGAGCCCGGTGGCCTCGGCGCGCAGCCCCTGGGCGAGCGCCCGCGCCCGCGCCTGGACGCGCGCGGCGAGCTCCGGCGCCGGCTCGAGCCCGTCGAGCAGGCGCGCCACGGCCGCGGCCTCGGGCTCGTGGCCGAGCGCGTCGATGCGCGCCCGCAACGGATCGCCCGGAGGCTCGGGCAGGTCGGCCAGGAGGCCGGTCGACGGCGATGGGGTCAAGGGGCGGGCTCCGCGCCGAAGCAGCGACCAGGATAGCCGGGCCGCGGTCGCCGGCAAGCGGCGCTCAGCCGCCCTCCGCGGGCTCGACGAGGTCGAGCAGCAGCGTGCCCTCCTCGACCTGCTCGCCCTCGACCACGTGCACGGCGCCGACCCGGCCGTCGCGCGGGGCCAGGAGCCGGTGCTCCATCTTCATGGCTTCCAGCACCGCCACCGGCTGGCCGCGGCCGACGGCGTCGCCAGGCGCCACCAACAGGCGCGCCACCTTGCCCGGCATCGGTGCGGTCAGCAGGCCCTCGGCGCCGGGCTCGGCCACACCGCCGCCCGCCTCGGCGGCACGCCGGAGCTGCACCCGCCGTCCGTCGAGCACGAGCTCGATCCGCTGGCCCGCGAGCGCCGCGGCCAGCCGCTGCCGTCGCCCGTCCACCTCGAGCCAAGGGCCGGCCTCGTCGCTCCCGTGCGGCACGACCGCGAAGGGCGCACCGTCGATCCGCACCTCCGGCCGCTCGGCGGGGCCGAGGAGCTCGACCAGGCGCTCGCGTCCGCCCGCCTCGAGGCGCACGCTGCGGCGGGCCGGTGCGGCGAGCCGGAAGCCGTCCAGGGTCAGCCAGGGCGAGTCGGCCCGCGGCCCGGCGGCGGCGCGGCACGCACAA
>JBBIIE010000271.1:0-4349 GCA_037446605.1 Geminicoccaceae bacterium | reverse complement strand
GGAGCTCGCGCCAGGTGGCGAGCGCCCCCTCCGGCTCGCCCGCCTGCGCCGCGGCGAGCCCGAGGAAGAAGGCCGCGCGCGGCTCGCCCGGCTCGGCCGCACGGACCTGCTCCAGGAGGTCGCGGGCCTCGGGCGACACCGTCCCGCCGCCGGCCTGGATCAGGAGTTCGGCGAGCGTGGCGCGGGCCGGGGTCGAGGACGGGTCGAGCGCCAGGCCACGCCGGGCGGCGGCCACACCGGCCAGGGGATCGCCGAGCGCCGCCTTGGAGCGGGCGAGCAGGAGCCAGCCGTCGAGCGAGGACGGGTCGGCGGCGAGCCGCTGCTCGAGCCGCGCCACGAGGCTCGCGATGTCGGGCCCCTGGGCCGGGGGGGCCGGGCGCGCGGCGAGCGGCTGGTCGGGCAGCCCGGGCGAGCCGAGCCTGGCGTAGGTCAGCGCCGCGAGCGCCGGTACGAGGAGCAGCGAGAGGGCGAGCAGGACGCGGCCGCCGCGGGTGACGACGAGGCTCGGCCCGCTCGGCCGCGCGGCGCGCAGGAGGCGTCGCTCGACCTCGCGCCGGGCGGCGGCCGCCTCCTCCTCGCCGATCAGGCCACGCGCCCGGTCGCGCTCGAGCTCGGCGAGCTGGTCCCGGTAGACGGCGAGCTCCGGCCGCTCCGGGCCGTCGGCGGTGCTGCGGCGCAGCGGCCAGGCGAGCGCGCCGACGCAGATCAGCGCCAGGAGCCCGAAGGCGAGCAGCTCGGCGGTCATGCGGGCCGGTCGCGCCCCTCGCCCGGGAGCAGGGCGGCGAGCGCGCGCCGCTCCTCGGGACCGAGCTCGGGCTCGGCCGGCAGCGCCGGGCGGCGCCGCAGGAACGTCGCGACGAGCGCCGCGCCCGCCAACAGCACGAGCGCCGGGCCGATCCAGAGCGCCCAGGTGGCCGGCTTGAAGGGCGGCTCCAGCAGCACGAAGTCGCCGTAGCGGGCGACCAGCTCCTGCCGGATCCGCGCGTCGCTGTCACCGGCCACGAGGCGCTCGCGCACGAGGCGGCGGAGGTCCTTGGCCAGGGGCGCGTCGGAATCGTCGATCGACTGGTTCTGGCAGACGAGGCAGCGCAGCTCCTTGCCGAGCGCCCGGGCGCGCGCCTCGAGGGCTGGATCGGGGAGGATCTCGTCGGGCGAGGTCGCGGCGAGCGCGGCGCCCGCGTTGAGCGCGCCCGCGAGGAGGAGGGCGAGCAGGGTCCGCGGAGTCATCGCGCGAGCTTTTCGAGCAATGGGCGGATCGTCTGCTCGAGGTCGCGCGGCTGCAAGGGCCCCACGTGCCGGTAGCGGATCCGCCCGTCGCGATCGATCACGAAGGTCTCCGGGACGCCGTAGACCCCCCAGTCGATCGCCGCCCGACCCTGGCGGTCGGCGCCGACGCGCTCGAACGGGTCGCCGAGGGTGCGCAGGAAGGACAGCGCGTCGACCGGATCGTCCTTGTAGTTGATGGCGTGGATCGTCACGCCCTCGCGGGCGAGCTGCTCCAGCACCGGATGCTCGATCCGGCAGGGAACGCACCAGGAGGCGAAGACGTTGACCAGCATCGGCCGCCCGCCGAGGTCGGCGCGCGACAGGCCGCGCTCGTCGCGGCCGGCGAGCGGCGGCAGGGTGAAGGCCGGGGCCGGCTTGTCGATCAGCACCGAGGGCAGGGTCTGCGGGTCGCGGCCGAGGCCGAGGGCGAGGAACACCCCGACCGCGGCGAACGCCAGGACGGGGAGGAGATAGAGCCAGCCGCGCCGCAGCGGGCGCGCCGTCGCCGGCTGCTCGAGCCGGGTGCTCATTCGGCCGGCACCGCGAGCGGCCCCCGCGCCGGGCGCGGGGCGCCGACCCGGAAGCGGCGATCCGACAGCGACAGCAGGCCACCGAGCGCCATCAGCACCGCGCCGCCCCAGATCCAGACCACGAGCGGGTTGTGGTAGAGGCGCACGGTCCAGGCACCGTCGCCGGCCGGATCACCCAGCACGAAGTAGAGGTCGCGGCCGAGCGTGGTGTGGATGCCGGCCTCCGTCGTGGGCCGCCGCTCGACCACGAAGAAGCGCTTGTCGGAGGTGATCTCGGTCACCGGAGCGCCGGCGCGGCTGACGCCGAAGGTCGCGCGCTGGGCGATCCAGTTCGGGCCCCGCACCTCGCCCACCCCCTCGAGGCGCACCGTGTAGCCGGCGATCTCCGCGCTCTCGCCGGGCTTCAGGGTGAGGATCCGCTCGCTCTGCGCGGTCGAGGTCGCGGTGACGCCGATCACCAGGACGCCGAGGCCCACATGGGCCAGGACCATGGCCCAGGTGGCACGCGGCAGGCCGGCGAGGCGGCGGGCCACGCGGCGCGGGTCGGGCCCGCCCGCGAGCGCCCGGCCGAGGGGATCCGCGAGCGATCCGAGGATCGCCCAGGCGCCGAGCGCGTAGCCGACCAGCGCCAGCCCGGCGCGCAGGTCGGTGAGCCAAAGCGCCACGAGCGTGAGGGCGAGGCTCGCCCCGGCCGCGAAGCGGAGGCGGCCGAGCGCGGCAGGAAGGTCGCCCCGCTTCCAGGCGAGCACCGCACCCACCGGCAGGGCCACGAGCACGGGTACCATCAGCGGCACGAAGGTGGCGTTGAAGTAGGGCGGTCCGACCGAGATCTTGGGGCCGCCCAGGACGTCGAGCGCGAGCGGGTACAGCGTGCCGAGCAGCACCGTGGCGGTGGCCGTGGCGAGCAGGAGGTTGTTGAGCAGGAGTGCCCCCTCGCGCGAGACCGGCGCGAACATGCCGCCGCCCTGCAGCGACGGCGCCCTCCAGGCGTAGAGCGCGAGCGCACCGCCGATCGCCACGACCAGGAGGGCCAGGATGAAGACGCCGCGGGCCGGGTCGGAGGCGAAGGCGTGGACCGAGGTCAAGACGCCCGAGCGGACCAGGAAGGTGCCGAGCAGCGAGAGCGCGAAGGTCAGGATGGCGAGCAGGATCGTCCAGCTCTTCAAGGTGTCGCGCTTCTCGACGACGATCGCCGAGTGGAGGAGGGCGGTGCCGGCGAGCCAGGGCATGAAGGAGGCGTTCTCGACCGGGTCCCAGAACCAGAAGCCGCCCCAACCCAGCTCGTAATAGGCCCACCAGGAGCCGAGGGCGATGCCGAGGGTGAGCGCGGTCCAGGCCGCCAGCGTCCAGGGCCTGAGCCAGCGCGCCCAGGACGGATCGATGCGGCCCTCGAGCAGGCCGGCGATCGCGAAGGAGAAGGTCGTCGAGAACCCGACATAGCCCAGATAGAGCATCGGCGGATGCATCGCGAGGCCGGGATCCTGGAGGATCGGGTTCAGGCCGCGCCCCTCGAGCGGCGCCGGATCGAGGCGCTCGAAGGGGTTGGAGGTGAACAGCACGAACGCGAGGAAGCCGACCCCGACGAGCGCCTGCACACCCAGCACGCGCGCCCGGAAGGTGGCCGGCAGGTTGTCGCCGAAGGCCGCGACGGCGGCACCGAACAGGGCCAGGATCCAGGCCCAGAGCAGCAGCGAGCCCTCGTGGTTGCCCCAGGTACCGCTGATCCGGTAGACGAGCGGCTTCGACTGGTGGGAATTGGCGGCGACGTTGGCGACCGAGAAGTCGGAGACGACGTAGAGGTGGACGAGCGCGCCGAAGGCCAGGCTCACGAGCAGGAGCTGGAGGAGGGCCGCAGGCCGTGCGACGGCGACGAGCGTGGCGTCGCGGCGCGCGGCGCCCACGAGCGGCAGCACCGCCTGCGCCAGGGCCACGGCCAGGGCGAGGGCGAGGGCGAAGTGACCGAGCTCGGCGATCACCGCGGCGTCTCCGCCGCGCCGTCCTTCCAATGGCCCGTGCGCTTGAGCGCCTCGGCCACCTCCCTGGGCATGTAGGTCTCGTCGTGCTTGGCGAGCACCTCGCTCGCGCGGAACAGCCCGCCCGCCTCGAGCGTGCCCTGGGCGACGATCCCCTGGCCCTCGCGGAACAGATCGGGGAGGATGCCAATGTAGGCGACCGGCACGCTCGCGGCACCGTCGCTCACGGCGAAGCGCACCTCGCCGCCCGGCAGCCGCTCGACCGTGCCCGGCTCGACGAGGCCGCCCAGGCGGAACCGCTGACCCGGCTCGACCTCGCGCGCGGCGAGATCCGACGGTGCCACGAAAAGGGACACCTTCTCGCCGAGTGCCGCCAGCACGAGCGCAGCCGAACCGGCGCCCAAGAGCAGCACGAGCGCCACCAGCACCAGCCGCTGTCGCTTGCGCAGGCGCATCGCCGGACCCCCGATCCCTCAGCCGTCGCCCGAGGGCGCCGCCGGACGCCGCTCGGCCACCACCGGACGCGCCGGCCGGCGGGCCTCGGCGCGTCGCTCGGCGCGCAGCCGCTCGGCCTCGGCCG
>JBBIIE010000270.1:0-4363 GCA_037446605.1 Geminicoccaceae bacterium | reverse complement strand
GGCCGCGCCCACCGTGCCCTACGGCGTCGCACTCGGCCTCGCCGCCGCCGAGTGGGCGCTGCGCTGCCTCGCCACCGCCTAGGAGACCGAAGCCGTGCGTCGCGTCCTGGTCCCGATCGCAGCGCTCCTGATCGCCGGTGCGGCGGCGCTCTACGCCCGCACCTGGGTCGAGAGCCGCCAGGCTGCGCCGGCCGCGACCGCGGCGCCGAGCCCGGCGGCCGGCCGCATGGTGCTGGTCGCGGCCGTCGACCTGCCGGCCGGCAGCTTCCTGCAGCCCGGCTCGATCCGCTGGCAGGCCTGGCCGGACGTCGAGCTGCCGCCCTCCTACTTCGTCAAGGGCGTGCGCGGCGAGGACCAGGCCGTGGGTGCCGTGGTCCGCTACGCCCTGGCGCGCGGCCAGCCGCTGACCGATTCCGGGCTCGTCAAGCCGGGCGAGCGCGGCTTCCTGGCGGCGGTGCTGGCGCCCGGCATGCGCGCCGTGTCGGTGCCGGTCGACGAGGCCTCGGCCAATGCCGGGCTGATCTTCCCGGGCGACCGGGTCGACCTCGTGCTCGCCCAGTCGCTGACCGGCGAGGCGGCGGGTGGGGCGGCGCGGCGTGCCGCGGAGACCGTGCTCGAGGACGTGCGGGTGCTCGCCATGGGCCGCCGGCTGGTGGCCGCGGCCGGCGAGGAGAGCTCGATCCAGGCGCGCACCGTGACCCTCGAGGTGTCGCCGGCCGGTGCCGAGCGGGTGGCGCTCGTGACCGAGCTCGGCAAGCTGGCGCTCAGCCTGCGCAGCCTCGCCAGGAGCGAGGCCGCGGCGCCCGCCGCCGAGCCGCGGGTGACCTGGGACAGCGACGTCAGCCGGGCGCTCGGCGGCGGGCCGAGCGGCAGGGTGCTGGTGCTGCGCGGTGGCCGGAAGGGTGCCGCCGCGCCGGAAGGGGAGAGCAAGTGATGCCGAGCTTCCGGATCCAGCGGCTCCTGGCCGCCCCGCTGGCCGCCCTCCTGACGCTGCTGGGTGCGGCCGCGGACGGTGTCCGCGCCCAGGCCCCGGAGATCGTGGCGCCCACGGGCGAGCTGCAGCTCGAGGTCCGCAAGGGCCGCCTGCTGCGCCTCTCCAGCCCGGTCACCGCGGTGTTCGTGGCCGATCCCGAGGTCGCCGACGTGCAGGCGCAGTCCTCGACCATCCTCTACGTCTACGGCCGCCGCGCCGGCACGACCACGCTCTACGCCGTCGACGAGAGCCAGCAGGTCGTGCTGCGCCGCGACGTCCAGGTCCGCCACAACCTGACCCGCCTGCGCCAGGTGCTGGCCGAGGCGCTGCCCGGCCAGACGGTCTCGCTGCAGTCGGTCGAGGGCGGTCTGATCCTGGGCGGCCAGCTCGGCAGCGCGGTCGCCGCGCAGGAGGCGCGCGAGATCGCCGGCCGCTTCCTCGGCGAGAACGAGACGCTGATCAACCGTCTGCAGGTGGCGGCGCCGACCCAGGTCAGCCTGCACGTGCGCGTGGCCGAGGTCTCGCGCGACGTGATCAAGCTGTTCGGCATCAACTGGGACACGCTGTTCAGCCCGGGCGACTTCGTCTTCGGGCTGGCCACCGGTCGCTCCTTTCTCGACCCGGCGACCGGTGCGGTGGGCCGGCTCACGGACACTTCCGGCACGGCGGGTGGGCTGTTCGGTCGGTTCTCCTCGGGCGACACCAACATCAACACGCTGATCGACGCGCTCGAGCGCGAGGGGCTCGTGAGCGTGCTGGCCCAGCCCAACCTGACCGCACTCTCGGGCGAGACCGCGAGCTTCCTCGCAGGCGGCGAGTTCCCGGTCCCGGTGGGCGCCGACAACAACGAGATCCAGATCGAGTTCAAGCAGTTCGGCATCAGCCTGGCGTTCACCCCGACGGTGCTGAGCCCCGATCGGATCAGCCTCAGGGTCCGCCCGGAGGTGAGCGACATCTCCGAGAAGGGTGCCATCCGCCTGGGCGAGCTCGTGATCCCGGCGCTCTCGACGCGCCGCGCCGAGACCACGGTCGAGATCGGCTCGGGCCAGAGCTTCGCCATCGGTGGGCTGGTCTCCAACAGCACCCGCTCCAACCTCGAGAAGTTCCCGGGGCTCGGCGACCTGCCGGTGCTCGGCACACTGTTCCGCTCGACCAACTTCCAGCGGAGCGAGAGCGAGCTCGTGATCGTCGTCACCCCCTACCTCGTCCGGCCCGTGGCGACGTCGGCGATCCGCACCCCGGTCGACGAGCTGCGCCCGGCGAGCGATCTGGAGCGGATCCTCTCCGGTCGCCTCGCGCGGTCCGGCGTCACGCCGGGCAGCGGCCGGCTCGGCCAGCCCGGCGGACCGCGGCTGCGCGGCGCCGCGGGCTTCGTGCTCGAGTGAGCGAGACCGCCGCCGCATCTCCGGGAGGGACCCGCATGCCGATCCGCCGACCGTTCGCCGCCCTGCCGCTCCTGCTGCTCGCCGCCTGCGGCGCGCTCGAGCCGCCGCCGCCCGAGGCCTGGGCGCCGCGCCGACCGGAGATCGCCGAGGCGAGCTACGCCCACCTCGTGCACTTCGCCACCGACCGGGCCGAGCTCGCGGCCGGCGAGCTCGAGGGCCTCGAGGCCTTCCTCGCGGGCCTGCCCGAGGGCGGCCGCTGGCGCGCCCTGGTGCTGGGCCATGCCGACGAGCGGGCGAGCGACGCCTACAACATGGCGCTTTCCGAGCGGCGCGCCCGGCACGTCGCCGAGCTCCTGCGGGCGCGCGGGCTGGAGCGGGTCGAGGTCGCCCTGCGCGCGCTCGGCGAGAGCCGGCCGCTCGATCCGGGTCGGGGCGAGCCCGCCTGGAGCCGCAACCGGCGGGTGGAGATCCGCGTCCGCCACTGGACGGCGGCGGCGCCCGGGTGCGGCGAGTGGGACCGGCGGCCGGAGGTGCACGGCCAGCAGCTCCTGCCCGACCTCGGCTGCGCCACCGCGGCCAACCTCGTCGCGATGGTGGCCGACCCGGCCGATCTCGCCGAGGGACGCCCGCTCGGCCCGGCCGACGGCGTGCACGCCGCCGAGGCGGTGGTCCGCTACCGCACCGACAAGGTCAAGCAGCCCGACGAGGACGGCCAGACCCCATGACCAGCAAGGCCGTGGCCAAGGAGGCCGCCACGCAGGAGCGCCTGCAGCTGCGCGCCTTCGTGGCCGACGACGAGACCCGCGCGGTGGTCGAGCAGGTGGTGGGCGATCTGATGATCCCCGCGGCGGCGATCCACCGCGGCACGGTCAGGGACGCGATCCAGCTGCTCGGTCGGCAGCGCTCGCCGCGCGTGCTCCTGGTCGACATCTCGGCCTCCGAGCTGCCGCTCTCCGACATCAACGAGCTGGCCGAGGTGTGCGAGCCCGGGGTGAGCGTGGTGGCGGTCGGCGACCGCAACGACGTCGGCCTGTTCCGCGAGCTGATCAACCACGGGATCAGCGACTATCTGGTCAAGCCGTTGACCCCGAGCCTCGTGCAGCGCTCGCTCCTGGCCGCGGTCGAGGGCGGCGGCGCGCACAGCCGGCAGACCAGCCGGCTCGGCCGGATCGTGGGCGTGCTCGGCTGCCGCGGCGGGGTCGGGGCGACCACCATCGCCACGAGCCTCGCCTGGGCGATCGCCAGCCGGCGGCACCGGCGGGTCGCGCTCTTCGACCTCGACGTGCAGTTCGGCAGCGTCGCCCTGAGCATGGACCTCGACCCGGTGCACGGGCTCCGGGACGCGCTCGAGAACCCCGGGCGGATCGACAGCCTGTACCTCGACCGGACGCTGGTGCGCCACTCCGACACGCTGTTCGTGCTGAGCGCCGAGGAGGGGCTCGACGACCTGGTGCGCGCCGACCGCGACGCTGTCGGGCTGCTCCTGCACGAGCTGCAGTCGAAGTTCCACTTCGTCTTCGTCGACCTGCCGCGCCAGCTCAACCCGGCGGTGCAGCAGGTGCTCTCCTCCGCCACCAACCTCGTGCTGGTGAGCGATCTCTCGCTCGCCGGCATGCGCGACGCGATGCGCGTCAACCAGCTCCTGCAGGCGACCAACGCCTCCTGCGCGGTGACGGTGATCGTCAACCGGGTGGGCGAGCACCGCGCCGGGGAGATCCCCAAGGCCGAGTTCGAGCGCGGCGTCGGCCGGCCGATCGACGTCCTCCTCCCCTTCGACCCCCGCCACGTGCTGCCCGCGGTCAATTCCGGCCGGCCGGTGGCGAGCGGCGGCGGGCCGGTGGCGGCGCAGCTCCGGCAGGTCGCCGACGAGCTCTGCGGTACCAAGGTGGCGGCCCGCGGCGGGCTGCTGCGGCGCGTGCTGCGGTTGCGCCGATGACCGTGTTCGGGCGCCGTCCGGCGCAGCCGCAGCCGTCCGCCGAGGTGGCCGCCGAGCGTGCCGCGCCGC
>JBBIIE010000269.1:0-4369 GCA_037446605.1 Geminicoccaceae bacterium | reverse complement strand
GTTGGCCGCGGGCGTGGCCGCCAAGGCGCTCGTGCCGGTCGCCGGGCGCCCCATGGTCGAGCGGGTCGTCGAGGCCCTGGCCGCCACGCCCGGGATCGGCCCGATCCGGCTGGTGGCGCGCCCCGAGGCCGGGCTCCTGGCATTGCCCGGGCTGCGCGCGCTCGCAGCGGCCGGCCGGCTCGGCCTCGATCCGCCCGCGGCGAGCCCCTCGGCGAGCGTCGCAGCCGCCCTCGAGGCGGCGGGCGGTGCCCCGATCCTGGTCACCACCGCCGACCATCCGCTCCTCACGGCCGCACTCGTGGCGGAGTTCCTCGAGGGCGCGCGGGCCAGCGGCGCCGATCTGGCACTCGGCCTGGCCCCTGCCGCCGCGGTCCTGGCCCTCGCCCCGCACACGCGGCGCACCTGGTGGCGGTTCGCCGATGGGCGCTGGTCGGGCGCCAACCTGTTCCGGCTCGCCGGGCCCGGCGCGCGACCGGCGCTCGCCTTCTGGCGCCGTGTCGAGGCCGAGCGCAAGCGGCCGTGGCGGATCGTCCGCCTGCTCGGGCCGCTCGACCTGCTGCTCTATCTGACCCGAAGACTCACCCTCGCGACCGCGATGGAGCGCGCATCGCGGCGTCTGGGCTGCCGCGTCGCGGCCGTCCCGCTCGGCGCGGGTGAGGCCGCGATCGACGTCGACAAGCCCGAGGACCTCGTCCTGGCCGAGGCCATCCTCACCCGCCGCGCCGCCGCGGGGGCGGGCCGGTGAGCACCGCCTTCCGCCTCGCGCACCTGACCGACGTCCATCTCGGGCCGCTGCCGCGGCCGCGACCGGCCGAGCTCGCCTGCAAGCGGGCGAGCGGCTTCCTCTCCTGGCAGCTCCGCCGGCGTCGCGCCCACCGGGCGGAGGTGCTGGAGGCGACCCTGGCCTCGCTGCGCGCCGCCGGGCCCGACCATTGGGTCGTGACCGGGGATCTCGCCAACATCTCGCTGCCGGGCGAGTTCGCCGCTGCCGCCCGCTGGCTCGAGCGGCTCGGCCCGCCCGAGCGGGTGACGGTGATCCCGGGCAACCACGACGCCTACGTGGCGGGTGCGGCCGAGGCGCACTGGCCGTCCTGGAGCCCCTGGATGGCGGGTGCGGCGGCACCGGGCGACTTCCCCTTCCTGCGCCGGGTCGGACCACTGGTGCTGCTCGGCCTGTCGAGCGCGGTGCCGCGCCCCTGGGGTGATGCCGCCGGCGAACTCGGCGCCGACCAGCTCGCCCGCCTAGCCGAGGCGCTCGCCGCGGCACGCCGCGAGGGGCTCGCGCGCGTGGTGCTGGTCCACCATCCTCCGGTCGCCGGCTGGCGTCCGGCACGCAAGGCCCTGCGCGATGCCGCAGGCCTGCGTGCCGTGCTCGCCGCCGCGGGTGCGGAGCTCGTGCTCGCCGGCCACGACCATCGCCTGGAGGTCGGCAGCGTGCCCGGGCCGGACGGACCGATCCCGGTCGTGGCCGGCCCGTCGGCCTCGCTGCGCGCGGCCGAGCCCGAGCGGCGCGGCGGCGGCCTCCTCCACCTCCTCGCCCGCGACGGCGCCGGCTGGCGGGTCTCGACCGAGGCGCACCGGGTCGATGCCGGGCGGGGGTCGATGGTGATCGAGCCGGTTCCCTTTCCACCCTCGGGTGCGGCGGCGCTCACCTAGCCAGCCCGGCGAGGCTCGGCTATCAGCCTTCGGTCGGCCTGCCGGAGGGGCGGCGCGTTCCGGACCGCACGGCCGGCCGCCCGATCGAGGATGAGCCTGCTCAACCGCTACGTCGTCGGCCTCGTGGTCCGCCCGATGCTGGCCATCGTGCTCGTGGCACTCGCCGTGCTGCTGGCCGAGCGGATGCTGCGCGTGCTCGACATCGTGATCGGCTGGCGCGGCAGCATGCTCGTGCTGCTCGAGATGCTCGGCTATCTCGTGCCGCACTACATGAGCATCGCGCTGCCGGCGGCCTTCTTCATCGCCATGCTGGTCGTGTTCTCGCGCCTGTCGCGCGACGGCGAGGTCGACGCGATGATGGCGGCCGGGCTCGGCCTGCACCGCATCCAGCGCCCCCTGCTCGGCGTGGCGCTCGCGCTCGTGCTCGCCAACGCCGCGATCGTCAGCCACCTCCAGCCCTACAGCCGCTACGCCTACCGCGCCGCCCTCTTCGCGCTCTCGAACGTGTCGTTCGTGACGCTCCTGCGCGCGGGCACCTTCGTGAGCCTCGGCGGCACCACCTACACCGTCGACTGGCTCTCCCCCGAGCGCGACCGGTTCACCGGGCTCGTGCTGGTGAGCCGCACCCGCGACGGCGACACGCTCACCATCACCGCGCGGCGTGGGCGGATCCTGCCCGCCGAGGGCGACCGACCGATCGTCCTCGACCTCGAGGACGGCGTGCAGCAGCTCGTCCCGGCGGGCGGCAGCGGCACGCCGCCCGCCACGGTCCGCTTCCGCAGCTTCCGTGCCGACGTGCACGGCGGCGAGCCCAAGCCCTTCCGACCGCGCGGCGAGGACGAGCGCGAGCTCACCCTGCCCGAGCTCTGGACGGGGCTCGACCGGCCGGTCAAGGGCATCGACCCGCCGGAGATCGCGGCCGAGCTGCACGGCAGGCTCGCCCGCATCGTCTCGACGATGCTCCTGCCGCTCGTGGCGCTGCCGCTGGCGATCGCGCGCCGGCGCGCCAAGCGGTCCTACGGCATCGTCATCGGCCTCGCCCTCCTGCTCGCCTACAACCAGACCCTGCAGTTCGGCGAGAGCCTCGCCGACGACGGCAAGCTCTCGCCCTGGCTCGGCATCTGGCTGCCCTTCGCCCTCTTCCTGGCGCTCGGGACCTGGCTCACCTGGTGGCGGACCGCGAGGGTCCCCCAGGCCGCCGGTGCCACCCGCCTCGATGCCCTGGTGGAGCGCGTCGAGGCCTGGGTCGGGCAGCGCTTCGGCGCGCGCGGGGCCGCACCTTGAGCCGCCTCACCCGCTACCTGGTGCGCACCTATCTCGTGCGGCTCGCCGTGGTGCTGCTCGCGGTCGCCGGCTTCGCGCTGGTCTTCGATCTGCTCGACATCGGCCCGCGGGTGATCCGCCGCAGCGGCTGGTCGGGCTGGGCGCTGCCGCGCTACGCCCTGATCCGCCTGCCCACCCTGGTCACCGAGCTCCTGCCCATGGTGGTGCTGGTGGCCGGGCTGTTGACCACGAGCGATCTGTTGCGCTGGCGCGAGCTCGTGGTGATGTGGGGCGCCGGCGTGTCGCGGCTGGCCCTGGTCTTCCGGCTCTGGCCGGCGGTGCTGCTCGTGGTGGGCGGCAAGCTCCTGATCGACGACTGGGGCGTGCCGGCGACGATCCCCCTGCTGCGCGCGTTGGGGGTCGCCGATCTGAAGACCGTGGGCCTTCCGACCGGCAGCTCGATCTGGGTGCGGGTCGGCACCGACGTGCTGCGGCTGCCGGCCGATGCCGCTGCGGCGCGGAGCCCGCGCGACCTCCTGATCCTCCGCCTGGATGCCGACGGCCGGCTGCTCGAGCAGATCGAGGCGGTCTCGGCCGAGCCCGGTCCGGACGGCTGGCTCCTGCGCCAGGTGACCCGGCGTGCAGCCGGGTCGAGCCCCCCCGAGCGCCGCGCCGAGCTGCTCTGGGCCGCCCGCGTGCAGCTCGACGAGGTGGCGCTGATGGCCCGCTCACCGCGCGAGCTCTCACTGCGCGAGCTGGTCCGGGTGATCGCCGCCGACGGCTACGGCGTCGGTGGCGTCGAGGCGCACCGCACCTGGCTGCACGCGCGCATCGCGGGCCTGTTGGGCCTGGCCGTGCTCGTCGTCCTGCCGTCGGCGCTGGTCCGCCGGATCGCCCGCGTCGGCGCCACGCTCGCGCTGTTCGTCAAGGGCCTCGCCATCGGCTTCCTCTACGTCATCGGCAACGGCCTGCTCCTGGCGCTGGGTGAACTCGGCCTGTTGGCACCGGCGCTCGCCGCCTGGGCGGCACCGCTGGCGCTCGCCGCGGGCCTGCTCCTGCTCGCCGGACTGTTCGAGCATCGCCGGGGACGGGGGGCCACGCCCCTGGCGCCCCCGGCGCCGGCCTGAGGCGGACCGCCCACGATGCCCGCGATCGGCTTCGTCAACAACGCCCACAGCGAGCGCAACAAGCGCGGCATGGCCGACCTCGAGGCGGTGCTCGCCCGCTACCCCGAGGTGACCCGGCTCGACTTCGACGGCCTCACCCACCTGCACGACATCGCCCGCGACCTGGCCCGCCTCGCCCCCGCGCTGATCGTCGTCAACGGCGGCGACGGGACCGTACAGGGGCTGCTCACCGAGCTGCTCGAGCAGCGGCCGCTCGCGACCGTACCACCGATCGCCATCCTGCCGCGCGGCATGGCCAACATGACCGCCGCCGACTGCGGCCT
>JBBIIE010000268.1:0-4382 GCA_037446605.1 Geminicoccaceae bacterium | reverse complement strand
CCGCCAGGGTTGGGAGGCCGAGCTGCGCGCGGAGGGCTGAGAGCCCCGCGCCGGCCGGGCTTGCGCGCCGGCGGCGCCGCGCGCCTCGTGGCGCCGGGCACTGGCGGGGAGGCCGGCCGTGACGTTGCGCACCGCCAACTGGCGCGCCGAGCATCTGCTGCTCGGCTTCAGCGAGCTCAACCGGTTGAAGAGCGAGCGACCGCTCGTCTTCGAGAAGGGCCGCGGGATCTTCGTCGTCGACGAGAACGGCAAGGACTACATCGAGGCGGTCTCGACCTTCTACTGCGTGGCACTCGGCTTCAGCGAGGAGCGGCTGATCGAGGCCGCGGTCCGGCAGATGCGGGCGCTGCCGATGTATCCCTCGGCGATCCACCGCACCGTGCCGGCGGTGATCGAGCTGTCCGAGCGGCTGGCGGCGATCGCCCCGGTCCGCAACGCCCGCGTCTACCTCTCGGTCACGGGCTCGGAGGCCAACGACCACCTGATCAAGCTCGTCTGGTACGGCAACCGCTTCGCCGGCGAGCCGGAGCGGCGCCGGATCGTGAGCCGGCGCGCCTCCTACCACGGCTCGACCGTGCTCACCGCCGCACTCGGCGGCAGCGCCGACCTGCACGAGAGCTTCGCCCTGCCCATGGGCCTGTCGGTGCTGGTGAGCCATCCGGCCTGGCCGGCCGCGGCCGAGCCCGGGGAGAGCGAGGAGGCCTTCACGGACCGGCTCGCGGCCGAGCTCGACGCGGCGATCCGGGCGGCGGGGCCGGAGACCGTGGCGGCGATGATCGCCGAGCCCTGCTCGGTCTCGGCCGGCATCGTGCCGCCGCCACAGGGCTACTTCGCCAAGGTCGCGGCGGTCCTGCGCCGGCACGGGGTCCGCTTCCTGGTCGACGAGGTGGTGACCGGCTTCGGCCGCACCGGCCACATGTGGGCGAGCCAGGCGCTCGGCCTCGAGCCGGATGCCGTGACCTCGTCCAAGGGCCTGACCTCGGCCTACATGCCGCTGGCGGCGATCCTGCTCGGCGAGGAGCTGGCCCTGCGGGTCGAGCGCGGCTCGCGCGAGAAGGGCTGGCTGGCGCACGGCGGGACGCACCACGGCCACGCGGTTTCGGCCGCGGTCGCCCTGGAGGTGCTCGCGATCTTCGAGGAGCGCGACGTGCTCGGCCACGTCCGCCGCACGATCCCGGTCTGGAACCGGATGCTCGATGCGCTCCGGGACCACCCGCTCGTGGTCGGCACGCGCCGCTTCGGGCTCATGGGCGCGGTCGAGGTGGCACCACCCGGCGCCGGGCGCACCGGCCCCGCCGCCACGCTCGAGGTCGGCGGCCTCGCCAAGGCGGTCTACGAGGCCGGGCTCGAGGAGGGGATCATCACCCGGCCGCTCGCCGGCTGCCTCTGCCTCGCCCCGCCGCTGATCACGACCGAGGCGGAGATCGACGAGATCGGCCGCCGGCTGCGGGCCGCGCTCGACCGGGTGCTCGCGGCACTGCCGCGCGCCCGCGCCGCCGAGTAGGCGGGGCCGTCCCGACCGGCCGGGGCGATCAGCCGAGCGCCACGGTCCCGCGCATCGCGAGGCCGCCCTCGGGCCCGGTGATCCAGAGCCGCACCGAGCCGCCATTGGGCTCCGGCTCGCCGCGCACGAGCAGCTCGCGGTCGGCGAACAGCGGTGCGGTGGCGCGGAAGTCGAAGCGGCGGACGAACGCCCCGGGCCGCTCGCGGCGCACCAGGTCGAGCATGAGCTTGGCCAGCAGCGGCCCGTGCACGATCAGGCCCGGATAGCCCTCGACCCCGGTCACGTAGGGCTGGTCGTAGTGGATGCGGTGGCCGTTGTAGGTCAAGGCACTGTAGCGGAACAGCAGCACCGGGTCGGGCCGCCAGGCGCGCTGCCAGCTCCCCCCGCTCGGCGCCAGGGCCGGTGGCCCCCCATCCTCGCCGCGCGGCGGCTCGCGGTAGACGATGTCGTGCTCCTCGACCAGCACCGGACCGTCGGGCGAAAGGAAACGGTGCTCGACCAGGACGAAGACGAGCGGCCCGCTGCGCCCCCGCTTGAGCTCGACCGCACGCACGGTCGAGACCCGCTCCAGCGTCTCGCCGACCCTGAGCGGGCGCTCCCAGGCGAGCCGCCCGCCGGCCCACATCCGCCGCGGCAGGGGTACCGGCGGCAGGAAGTCGCCGCGGCGCGGATGGCCGTCGGGCCCGGTCGCCGAGGCGCGCACCACGGGCAGGAAGTAGAGATGGTGCCAGAACGGCGGCAGCGGCTCGCCCGGGCCGGGCGGGTCGTCGCGGTCGAGGGCGGCGGTGAGCGCCGCGGCCGGCCAGGGGGCGAGCGTGTCGGTGCGCCGCTCCTCGCGCCCGACCCAGGCCCGGAGCGCCGCCGGATCGAGCCCGCTCACGCCGCGAGCGCCCGGTCGAGATCGGCCAACAGATCCTCCGCGTCCTCCAGCCCGACCGAGAGTCGGATCAGGTCCTCGCTCACCCCGAGCCGCTCGCGCAGCTCGGCCGGGACCCGGGCGTGCGTGGTGGTCGCCGGGTGCGTGGCGAGCGAGCGCGTGTCGCCCAGATTGTTGGAGATCTTGACGAGCCGCAACCGGTTCAGCACGGCGAAGGCGCGCGCCCGCCCGCCGCCGACGCAGAGCGCGATCATGGTCCCGGGCCCCCTCATCTGGCGCCGCGCCAGCTCGGCCTGCGGGTGCGACGCGAGGCCCGGATAGCGGACCGCGCGCACGCCCGGGTGACCGTCCAGCCACTCGGCGAGCCGGCGCGCGGTCGCCTGCTGCGCCTCGACCCGAAGGCCGAGCGTCTCGAGCCCCTTGAGCAGCACCCAGGCGTTGAAGGGCGAGAGCGTGGGGCCGGTGTTGCGCAGATAGGGCCGGAGCGTGTCCTTGAGGAAGGCGGCCGAGCCGGCCAGGAGCCCGCCCAGACATCGCCCCTGGCCGTCGACGAGCTTGGTCGCTGAGTAGACGGCCAGATCGGCGCCGAGCTCGAGCGGCCGCTGCAGCCAGGGGGTGGCGAAGGCGTTGTCGACCACGAGCCGCGCGCCGGCGGCCTTCGCGAGGCCCGCCACCGCGGCCAGATCGACGAGCTCGAGCGTGGGGTTGGCCGGGGTCTCGACGAGCACGAGATCGGCCGGTCGGGAGAGTGCCCGCCGCCAGGCCTCGGGATCGGCCGCCGGCACGAGCTCGCTCTCGACCCCGAAGCGCGGCAGGTGGTCGGTCACGATCCACTGGCAGGCGCCGAACAGCGGGGCGGAGGCGACGACCCGTGCCCCCGCCTTCAGCTGACAGAAGAGCGCGGCGTGGACCGCGGCCATGCCGGTCGCCACCGCCGCGCAATCCTCGGCCCCCTCGAGGGCGGCGAAGCGCTCCTCGAGCATGCGCACGGTGGGGTTGGCGATCCGGCTGTACTGGTAGCCCGGGGCGCGGTCGGCGACCCGCGCCTCGGCCTCCTCGGCGCTCGCATAGACGAAGCCCGAGGTCGCGAAGATGGCCTCGGAGGTCTCGCCGAAGGCCGAGCGCGCGGCACCGCCGTGGACGAGCCGGGTCCGCATCCGCCAGCTGTCGCTCATGGCCCTTCCCCGCCGCGGCGGCCGGCGGTCGGCACCGCACGCGGCGATCCGACCTTTTAGCGGCTTCTTTTACGTGGCCCGCAAGCCGGCCGGCCCAAATCGCCACGTGCGCCCCGCTTGCCCGCCGCGACCCGCGCTGTCAACCGGCTCGGTCCACGAGGTCGCGCCCGACCGCATCGGCGAGCCGCTCGAGCCGGTCGCGATCCAACAGCCGCTCGAGCCCGTCCAGGATCCGCCGCACGAGGCCCGGGCCCTCGTAGACGAGCCCCGTATAGAGCTGGACCGCCGACGCTCCGGCCCGGATCTTGGCGTAGGCGCGCTCGGCCGAGTCGATGCCACCCACCCCCACGAGGGCGAGCCGGCCGCGGGCCCGGACCGCGACCTCGCGCAGCAGGCGGGTCGAGGGCTCGAACAGCGGCGCCCCGCTGAGCCCACCCGCCTCCCGCCGGTGGGGCGAGCGGAGCCCTCCCGGCCGCGCGGTCGTGGTGTTGGCGACGATGAGGCCCTCGATCCGGCAGTCGACCGCGACCTCGACGATCGCCGCCGCCTGCGCCGCGTCGAGGTCCGGGGCGAGCTTGAGGAGGAGCGGCGGGCGCGCGTCGGCCGATGCGTCCCGCGCCGCGACCAGGGCGCCCAGCAGGGGCGCGAGCCGCTCCGGCCGCTGCCAGTCCCGGAGGCCCGGCGTGTTGGGCGAGGAGACGTTGACGACGAGATAGTCGGCGAGCGGACCGAGCCGCCGGACGCCTTCGAGATAGTCGGCGATCGGGTCGGCGCTGTCGCGGTTGACGCCGATGTTGATCCCGACGATCCCGCGCCGCCGGTCGCG
>JBBIIE010000267.1:0-4420 GCA_037446605.1 Geminicoccaceae bacterium | reverse complement strand
TGGCATGGACGGTGCGCCCCGCCAGCGCGGCCTCGGCGGCCTGCCAGTCGTCATGCACCCTGACCTCGGCGTATTCGCGGTAATCCAGCCCCGCGCGCTGGCGGATGGTGACCTCCTGGCCGCGCGGCCTGCCCGGGCCGGGCACCAACGCGCAGCGCCTGGCCGAGCGGATCGGCCGGCTCTCGGGCGGGCGGCTCGAGGTCCAGCTCCACGCGGCGGGCGAGCTCGTGCCGGCCCTCCAGGTCCTGGACGCGGTCGCCTCCGGGCTCGCCGAGTGCGGCCACACCGCCTCGCTCTACTGGGTGGGCAAGGCGCCGGCCGCGGCACTGTTCACGACCGTGCCGTTCGGGCTCACCCCGAGCGAGCACGTCGCCTGGATCGAGCAGGGCGGCGGCCAGGCGCTCTGGGACGAGCTCTACGCGCCCTTCGGCCTCTTGGCCTTCATGGCCGGGAACTCGGGCGTCAACATGGGCGGCTGGTTCCGCGCCGAGCTGCACGGGCTGGCCGATCTGGCGGGCCTCAAGATCCGCGCCGTCGGGCTCTCCGGCGAGGTCTTCCGGCGGCTCGGCGCCACGCCCGTGGCGCTGGGCATCCCGGACGTCTTCCCGGCGCTGCAGGGCGGGACGATCGACGCGGTCGAGCTGTTGGGCCCGGCCTCCGACCGTGCCCAGGGCCTGCACCAGGTGGCCCGCCACTACTACTATCCGGGCTTCACCAAGCCGAACGGCACGGCCGAGCTCCTGATCGCCCGCAAGGCCTTCGAGGCGCTGCCGGAGGACCTGCGGGCGATCGTCCGGGCGGCCTGCGAGGCCGAGACGCAGAGCGCGCTCGCCGACTACGAGACGCGCAACGCCCAGGGCCTGGCCGTCCTGGTCGAGGAGCACGGCACGAGGCTCGCCCCCTGGCCCGCCGAGATCGTCGAGCGGGCGCGGGCGATCGGCCGCGATCTGTTGGCCGAGCTCGCCGCCAAGGGGCCGCTCGAGCGGCGGATCGTCGAGTCCTACGAGGCCGCCCGCCGCCGCCTCGCCCCCTGGTCGCAGGTCGGCTGGGCGGCCTACCTCGCGGCCCGTGGCCGGGTCGGCTGAGGCGCGGCCGTGACCCCGGCCCTCCCCCACCTGGTCGAGCCGGGCTCGCTCGCCGCCCGGCTGATCGCGGCCGATCCGGCCTCCTGGCGGGCCTACACCGAGCACCCCTTCGTGGCCGGGCTCCAGGCCGGCACGCTGCCCGAGCCCGCCTTCCGCGCCTATCTGGTCCAGGACTACCGCTTCCTCGTCCACTTCGCCCGCGCCTGGGCGCTGGCCGCGGTCAAGGCGGAGGATCCGGCCGAGATCCGCGCCTGTGCGGCCACCGTGCACGCCCTGATCGACGAGGAGCTGAAGCTGCACGTCGCCTATTGCCGGGGCTTCGGGCTCGAGGAGGCCGAGCTCGCCCGCGCCCCCGAGCACCCGGCCACGACGGCCTATGCGAGCTTCGTCCTGGAGCGCGGGCTCGCGGGCGATCTGTTGGACCTCCTCGTGGCGCTCGCCCCCTGCGTGGTGGGCTATGGCGAGATCGGCGCCCGGCTCGCCGCCGACCCCGCCACCCGCCTCGACGGCAACCCCTACCGGGCCTGGATCGAGACCTATGCCGGCCCGGCCTACGCCGAGGTCGCCCGCGCCGCCGCGGCCCAGCTCGAGCGGGTCGCCGCCGCGCGGATCGGTGCGCCGGCCGAGGCCAGCCCGCGCTGGCCGGGCCTCGCCGCCACCTTCGCCCGCGCCACCCTGCTCGAGGTGGCCTTCTGGCAGATGGGCCTCGATGCGGCCGGCTGAGGCGGTGGCGGCGCCCGGGCTGCGCCTCGAGGTCGACCGGCTGGCCTTCGAGGGCCGCACGCTGGTCGAGGACCTCACCCTCGAGGTGCCGGGCGGGCGCACCACCTGCCTGCTCGGCCCCTCGGGCGTGGGCAAGAGCAGCCTCCTGCGGCTCCTGGCCGGCCTCCTGCCCGGGGCGCGGCGCAGCGCCGCGGACGGCCTGCCGCTCGACGGCCGGATCGCCTGGATGGCGCAGGCCGATCTGCTCCTGCCCTGGCTCACGGTCGAGGAGAACCTCCTCCTGGGCTTCCGGCTGCGCGGCGCTCCCCGCCCGGTCCTGGCCGAGCGGCGCGAGCGCGCCCGCCACCTGCTCGCCCGGGTCGGGCTCGGCGAGGCCGCCCGCGCCCTCCCCCACACCCTCTCGGGCGGGATGCGCCAGCGCGCCGCCCTCGCCCGCACACTCGTCGAGGACCGGCCGATCGTGCTCATGGACGAGCCCTTCTCGGCGCTCGATGCGATCACCCGCCACCGCCTGCAGGACGAGGCGGCCCAACTCCTGGCCGGGCGCACCGTGCTGCTCGTCACCCACGGCCCGCTCGAGGCCCTTCGCCTCGGCCACGAGCTGCGCGTCATGAGCGGCCAGCCGGCCCGGCTCGGCCCACCGCTCCGCCCGCCCGGAACCCCGCCCAGGACCGCCGATCCGGCCCTGCTCGCCCTCGAAGCCCGTCTCCTCGAGGAGCTCGCGGGCGCGCCCTCCGCGCCGCTCGAGGAGGCGGCATGAGGCTCGACCGGCTGCGCCCGCTGGTCGTGGCGGCGAGCCTCCTCCTCCTCTGGCAGGCGGTCTGCTGGGCGACCGCCGCCCCGCCCTTCATCCTGCCCGACCCGCTCCGCGTCGCCGCCACGCTCTGGGCCCGGCTCGACCTGATCCTGGCGCACGCCGCCACGACCGCGCTCGAGATCCTCCTGGGCCTCGCCCTCGGCAGCGTGCTCGGCGCCGCGGCCGCGCTCCTCCTCGCCGCCTCGGCCCGGGCCAAGGCCTGGCTCATGCCCGTGCTCGTGGCGAGCCAGGCACTGCCGGTCTTCGCGCTCGCACCCCTGCTGGTCCTCTGGCTCGGCTACGGGCTGCCCTCCAAGGTGGCCATGGCCGTGCTGATCATCTTCTTCCCCGTGGCCGCCGCCTTCCACGACGGGCTGCGCCGCACCCCGCCCGGCTGGCTGGAGCTCGCCCAGGTCATGGACGCCCGGCCCTGGGCGCGGCTCTGGCGGCTGCGCGTGCCGGCCGCACTCCCCGCGCTCGCCTCGGGGCTGCGGGTGGCGGCGGCGGTGGCGCCGATCGGGGCGGTGGTCGGTGAGTGGGTCGGGAGCTCGGCCGGCCTCGGCTACCTGATGCTGCACGCCAATGCGCGCATGCAGACCGACCTCCTGTTCGCCGCCCTCCTCGTGCTGTGCCTGATGGCCCTCCTGCTCTGGCACCTGGTCGACCGGCTGCTGCGGCGGGCGGTGTTCTGGCCCTCCGAGACCCTCCACCCCGGCTGAGAGCGGACATCCCCATGCGTCGCCTCGCGACCCTGCTCGCCCTCCTCCTCCTGCTCGCCACGCCGGCGGCCGCCGCCGAGCGGCTGACCGTGCTGCTCGACTGGTTCGTCAACCCCGACCACGGGCCCTTGGTGATCGCCCGCGAGAAGGGCTTCTTCGCGGCCGAGGGGCTCGAGGTCGAGCTCGTGGCCCCGGCCGACCCCAACGACCCGCCCAAGCTCGTGGCCGCGGGCAAAGCCGACATCGCGATCGGCTACCAGCCGCAGCTCCACCTGCAGGTCCACGAGGGCCTGCCGCTGGTCCGCTTCGGGACCCTCGTCGCCACCCCGCTCAACAGCCTCGTCTTCCTCGAGGCCGGCCCGGTCCGCACGCTCGCCGATCTGAAGGGCAAGCGGGTGGGCTATTCGGTCGGCGGCTTCGAGGAGGCGCTGCTCGGCGCCATGCTCGGGAAGGCCGGGCTGCGCCTCGCCGACGTGCGGCTGGTCAACGTCAACTTCGCCCTCTCGGCGGCGCTCCTCTCGGGCCAGGTCGAGGCGGTGATCGGCGCGTTCCGCAACTTCGAGCTGAACCAGCTCGCGCTCGAGGGCCGGCCGGGGCGCGCCTTCTTCCCCGAGGAGGAGGGTGTGCCGCCCTACGACGAGCTGATCTACCTGGCGCACCGCGACGCGGTCGGCCGGCCGGAGCTGCGCCGCTTCCTGGCCGCGGTCGAGCGCGCGACCTTCTGGATCCTCAACCGGCCCGAGGAGGCCTGGGCGGTCTTCTCCGGCACCGCGGCGGAGCTGCGGGACGAGCTCAACCGGCGCGCCTGGGCGGCCACCCTGCCGCGCTTCGCGCACGCCCCCGCGGCGCTCGATACCGGCCGCTACGCCCGCTTCGCCGCCTTCCTGCACGACCGCGGGCTGATCGGCCCGCCGCCCCCGGTCGAGCGCTACGCGGTCGACCCGGGCGCGCGCTGAGCCCCGGCCCCCGACTGGGTCGGCTCGGCTCGGGAGTCGCGTGTCGCCTCCTCCGCCGGGGCTTCGGCCGCGGCCCGCTCGCCGGCGGGTTGCTCGCCGGCGGAGCGGCGGGCGAGGGTGGTGGCGGCGTCGCGGGCGGCC
>JBBIIE010000266.1:0-4427 GCA_037446605.1 Geminicoccaceae bacterium | reverse complement strand
GCAGTGGTGTTTCCGGCTGCAGGTTCGCGTTTCATTATTCACGGAACTTTCACGTCTGTCACCCGCTTTCGGGGAGGGCCGGTCACGGTCCGCTCCCACGGCCGTGGCAGGAAGGGGGTGCGCGCGTTCGCGACCGGCCGCAAGGTGCGGTCGCGGAGGCATAGTGACCGATCGCCGGGGCGGCTCGCCGCCCCGGCTTTTTTTCACGCCGCCCGCCCGTCCACCGCCCCGCCTCGACGCCGGCCGGTGGCTTTGCTAGGGGCGGAGGCCGGGGCAGTCGCCGGGGACGCGGCCGATGGAGTGGTTCGAGGAGACGCTCTGGCCCAACTGGGCGCAGAGGATCCGGGTCAAGGAGGTCCTCTTCCACGAGAAGACCGCGCTGCAGGACCTGATCGTGTTCGAGTCCTGGAGCTGGGGCCGGGTGCTGGCGCTCGACGGCGTGGTCCAGGTCACCACCGCCGACGAGTTCATCTACCACGAGATGATGATCCACCCGGCGGTGCTCGCGCACGGTCGCGTGCAGGAGCTGCTGATCATCGGCGGCGGCGACGGCGGCTGCCTGCGCGAGGCCTGCCGCCACCCGGGCATCGCGCGGATCACCCAGGTCGAGATCGACGCCGGCGTCATCGAGTTCTGCCGGCGCTTCCTGCCCACGGTCTCGGCCGGCGCCTACGACGATCCGCGCGCCCGCATCGTGATCGCCGACGGGGCGGCCTTCGTGCGCGAGAGCACCGACCGGTTCGACGTGATCGTGGTCGATTCGACCGACCCGCGCGGCCCGGGCGAGGTGCTGTTCACCGCCGAGTTCTACCGCGCCTGCCGCGCCCTGCTGCGACCCGGCGGGATCATGGTCACGCAGTGCGGCAACCCGGCGATCTACCCGGACGAACTCGTCTTCACCCAGGAGCGCCAGCGTCAGGCCGGGTTCGCCGACGTCACCTACTTCTTCGCGCCGGTGCCGACCTACATCGGCGCCAACATGGCGCTGGGCTGGGCCTCCGACGCGCCGGCGCACCGCCGGGTCGAGCCGCCGGTGCTGGCGGCGCGCGGCGTGCCGGCGGGGCTGCGCCACTACACGCCGGAGATCCACCGCGCCGCCTTCGCGCATCCGGCCTGGTTGATCGAGCGGGTCGGGCGATGAGGCGGGTGCCCGGCCGGGCGCATAAGGCGGTACCGTGCGCGATCGTTTGCGGCCCCGGCACGACCGTCCCGTGCGGCCGCTCGCTTGTGTTAACCAAGTGGTAAGGTTAGTCGGGCATAGACGGAGACGCGGACGGCGCGTCGCCGGTTCGGGGGGCGCGTCGGGGCGGCTCCGGGCGCGGGCCGCGAGCGGATGATGCGGCAGCGGGTGCGACCATGGTGAGCGATGCAGCGAAGGCGGGTCGGAACGACCCATCGGGCAGGGCCCCGGAGACGGCGCCGGCCGACTGGCCGCTCGCCGAGGCGGCCACCCTCGAGGGCCTGCTCGCCGACCCGGGGGACGAGACGGTCACGCTGGCGCTCTCCGACCTCGTCCACGACGGCAACGGCGAGATCGTGCTGTTCAACGATTCCAACCTGCGCCGGCTGGCGCTCGTGACCGACGCCGCCGAGCTGGCGCGCGGCCAGGCGCCGCACCACGTCACGGCCGCCGGCGAGGACGTCACGGGCTTCGCCTACGTGACCTTCGAGAACGGCGTGACCCTGTACTACGAGCCGCAGCTCGAGCTGATCGTGCGCGCCGCCGGCTGAGCCGCGGCGGGCCGGGCGGTGGCCGGGACGGCGGCCGGGACCGAGGCACCGGCGCGATCGGGAGCCGCGCCGCGGCGCCCGACGGAAGGCCGTGGGCGCCGCCGGGGCGGGGCCCGGGGAGGCCCCGGGGCGGGGATGCCGCGGCGTGTGGCCGCTCGGGGGAACGGATGCCGGACCAGCCGGTGATCGATGCCCACGTCCACCTCTACGATCCGGGCGCGCTGCCCTATGGCTGGATGCGCGGCGACCCGGTGCTCGACCGCCCGCACGGGCCGGCCGAGCTCGACGATGCCGCGGGTGCCGTGGCGATCGAGCGGCTGGTGTTCGTCGAGGTCGCGGTCGACGCCGGCCGGCATCGCGAGGAGGCGCGCCGCATCCAGGCGCTCGCCGACCGCGACCCGCGGGTGGCGGCGATCGTCGCACACGCGCCGCTCGAGCGGGGTGCCGCGGTCGAGGCCGAACTCGACGCGCTGCAGGCGCTGCCGGCGCTGCGCGGCATCCGCCGGCTGATCCAGGACGAGCCCGATCCGGCCTTCTGCCTGGAGCCGGGCTTCGTCGAGGGGGTGCGGCGGGCGGGCGCGCGCGGCCTCGTGGTCGAGCTCTGCCTGCGCGCCGGGCGCGGCCAGCTCGGTCCCGCGACCGAGCTGGTGCGGCGCTGCCCCGAGGTCCGCTTCGTGCTCGACCATCTGGGCAAGCCGCCGGTCGCGACGGGCGCGTTCGAGCCCTGGAGGAGCGAGCTCGCGGCGGCCGCCCGCTGCCCGAACCTCGTGTGCAAGATCTCCGGGCTGATCACCGAGGCCGACCCGGACGGCTGGAGCCGGGCCGGGCTCCGCCCCTGGCTCGAGCACGCCTTCGCGTGCTTCGGTGCCGAGCGCACGCTCTACGGCAGCGACTGGCCGGTGAGCGCCCGCACCCATCTCTACCCGACCTGGGTGGCGATCCTGGACGAGTTCCTGGCCGCGGCGAGCCAGCCCGAGCGCGAGCGCTTCTGGCGCGGCACCGCCCGTGAGGTCTACCGGATCTGACCCGCGCCGGCCGCAGGCGAGGGCGGTCGTGGCGCCGGGGCCCGTCGCGACGCTCGCCCGGTCCGCGGCGGACGGAACCGGCACCGGCCGGCGCGCCGCCGCGACCGCCGCGAGGCCGGATGGCGGCGGGACGAGCTTCACCCGGGCCGCCGCCACGAGCCGGGGGCCAGCGGACCCGCGCGCCGCCGACCGCCGCGCGCGGCCGGCACCCGGCCGGTGTGAACCGTCCGGACAACGGTCGCGGGAAGAGAAAGGTCGTCAACGAGGGAACGGATCGTCCAGCGAGGGGTCGGGGGCGTTTCTGCGGTCGCATCCTCGTCGTCCGCCGCAGGCCCGCCACGCGGGTTCCCGGGCGGCCGTCGCCGGGCTGCCGCCCTCGAACCCGCGTCGAGCCAGCATCCACGAGCCGTCGAACCCGCCCGCCCCGGCCTCGACCGACCAGGGAGCGCCGATGTTCGAGCGCAGCCTTCGGCCCGTCCCTTCCGGCCTTCGCCGATCGGCCCATGCCAGCCCATTCCGACACCAACGGCTTGCCCGGCAACCGAGAACCGCCCCACGACCCCGCCAACGGACGGACCGGGACGAGCAGCGCACGACGGGCATGGCTCGGAATGCCCGACCGCGACTTCACCGTCGCTGCCGCCGACAGGAACGGCATCATCGGCCCGGCCACCACTGCCTCCTCGCCCAGCCGCGCCGCGAACTCGCCCACGAGCCGCGCCCGCTCCTCGGGCCGCGCGAGCTCCGCCCGCAGCGCCGCCGCGGGCTCGCCCCGCGCCCCGACCACCGCGACGGCGTGCTCGAACATCCGCCCCGCCGCCACCACGCACGCCGACGGCGGCACGGCACCCGCGCGCTCGGCCCCCGTCGGCAGCCGAGCGACGGCCATCACCGCCAGGCTCAGCCGAGGCACCGCACCAGCTCGCTCGCCTTCCGCGCCTCGCGCCTGCGCCGCCTCTTCCGCGGCACGCGCGCCGGCAAGATCAGGGCGATGACCCGCGCTCGCGGGCCGGCAACACCGCCTGGCCCGGCTTCGCCGCCCGCCCCGGCCATGGGAGGGACGCGAGAGCGTCGTCGTCATCCACCATCGCCTGGCTCCGAGGAGATCCCGCGCATCGAAAGAGTCGTGACCTCCTTCCAAGTCATCCGGACCCGGGTCGAACGACCCGGTCCCGCTCACGGCCGGGGCGCGCTGCGGCGGCCGGGGCAAAAGGCGCGCCGCAGCGGACCGTGCCGGCGGGCCGGGGGCGGCGGCACGCTCGCCGCGGCGACTTTCGCCCGCCGGGCCGAGACCCAGGCAGGAGCGCGGGCGAGCTCGCCGCAACCGCCTCCCGCCGCGCCGCATTTGGACCGGGCCGGAGCCGCACGCCGCGGCGTGGACGGGAGCAACGGCCCTCGGGTCTTCCACTTCCGAATGCGGTTCGACGGTGGCCGGGTGCGGGCGCCTCGTGCGGGCGTCGCGAGGGCTGGAGCCGCGGGCGGGCCGGGGCCGATCGTCCGCGCCGAGGCTCTTCCACGCGATCGCGCGGGACCCGCCGAGCGGCCGCGATGCTCGCCGATCCGTGCCCGGTGCTCCGGGCTCGTCGGCGCGACCGCGACGACCCGGGGACGGGCGGATCGCAATCCCGCCCGAGCCCCCGGCGGCGGTGGCCTCGCCGGGGGCCGCGCTCC
>JBBIIE010000265.1:0-4488 GCA_037446605.1 Geminicoccaceae bacterium | reverse complement strand
GCGAGCTGCCGGGATCCCTGCTCGACGGCGAGGAGCCGGGGCCGCGGCTGCCCTACGAGGTGCGCCTCGAGGGGCCGCTCGATGCCGAGCTCGAGACCGCGCTGCGCGCCGCCTCGAGCGCCGTCCAGCTCGCCGCCCGGCCGCCGGCCGACGAGCTCCAGCTCGCCCGGCGGGCGGAGCGCGACCTGCCCGCCCTGGAAGCCGCCCTGCGCGGGCTCGGCTACTATCGCGGCTCGGCCCGGGTGGCGGTCGAGCCGCCGGCCCCGCAGGAGCGGCCGCCGGATCGTCCGCCGGATCTTCGGCCGGATCGTCCGGATGCGCCGGGTGCCTCGTCGCCGGCCGAGCCGCGCGCGCTCGTGCGCTTCACGGTCGAGCCCGGGCCGCGCTACCGCTTCGAGCGGCGGACCGTGGAGATCGCGGGCGAAGCGCACGGCTTCACGCCGCCCACACCGAGCAGGCTCGGGCTCGAACGCGGCGCACCGGCGATCGCCCAGCTCGTCCTCGATGCCGAGGCCGCCCTCGTGCGCGAGGCGCAGCGCAGCGGCCACGCCTTCGCCCGCGCCGCCCCGCGCGAGGTGGTGGTCGACCACGACCGGCAGAGCATGGACGTGACGCTGCGGCTGGAGCCGGGCCCCGCCTTCCGGCTCGGACCGATCGGATTCGAGGGGGCGGACGGCATCTCCGAGCGCTATCTGGCCCGTCTGCTCACCGCGCGCGAGGGCAGCCGGTTCGATCTCGACGAGCTCGAGCGCGGCCGCGACGCGCTGGGTGAGACCGGGCTGTTCTCGGCGGTGCGGCTGGTCGTGGCGGAGGCGCCCGATGCCACGGGGCGGCTGCCGGTGACCTACCGGGTCGTGCAGCGCCGCCACCGCAGCATCGGCGGCGGGGTCGGCTACCTCACCGACGAGGGCCCGAACATCCGCGCCTTCTGGGAGCACCGCAACCTGCTCGGCGCCGGCGAGCGGCTGCGCAGCGACCTCGCCGCCTCGCCCGTCCGCCAGAGCGCCGAGGCGCAGTTCCGCAAGCCCGAGGTCGGCGCCCGCGGGCAGAGCCTGCTCGCGAGCGGCGCCCTGCTCGCCGAGCGGCTCGATGCCTACGATGCCCGCTCGGCCAGGGTCTCGGGCGGCATCGAGCGGCGGCTGGCGCGCGGGCTCGTGGGCTCGCTCGGCCTCGCCTACCGCTTCGCCGACATCGAGGACCGCGGCGACGAGGAGCGCTTCGGGCTCCTCTCCGCACCCGGCCGGCTGTCCCTCGATGCCTCCGACAACCTGTTCGACCCGAGCCGCGGCGGCCGTGTCGTGGTCGAGCTCGCGCCCTATGCCGACACGCTCGGCGCCGGCACCCGCTTCCTCAAGGGCCGGCTCGTGGCGACCGCCTATCTGCCGGTCCGGAACAGCCCGCGGCTGGTGCTCGCCGGCCGCTCGGCGGTCGGTGCGATCACCGGTGCGGCGCGCGATTCGGTGCCCGCCGACGAGCGCTTCTACGCCGGCGGCGGCGGCTCGGTGCGCGGCGTGCCGTTCCAGAAGGCGGGCCCGCTCGACCGGCACGACGATCCGGTCGGCGGCCGCTCCTTCGTCGAGCTGTCGACCGAACTCCGGCTCTCGATCACCGAGACCATCGGGATCGTGGGCTTCCTCGACACCGGCGGCGCCTACCCCGAGAGCCTGCCCGACCCGGCCGCGGGGCTGCGCTGGGGCGCCGGCCTCGGCCTGCGCTACGCCACGCCGGTGGGCCCGCTCCGCCTGGATGTCGGCATCCCGCTCGACCGCCAGGACGTCGACGACCCGTTCCAGCTCTATCTGAGCCTGGGCCAGGCGTTCTGACCGGATACGATCTCGCCCGTTCGACCACGCGCATGCTCCGAGTTCGGGGCGGAGGGCTGGGCGAGATCGGTCCAGGAGGCGCGGACCGCATTGCCCGAGATGGGCGGGCTCAGGGTCGAGGCGGTGGGCGAGAAGGGGACGGGCGAGTCCTCCTTGCCGACCACCTTCACGGCGCGGACCAGCGCACTACGGCCGCCCGGAGCCCCGGCGCGTCGCCTCGCTTGCGCCGCGGAACGGCGCGACTTCGTCCGGCCGCCGACACACCCGGTCAACGACGCCGAGCCGCTCGATCGACCCCAACATCCTCGGACGTCGGGCGTCAGCCGTGTAGCTCCTTCCCGCCGTTACCATAGTTCAGTTGTCCTGCCATCGATAGCGAACCTTCAGATCATTCATATGCGTCCAAGGCACAAGTCCAGCGTGCTGAAGCATGCCTACGATTATCCCCGGGGCAATTCCCTGCTCGGCCGCGAAGGCCTGGATCTCGCGCTTGCCGCGCGGCCGCCGTTCCACGAAGCGCTGCCAGCGACCCCGCGGCACGAGCATGTTCGATGCCCATGCATCGGCCTCGTCCTCGAGCTTGGTTCCTTCGTCGCTCGTGTCGTCGATGAAGACATTCTTCTTGCTGTGGAGCAGAAGATGTGCCGCCTCGTGGAAGAAGCTGAACCACAGGTGGTCGTCGGACTTGTGCCGCGCACTCAGCTGGATCACGGCCTTCCTCGGTGAGAGCCACCATGCCGCACCACTCAAGGCCGTCTTCGGCAACGGCTCCACCAAGGCCAAGGCGACACCCGACTGGTTGCAGAGCTGCCGCCAGCGGGGCAGCGCCTCTTCGAGAGGCATCCGGGTCAACCCACGGATCTCTCTCAGTGCGTGCTTGAAGTTCGTCTCGTCGTAGTCGGCGCACGCCTGCCCCTCCGCCTCGATCTCCCCGAGACGAAGCCAAGTGGCCAAAGCGGCCTCGTCGCTCCTGAAGCTCGGCGAATGCCGATAGGCCACGTTCGCCGCGCCATATTTGAGACCCCAGGCCGCAACCGAGCCGACGCGAAAGAACTTCAAGAGCTCGGGGACGGCATCCGCGTCGGACTTCGGTCGGGGGATGATCCCGCGCTTCACGAGTTCGCGAACCGGGAATGCCTTCACCCATGCGCCGCAACCGGCCGCGTCGGCCGCTTCCGTCTCCCTCGCACGGTGGAGCCGGTAGTGCGCCTCGATGCCGAGCCAGATGCTCGCATCCACGCCGAGCACCTTCTCGAACTGAAGCGCCGTCTCCGGCTCCAGGGGCGCCTTTCCGGCGACGATCTCGCTGATCAGCTTCGCAGACCGGCCGCACCGCCGGGCGAACTCGGCATGCGAGAACCCCTGCACCTCGAGCCGCTCCTCGAGGACCCATCCCGGCGGAACCGCGTAGTCCGGCCGAAACCGATCGATCGTCCTCGTCATGTCTCTCCGCTCCGTCAGTGATAGTCGATCACGTCGATGATCGTGATCGCGCTCACCCGTTCGACGTCGATCCCTCCATCCTCCTTGCGGGGGAGCGGGTCGTGGTCGGCTTCGAAAACGAGCCGGTAGGGGTGGACGAGATCGACGGCGAACTGCTCGTCCCGATCTCCTCGGAGCTGATGCCGCCGCTCCGGCGGCGTCGTCGGCACCAGGGCCAGGCTGCGGGCCGCCTGCAGGACGGCGAGGCGATTCATGATGGCTTTGGCCATCCGTGGACCATATGTCCTCCGGAGCGCGTCGGCCGAGTTGAAGCACCTCCCGAGCTTGCGCGGCCGGAAGGCTATGTCCACCGACCCATCTCGTTTTCGTTACGCAAGAGGTAACACTTTAAGCCAAAACATCAAGGGACGCGAGCGCGATCCGAGCGCTCCGGTCGACCTCGTCGGCCGACGAGCCGCTGGACCCTGGCGTCGGCTTCGTGCACTCGATGGCGGTGGCCCATCTGCGGGCGTCCACGATCGCGCCGGTGGGGTCACCTGTCGAGGACCGCCCGGAGCATGAGGGCGCACCTCGCCGATCGTCCCGCGCAGGGACGTCGGGACGACCTCCGTCACCGAGGAGCTCCCGCGATCCCCCGGTCACCCCGGGCCCGGTCGGGTCGTGGCGATTCCGGGCGAGGGGATGGACGCGCAGCGCCGGTTGCCGCGCCCGAGGGGTCCGGGCGAGAGCGAGGTCCGGGAGCGGCTCGGGACCCAGGCGCACGATCGGGCTCGGCGCCTCCTCGCCGCGGGCGCGGCCGAGGGGTAGATTGTCCAGCGCCGACCTCGCCCGTGGACCCCAGCCCATGCTCGCCCGCCTGCTCCGCGTCCTCGCCGTCTCCGGCCTCGTGCTCGTCACCCTGCTCGCGGCCGCGTTCGGCTTCGTCCAGACGGGCTTCGCCAAGTCCACCCTCGAGAACATGCTGGAGCGCCAGCTCGCGGGCGACCGCGGTGGCGCCGAGGTCAAGGGGCTCTCGGGCCTCCTCCCCTTCGCCGTCCGCCTCGAGCGGCTGCGGCTGGCCGATGCCGAGGGCACCTGGCTCGAGGTCGACGAGGCGCGGCTCGATCTGGCACCCGGCGCGCTCCTCGCCGGGCGGGTCGAGATCCGCGAGGCCGGCGCCGCGCGCATCGCCCTCCACCGCCTGCCGCCCGCCGCCGACGGGCCGGCCCCGACGGCCGCGCTG
>JBBIIE010000264.1:0-4507 GCA_037446605.1 Geminicoccaceae bacterium | reverse complement strand
GCCGGCCGCGCAGATCGACCAGCCCGAGCCCGCCCGGGTGCCGGTCCAGCACCCGCGGCACCCGCCGGCCGGCCTCGCGCGGGTAGACCGTGCGCAAGGCGTCGTGGCGCGCGAGGGTGGCGGCGAGCGCCGCCTCGAGCCGGCCCGGATCGAGCGGCGGACGCACCGCGAGCGCGTAGGCGTACTCGAAGTGCCGCGTCCAGGCATCGCGCACGGGCAGCCGGTCGATCCGCTCGAGCAGCATCGTCTCGGCCGCCGAGAGCGGCAGGTCCTCCGCGCCCGCGACCCGGGCCGCGACCCGGACCGCGACCGGCGCCTCGCTCCCGGCCGGCTCGAGGTGGGCGAGCTCGGCCACCGGGCGCTCCGGCGCCGCGACCGCCCGCTCGAGCAGGCGCCGGTAGCGCTCCAGGATCCCCTCGACCGTGGCGCGCTCGAAGGCGTCGGCGTTGTAGCGCACGTCGAAGAAGATGCGCCCCTGGGCCTCCGCCTCTCCGAGGTCGAGATCGCCCCAGATGCCGCGCGCGGCCACCGGCCGGACCGCGATCTCGTGGCTGCCGAAGGCGAGCCGGGCCGGGCCGACGCCGTTCAGGAGCCCGCCGAAGCCGCGCATGTCGAACTGCTCGGCGCGGCGCATGTAGAAGTCGACCTGGCCGAGCCGGGTCGGCCGGCCGGGTGTGGCGAGCGCCTCGGCGGTGAGCGCCGCCGGCCAGTCCTGGTGCTCGAGTGCCAGGGCGAGGTTGCGTGCCACCGCTTTCACGAGCTCGGCGAAGGGCCGCGCCGGCTCGACCCGGGTGCGCACCGTGATGCGGTTGGAGAGCCAGCCGACGACCCGCTCGAACTCGCGCCGGGTCCGGCCGAAGGCGACCGCGTCGACCGGCAGGTCGGTCTCGCCGGTGAGCCCGAACAGCAAGGCGTCGAAGCCGGCGTGGAGGACGGCGTGCGCGGTCGTGGAGGTGGCACGGGCGAGCTCGTGCACGCGCGCCGTGAGCGCCTCGTCGAGCACGAGCTCGAGCGCGCCCGCAGCGCGGATCGGCCCGGGCCGCCGCGGCCGGTCCCAGGGCAGCGGCAAGGGCCCGCCGATGCCGGCCAGCCGCTCCTCCCAGAACGCCCGGTGCCGGGCCCCCTCGGGGCTCGCCAAGAGCGCCCGCTGCCAGCGCACGAAGTCGGCGTGCGTCGTGGCCGGGTCCGCCTCGGCCGCGATCGGCAGGCCGAAATAGCGCTCGAACAGCTCGGCGATGACGAGCTTGGCCGACCAGTCGTCGATCACGGTGTGGTGCACGCGCAGGAGCACGACGTCGCGCTCGTCGGCGCAGCGGAAGAGGAGGACGCGGAACAGCGGCCCCTCGTCCAGGTCGTCGGGCTGGTCGGCCACGGCCTGCAGCGCGGCGCCGAGCCCGGCCTCGTCGAGCCCGCGCGCATCGACCGTCTCGAGGCCGCGCGGATGCCGCTCGGCGATGCGCAGCGTGCGCCTGCCGCCCACCCGCGGGAAGCTCGCGCGCAGCATCGCGTGCCGCGCCACGACCGCCTCGAAGGCGGCGCGCAGCCGCTCGAGGTCGAGCCGCGGCCGGATCTCGAGCGCGTGGGCGAGCATGTAGTCGCGCAGCTCGGGGCCGAGCTCCGGGGCCGCGTCGAGCTGGCGCAGCAGGCGCTCCTGGCGCACCGAGAACGGCGTGGGCTCGTCCACCGCCGCCGGAGCCTCGGCCCCCGTCCCCGCCGGTGCCGCGGCCGCCGTCTCCGCCGCCGTCTCGGCCTGCCCCTCCTCGCCGCCCAGCCGCTCCAGGACCGCGGCGGTGAGCGAGGCGAGCGTCGGCTGCTGCAGGAGCTTGGCCACGGGCAGGCTCAACGCCAGCTCGCCCTCGATCCGGTTCTTGAGCTCGAAGGCGGTGAGCGAGTCGAGGCCGACATCGGCGAGCGGCCGCTCGGCCTCGAGGCGCGCCTCCTCCACGCGCAGCACCTTGACGATCTGCTGGCGCAGGAAGCGGGCGACCATCGCGGCGCGCCGCTCGGCCGGGGCGGCGAGCAGGTCCGCGCGCAGCCGGCCGCCGCCGCTCTCGACCGCCGAGACCAGGTGCGCGAAGCGCGGCGAGGCGGAGCCGCCGCCGGCCCTGGCGAGCGTGTCCCAGTCGATCGCGGCGAAGCCCACGGCGCCGGGGTCGCAGCGCAGCAGCCGGTCGAGCGCGCCGAGCGATCCGGCGAGCGGGACGAGCGCGATGCCGCTGCTCTCGAGGTAGCGGGCCATGGCCTCGGTGCGGGCCACGAAGCCGGCCTCACCCAGCGCCCCCCAGTTGATGGTGAGCGCCGGCAGGCCCAAGGCCCGGCGATGCAGTGCCAAGGCGTCGAGGAAGTGGTTGCCGGCCACGTAGTTGGCCTGCCCCTTCGAGCCCAGCATCGCCGCCACCGAGGAGAACATCACGAAATGGTCGAGCGGCAGGTGGCGGGTCGCGCGGTGCAGGTTCCAGGCACCGGCGAGCTTGGGGGCCAGCGCGCGGGCGAAGCGGGCGGGGTCGAGCTGGGTGAGGAAGCCGTCGTCGAGGACCATGGCGCCGTGCACCACGCCCGCGAGCGGAAGGCCGGAGGCGGCGATCGCCTCGACCACCGCCTGCACCTCCTCGGGCCGGGTGACATCCGCCTTGGCGACCGTCACCCGGGTGCCGGCCGTCTCGAGCTCGGTCACGAGGGCGCGCGCCGCCTCGCTCGCCGCCCCCGAGCGGCCCATGAGCACGAGATGGCCGGCGCCGGCGCGCGCCAGGTGGCGGGCCACCTCGAGGCCGAAGCCGCCGAGCCCGCCGGTGACCAGATAGCTCGCCTCGGCGCGCAGCCGCAGCGGCCGCGCCGCGTCGAGGGCCACCTCGAGCGCCGGATCGTCGAGCTCGACCACGACCTTGCCGATGTGCCGGGCCTGCGCCATGTGGCGGAAGGCGTCGACCGCCCGCGACACGGGGAAGCGCTCGAACGGGAGGGGCGCGATCCGCCCCGCCGCCAGATGGCCCTCCAGCTCGTCGAGCGCGGCGCGGACGGTGGCCGCCCGGCGCGGGTCGACATTGGCCAGGTCGATCGCGAAGAAGGCGATGTTGCGGCGCAGCGCCTTCAAACCCAACGGCGTGTCGCCGTAGATGTCGCGCTTGCCGAGCTCGAGGAAGCGGCCGTGCGGGGCGAGCACGGCAAGGCTCTTCTCGAGGAACGCCCCGGGCAGCGAGTTGAGCACGAGATCGACGCCCCTTCCGTCGGTGGCGGCCAGGATCTCGTCGGCGAAGTCGAGGGTGCGCGAGTTCATCACGTGGCGGATGCCGAGCCCGCGCAGGTAGGCGCGCTTGGCCTCGCTGCCGGCGGTGGCGAAGATCTCGGCACCGAGGAGATCGGCGATCTGGATCGCGGCGAGGCCGACGCCACCGGTCGCGACGTGGATCAGCACCCGCTCGCCGCGCTGCATCCGGCCGAGCGTCACGAGCGCGTACCAGGCGGTGAGGAACGCCACGGGCAGGGTCGCGGCGGCGGCCGGTGCGAGGCCCGCCGGGGCGCGCATCACCATGGCCGCCGGCACCACCGCGTGCGCCGCGAAGCAGCCGCGCGCCATGGTCGTCACCCGTTCGCCGGGGCGGAAGCCCGCGACGCCCGGGCCGAGCGCCAGCACGGTGCCGGCGCACTCGGTGCCGAGCGCCTCGTGCGCCGGGTCGGGCTCGGCCTCCTCGGGCAACAGCCCGCTCGCCGCCATCACGTCGCGGAAGTTGAGGGCGACCGCCTCGACCGCGAGCAGGAGCTCGCCCGGGCCGGGCTCGGGGCGCGGACGCTCGACCACGCGCATCGTGTCGAGCACGCCCGGCGCCGGCATGGTCAGCTTGAAGGAGGCGATCGCGGGGTCGGCGGCCGGCCGCAGCAGCGGCGGCAGGGCGGCGGGCTCGACCCGCTCCAGCCGGTTGACGAAGCGTCGGCCGGCGCGCAGCGCGATCTCGGGCTCGGGCCCGTCGGCCACGAGCTCGGCCCAGAGCGCCGGGAGTCCGTCCTCGGCCGGGTCGAGGTCGATCGTGGTGCAGCGCAACGCCTCCTGCTCGCTCGCCACGGTGCGGGCCAGACCCAGGAGCGGCACCTGGGCGAGCCCGGCCGCCCGGGCCGGGCCGTCCGGCGCCTCGCCGGTCGGCCGCCGCGCGCCGCGCGCGAGGATCCAGAGCCGCGGGGCGGGCCCGCTGCGCGCGGCGAGCGCCTGGACGAGCTGCAGGACCGGCAGGCAGGCCCGCTCCTGGAACGCCATCAGCTCGGCCGCCGTCGGGTCGGCGCCCACCGCCTCGGCATCGAGCGCGAAGCCGTGCACGATGCCGCGCCAGGGGAGCGCACCGGTGGCGAGCTCCTCGACCAGGGGTGCCAAATCCGCCGCCTCGCCCGGGCGGATCCGGGCCTCGTCCTCGGCCGGGCGCGCCGGCGCCTCGGCCGGGCGGAGGATCAGGCAGCGCTGGCCCGCGGCGCGCAGCCGCTCGGCCAGCCGGTCGACCGTGCCGCCCGCATCGGCAAGCAG
>JBBIIE010000263.1:0-4521 GCA_037446605.1 Geminicoccaceae bacterium | reverse complement strand
GGATCGTCGCCGTCTGCACCGCCGACGGCCGCGACCTCGGCGCGGCGCTGGTGTCCGCCGGGCTCGCCCGCGACTGCCCGCGCTTCTCGGGCGGACGCTACGCCGCCCTGGAGCAGGCGGCCGCCGCGCGCGGTGCGCCGATCGCCCGGGTCTACTCCCTGCCCGCCTATTGCGCGCCGCGCCGCTGAGCCCGGCACCGCTCAGAGCCGGGCGAGCTCGTCGCGCACGCGGGCGAGGAAGGCCGCCCGGCGCGCCGCGTCGGCGGTGTTCATGCCGTAGAGCGCCAGGTAGCGGACGCGCGCCCGGCGGGCCACGAACCAGCGCAGGTAGCGGGTCACCATCCTGCGCGGCGGGTCGCCCATCCAGAAGGCCGTGAGGCGATCGCGGCCGTAGGTGACGATGCCGGTGACGCTGCGGATCCCGCCCAGGAGCGGCCGCACCCGGGCCGGGTCGGAGAGGTCGAAGGCCACGCCGGGCATCAGCACCCGGTCGAGGAAGCCCTTGAGCATGGCGGGCGGGCCGAAGCACCAGGTGGGGAACTGCACGACCAGCGCCTCGGCGCGCTGCAGCCGCTCGACCTGGGGCTCGAGGCCGGCGCGGTTGCGGCTCGTGTCGTGGTAGCGGCGGCGCGCCTCGGCGGTGAGCACCGGCTCGAAGCCCTCGGCGTAGAGGTCGAGCAGGTCGACCTCGTGGCCGGCCCGCGCCAGCCCCTCGGCCGCCGCTGCGCGCAGGGCGGCGTGGAAGCTCTCCTCGAGCGGGTGGCAGTAGAGGTGGAGGACCCGCAAGGCCTCAGGCCGCGGCCAGGATCTCGATCTCGATCCGCGCGTCCGGGCGGACCAGCTCCTTGACCACGACCAGGGTCGAGGCGGGCGGCGGATCGGCCACCCAGGCGTCGCGCTCGGCCATGAAGGCGGCGCGGTCGGCGACGTCGACGAGGTAGGTGTTGAGGCGGACGACGTGCCGGCGGCCCATCCCGGCCTCGGCGAGGCAGCGGTCGAGGGCGGCGAAGATCAGCCGCGCCTGCGCCGCGCAGCCCTCGGGCATGCCGCCGTCCGCGGCGATGCCGAGCTGGCCCGAGACGGCGAGCAGCTTCCGGTGCCCGCCCACCAGCACGGCGTGGCTGTAGCGGGCGACGGGTGGGGCGATGCCGGCGGGGTTCCAGTGTCGACGCATGCGGGCTCTCCCGGGGCGAGGATCAGGCGGGCAGGCGCTCGCCCCGACGGGCAGCGGGCTCGGCCGCCGGCACCGCCGCCGCGCGCAGCGTGGCCACCACGTACTCGGGCGGCACCCCGAGCCGGACCGGCAGCACGCTCGAGCCCACGCCCGAGGTGACGAGGAGGTGGCGTCGGCCGATCCGGTGGTGGCCGCGGGCGAAGCGGCGCGGCAGGGCGCTCATGGTGAGCACCGGCCCGAAGCCGGGCAGGCGGACCTGCCCGCCATGGGTGTGGCCGGCGACCGTGAGCAGCACGTGGTCGGGCAGGTAGGCGACCGCGTCGGGCACGTGGCTCAACAGCAGCGTCGGGAGCGCGGGATCGAGCCGGGCGAGCACCGCCGGCAGGTCGGCCCGCCGGCTGCAGGCGCAGGCGAGGCCGGCGACCTGCAGCGGTCCACCCGCCAGCTGGAGCTGCACGACCTCGTTGTCGAGGACCGCGATGCCGGCCTCCTCGAGGGCGGCGCGGATCTCGAGGCCGCCGCGCTCGTGCCAGTCGTGGTTGCCGAGCACGCCGAGGGTGGGCGCCACCCGGGCCAGCGGTGCCAGGGCCCGCGCCACCGCGGCGGCCGGCAGCGGCCACACGAAGCTGGTGCGGTTGGCGAGGAAGTCGCCGGGCAGGAGGATCAGCTCGGGACGCTCGGCCAACAGCCGCTCGACGATCCGGCCGAGCCGCACCTCGGTGACGTGCGGCCAGGCGGCGTGCAGGTCGCCGAGCACGCCCAGCCGGAGCGGCGGCCGCTGCGCGGGCCAGCCAGGGCTCGCGATGTCGTAGCGCGCCACGGCGAGCCGGCGCGGCTCGACCCACCCGGCCCAGGAGCCGAGCACGGCAAGCCCCGCACCTCCCCAGAGGATCGCCTCGACCATCCACCACGCCCGGTCCCGACGGTGCCCTCATACCACGGCCGGCCGGCGCTGACGACCGGCGGGCGCCGGCCGCGCCCGCGCGGGAGGGGTGGCCGGCCGGCCGCCACCTTCCCGGCACCAGCCTGTGGCCGGGCCGCCATACCAGCCGGGCAAGCAAGGGGAGCGAGCTCGCCTCGCCGGGCCGAAGCCGCAGGCCACGTGCTATCGCTCGGGCCGGCATCCTCGGAGATCCGGCATGATCCTCGCCCCGAAGTCCTGCACGTCGCGGCTCCTCGCGGGCACGGCGCTGACCACGGGGCTGGCGCTGGCACCCCTGCCGGGCTGGGCGCAGCAGGGCGGCGCGGCGAGCCCGGGCGGCAAGCTCGACCTCACGCTCGCCGGCTTCGCCAAGTTCTACTGGATCGCGGGCGATCAGAAGGAGCGGCAGGGTGGTCGGCAGTCGAGCAACGACTTCCGCAACGACACCGAGGTGCACTTCAGGATGCAGGGCCGCGACGCCGTCAGCGGCATCGTCTACGGTGCGGTGATCGAGCTCGAGGCGGACACCAGCAAGAACCCGAACGCCGACGAGACCTACGTCTTCCTGCGGGGCGCCTTCGGCGACCTGCAGTTCGGCGACGACGACGGCATCGCCAAGGACTTCGCGATCGGCGCGCACAGGATCGCCGTGGCCACGGGCGGGCTGGATGGCGAGGGTGGCATCGAGAACAAGGACACCATCCATCTGCGCGCGCCGGACAACGATGCGACCAAGGTCAAGTACAAGTCGCCGACGATCGCGGGCTTCCAGCTCGGCCTCGGCTACATGCCGAGCCCGGCGAGCGAGGGCGACAACCTGGCCGTGACCAACGCGGGCAACCTCGAGGACGTGGTCGACGGCGCGCTGCAGTGGACCGGTACGCTCGGCGACCTCGGGCTGCAGGCGGCGGTGGCCGGCGCCTGGGCGAGCGCCGATTCGGACGGCGGCGACTACGAGGGCGTCTACGCCGGCGCCAAGCTCACGGCCTTCGGCCTGTCGCTCGCCGGCGGCCTCGGCACCGAGGACAGCCCGCTCACCGGCGATCGGACCTTCGCCAACATCGGTGCCGCGGCGACGCTCGGCCCGGTCGCGGTCTCGGTCAACCACGGCAACTGCTGGGACTGCGACCCGGGCGAGCCCGAGGCGCTGATCCTGGGCGCCGACCTCGGCATCCTCCCGGGCCTCGCACTCGGCGGCGAGGTCTCGTTCTTCGACCAGGGGCGGCCCGCCGACGATGCCGACGACGGCGTGCTCGGCCTCGTGAGCCTGCGCCTCGCCTTCTGAGGCGCCCCCGCGCATCAGGCCGGCTCGCCGAGGCGGGCGGCGCGCAGCGCGCCGTTGAGCTGGGCGCCGAAGATGAAGATCGCGGCCGAGATGTAGAAGAAGAAGAGGGTGACGATGATCCCGGCCAGGCTGCCGTAGGTGACCGAGTAGGAGGTCGGCAGCGAGGCGAGGTAGGCCGAGTAGAGCTCGGCCGCGAGCGCCCAGAGCGCCACCGACAGGAAGGTGCCGGGCAGCACCTCGACGAGCCGCACCGGCTGGCTCGGCAGGGCCAGGTGCAGGGTGATGGTGAGCGCGAAGAGCATGGTCAGGCCGAGCCCGTAGCGGAGCAGGAGATAGACGTTCTGGTCGAGCAGGCTGCGCTCGGTCGCCCACTCGACCGCCCGGCGCAGGATCGGCACGCCCACCAGCGCCACCATGGCGACCAGGATCGCGGCCGCGACCAGGACGACGAGCACGAGGCTCTGCAGCCGGGCGAAGAGGAAATGGACCGTCTCGTGGCCGCCATAGGCGCGGTCGAGGACGTGGCGGATCGCCTCCATGCCCGAGGAGGCGAACCAGAGCGAGACGAGGATGCCGATCCCGAGCAGGCCGGTCGGGGCCCCGCCGCGCACCTCGGCGATGACCGGGCGGAGCACGGCTGCGACCTCGGGCGGCACCAGCTCGAGGCCGAGGGCGATCGATTCCTGCGCCGCCTCGCCCTGGCCCAGGAAGCCGGCCAGGGCCAGGAGGACGATCAGGAAGGGGAACAGGGCGAACATCGCGGCGAAGGCGACGTAGCCGGCGACCACGAGCCCGTCCTCGACCAGGAGGTGGCGGAGCGCCACCCAGAGGGCGCGGGCGAACCGGCCGAGCCCGGCCAGCAACCGGGAGATCGCCCCGCCGCGCGGAGCCCCCTCGAGCGTGCCGGGCTCAACCGCCACGCCCGCGCGCCTCAAGGCGGCCGACCGACGCCGTCCGCTCCGCACCCCGCCCGGCCGCAGCCGGGACGCACTGGTCAGGCCCGAGGGCCCTCGCTAAGGTCCGCGCCGCCGCGCGGTCGGGAGGAGGAAGGGCCATGGCGATCACCCTGTTCGACAAGTCCAAGCTGCCGAGCCGGCACAGCACGGTCGGCCCGGAGCGCGCCCCGCACCGCTCCTACTAC
>JBBIIE010000262.1:0-4533 GCA_037446605.1 Geminicoccaceae bacterium | reverse complement strand
GCGGTGCCGCGGTGCTCGAGGACCTGCGCCGGCGACCCTCGGCCGCGGTCCGGCTCTTGGCCGGGCAGGTGCGCGGCTGATGCTCGCCTACCTCTCGGCCGGGGCGGCCCTGCTCGCCGTGCTGCTGCTCGCCGCGCGCTGGCTCGCGGGCGTCTCGACGAGCGATCTGACCCAGGCGGCGCGGACCTTCGTGGCGGTGTTCAGCGCGCTCGCCGGCAGCGGGCTGATCCTGCTCGGCCGCTACGGGCTCGCGGCGGTGACGCTGGCCGCCGCGGGCATGGCGCTGCGCTCGCTCCTGCGCGGCCGGCGTGGCGCCGACCCGCTCGAGGGTGGGACGGGTGCCGCCGGCAGCGCGCGGGTCGAGACCGAGCTCCTGGTCATGGAGCTCGACCGGGAAAGCGGCCGGCTCGACGGGCGGGTGCGCAGGGGTGCGTTCGCCGGCCGCACCCTGGACGGGCTCGAGCGGGCCGAGCTGCTCGCGCTGCTCGCCACCGCCGGGCGCGAGGACCCGCCCTCGGTGGCGCTGCTCGAGGCCTATCTCGACCGCCGCGAGCCCGGCTGGCGGACGGCTCGGGCGGAGGCCGGGGCCGCGTCCGCGGCGGCCGCGGCCATGGACGAGCGCACCGCCCGGGCGATCCTCGGCGTCGGGCCGGAGGCCGGTGCCGAGGAGATCCGGGCCGCCCACCGGCGGTTGATGGCGCGGCTGCACCCCGACCACGGCGGCAGCACCTTCCTCGCCGCCCAGATCAACGCCGCCAAGGAGCTGCTGCTGGGCCGGCGGGGCGGCTCCGGCCGTTGTTGAAATCTTAACGAAGCCGACGGTAGAAGCCGCGGGCATGCGGGTCGCGGGCCCGGCCGGAGGGGCGGGCGCGCCGGCCGTCGCCGGCAAGCGTGACGATGGGACCCGGAGGAGCGGCGATGGGGAGCGTGCGGAAGGTCGTGCTGCCGGTGGCCGGGCTCGGCACGCGGATGCTGCCGGCAACCCGGGTGCTGCCCAAGGAGATGCTGCCGGTCGTCGACAAGCCGATCGTCCAGTACGCGGTCGAGGAGGCCTTCGCCGCCGGGATCGAGGAGGTCGTGCTCGTCACCGGCCGCGGCAAGACGCTGATCGAGGACCATTTCGACCGCGCCGTCGAGCTCTTCGAGATGCTCGCCCGGCGCGGCCGCGAGGCCGAGCTCGAGGCGCTGCGGCGCGACACGCCGACACCCGGCCGGCTGGTCTACACCCGCCAGCAGGAGCCGCGCGGCCTCGGCCACGCGGTCTGGTGCGCGCGCCACCTGGTCGGCCGCGAGCCGTTCGCGGTGATGCTGGTCGACGATCTCATCGACGCGCCGGTGCCGTGCCTCGCCCAGATGCTCGAGGTGCACCGGCGCACCGGCGGCAACGTGCTGGCGGTCATGGAGGTCCCGGCCGAGCAGACCGGCCGCTACGGGATCGTCGATCCCGGCGCCGACGACGGTCGGGTGGTCGAGGTGCGCGGCCTCGTCGAGAAGCCGCGGCCGGAGACCGCACCCTCGCGCCTCGCGGTGATCGGCCGCTACGTGCTCCTGCCCGAGGTGCTCGACGCGCTCGCCCGGCACGAGGTCGGGGCCGGCGGCGAGATCCAGCTGACCGACGCCATGGCGCGGCTGATCGGCCGCCAGCCGTTCCACGGGCTGCGCTTCGAGGGCCGCCGCTTCGACTGCGGCGACAAGCTCGGCTACCTCGAGGCGGTGGTGGCGCTCGCGGCGCGCCGCCCGGAGCTCGGCCCGGCGCTGCGCGATCGCCTCGCCCGATACCTGTGACGGACCTGCGGAGATCCACCGATGCGCATCGCCATGATCGGCACCGGCTATGTCGGGCTCGTCTCGGGCGCCTGCTTCGCCGAGTTCGGGGTCGACGTCACCTGCGTCGACAAGGCGGCGGACAAGATCGCCCTGCTCGAGGATGGCAGGATCCCGATCTACGAGCCCGGGCTCGAGGACCTGGTCGGCCGCCACCGCGCGGCCGGCCGGCTGCGCTTCACGAGCGAGCTCGCGCCGGCGCTGGCCGACGCCGATGCGATCTTCATCGCGGTCGGCACGCCGACCCGGCGCGGCGACGGCCACGCCGACCTCTCCTACGTGCTCGCCGCGGCCGAGGAGATCGCCCGCCTGCTCGACCATCCGGCACTCGTGGTGACCAAGTCGACCGTGCCGGTCGGCACCGGCCGGCGGCTCAAGCGGCTGTTCGAGGAGCTGCGCCCGGACCTGCCGATCGACGTCGCCTCGAACCCCGAGTTCCTGCGCGAGGGTTCGGCGATCGAGGACTTCCTGCGGCCGGACCGCGTGGTGTGCGGTGTCGAGACCGCCTCGGCGCGCGACACGCTGGCGGCGCTCTACCGGCCGTTGAACCTGATCGAGACGCCGATCCTGTTCACCACCATCGAGACCGCCGAGCTGATCAAGTACGCGACCAACAGCTTCCTCGCCACCAAGATCACCTTCATCAACGAGATCGCGGACCTGTGCGAGCGGGTCGGCGCCGACGTCCAGCAGGTCGCCCGCGGCATCGGCCTGGACGGTCGGATCGGGCGCAAGTTCCTGCACGCCGGACCGGGCTACGGTGGCTCCTGCTTCCCCAAGGACACCCTGGCGCTGCTCCGCACGGGCGAGCTGCACGGCGTATCGCTGCGCGTCGTCGACACGGTCGTGCAGGTCAACGAGGCGCGCAAGCGGCTCATGGTCAAGAAGATCGTGGAAGCCATGGGCGGCCGGGTCGAGGGCAGCACGGTGGCGGTGCTGGGCGTGACCTTCAAGCCCAACACCGACGACATGCGCGACAGCCCGAGCCTGGTGATCGTGCCGGCGCTGCAGGCCGAGGGCGCGCGCATCAAGGTGCACGATCCCGAGGGCCGGCGCGAGGGCGAGAAGCTGCTGCCGGGCGTGGTCTGGTGCCAGGACGCCTACGAGGCGCTCACCGGCGCCGACGCCGTGGTGCTGCTCACCGAGTGGAACCAGTTCCGCGGCCTCGACCTGGAGCGGGCGCGCTCGCTGGTGCGGCGGCCGGTGCTGGTCGACCTGCGCAACGTGTTCGATCCCGAGCGCGTGGCGCGGGCGGGCTTCGCGTACACGAGCGTCGGCCGGCCGGCGGTGCGGCCGCGCGGCTGAGCCGGGCGGGGCGAGGGAGGGAGGGAGGCATGGCGAGCGGACACCGGTTCGATCCGACCATCCTGCGCGAGTACGACATCCGCGGCATCGTCGGCCGGACCCTGCACCAGGCCGACGCGCTGGCGATCGGCCGGACCTTCGCGACCATCGTCCGGCGCGCCGGAGGTCGCCGGATCTGCGTCGGCCGGGACGGCCGGCTGAGCTCGCCCGAGCTCGAGGCGGCGGTGGTCGAGGGGCTGCTCGCCGCCGGTGCCGACGTGGTGCGGCTCGGCCTCGGGCCGACGCCGATGCTGTACTTCGCCGTGCACGAGCTCGGCGCCGACGCCGGCATCCAGATCACCGGCTCGCACAACCCGCCGAGCCACAACGGCTTCAAGATGATGCTCGGCAAGGCGTCGTTCTTCGGCCAGCGCATCCAGGAGCTCGGCCGCATGGCCGCGGCCGGCGACGTCGAGACGGGGGCCGGCCGGCAGGAGGAGGTCGACCTGCTCGGCCGCTACGTCGACCGCCTCGCGCGCGACTATCACGGCCGGCGCGGCCTGGACGTCGTCTGGGACGCCGGCAACGGTGCCGCCGGGCCGGCCATGGCGGCGCTCGCCGGCCGGCTGCCCGGCCGCCACCACTGCCTGTTCGCCGAGGTCGACGGCCGCTTCCCCAACCACCACCCCGACCCGACCGAGCCGCACAATCTGGAGGCGCTGATCGAAGCGGTCGAGGCGCGCGGGGCCGAGGTCGGGATCGCCTTCGACGGCGACGGCGACCGCATCGGCGTGGTCGACGGCCGGGGGCGGATCCTGTGGGGCGACCAGCTGATGATGATCCTGGCCGCCGATCTCCTGGCGCGCCGGCCGGGCGCGACGATCATCGCCGACGTCAAGGCGAGCCAGGTCCTGTTCGACGAGATCGCCCGCCTCGGTGGCAAGCCACTCATGTGGAAGACCGGGCACTCGCTGATCAAGGCCAAGATGGCCGAGACCGGCGCGCCCCTCTCGGGCGAGATGTCCGGCCACATCTTCTACAAGGACGGGTTCTACGGCCACGACGATGCCCTCTACGTGGCGGTCCGCCTGCTCGACATCCTGGCCCGCGGGGAGCGACGGCTGGCCGAGCTGCGCGATGCGATGCCGACCACCTTCAGCACGCCCGAGGTCCGCTTCGACTGCCCCGAGGAGCGCAAGTTCGCCGCGGTGGCCGAACTCGCGGCCGCACTCGCCCGCGACGGTGCGCAGGTCGACGCCACCGACGGGGTGCGGGTGCGCAGCGGCGACGGCTGGTGGCTGGTGCGCGCCTCCAACACCCAGGCGGTGCTGGTGGTGCGCGCCGATCGAGACCGCGCTCGCCGCGGTGATCGCCTATCTCGAAGGCCTGCTGTCGGGGCGGCCGAACCAGCCGATCCGTCTGTAT
>JBBIIE010000261.1:0-4550 GCA_037446605.1 Geminicoccaceae bacterium | reverse complement strand
ACTCGACGGCGACGGCGACGGCCGGATCGACGCCGCCGATCCGTTCGTCTCGGCCTCCGCGGCCGGGCTCCGGCTCGATCTCGGCGCGGCCGCGGGTGGGCCCGCGGGCGAGGTCGTCGTCCTGCTCGCCGGCCTGCGCGAGCTCGGCCCCGCCGACATCGTCGCCGAGTTCGCGCTCCCGCCCGGCTGATCCGCAGGCCCGCTCCGCCCGGCCGAGCGTTCCCGCGCGCCCCGCGCCGCGCTATCCAGGGCCGGTCGAGCGGGGGAGGGGCCATGCACGCCGTCGTCGTCCACGCCGCCAGGGACCTCAGGGTCGAGGAGCGCGAGCCCGGACCCCTGGGTCCGCACGAGGTGCGCGTCCGGCTGGGTGCCGGCGGCATCTGCGGCAGCGACCTGCACTACTACCACGAGGGCGGGATCGGCGACTTCCCGGTGCGCGAGCCGCTCGTGCTCGGGCACGAGATGGCCGGCACGGTGGTCGAGCTCGGCCCGGCGGTGACGGGGCTCGAGGCGGGCACCAGGGTCGCCGTCAACCCGACCTGGCCGTGCCCGGGGGTGAGCTTCGATCTGGGCGCCCGCGCGCACCTCGCCCCGGACATCCGCTTCGCCGGCTCCTCGCGCACCTTCCCGCACGTGCAGGGCTTCTTCCAGGAGCTCGTCGCGGTGCGCGCCGAGCAGTGCCGGCCGGTGCCGGCCGGGCTCTCGCTCAACGAGGCGGCCATGGCCGAGCCGCTCGCCTGCTGCCTGCACGCCGTCCGCCGCGCCGGCAGCGTGCTCGGCCGCCGCGTGCTGGTGCTCGGCTGCGGCCCGATCGGCTGCCTGACGATCGCCGCGGCGCGGCTCGCCGGGGCGGCCGAGATCACCGCCTGCGACCTCGTGCCGGCGACCCTCGAGAAGGCCAGGGCCATGGGCGCCGACCGGGTGGTCGACGTCGCCGCCGACCGCACGCCGCTCGAGCGGCTGCAGGGGGGCGGCGGGCGGGTCGACGTGGTGATCGAGGCGGCCGGCTCGCCCAAGGCCGCGATCGACGGGCTCAGGGCCACCCGCCGCGGCGGCACCTACGTGCAGTTCGGCGTCCTGCCCAAGGGCATGCACCCGATCCCCTTCGACCAGATCGTGGCCAAGGAGCTCGACATGGTCGGCACCTTCCGCTTCTGGGAGGAGTTCGACTGGGCGGTCGAGGCGATCGCCGGCGGCCGGGTCGACGTCCGCCCGCTCCTGACCGAGGTCCTGCCGCTCGCCCGCGCCCGGGACGCCTTCGAGCTCGCCTCCGACCGGCGCCGGGCGATGAAGGTCCAGCTCGTGCCGGGCTGAGCCGCGCCGCGCCGGGTTGCCAGCGCCGACCCGCTGTGCCTAGCTCATCCCCGGGCCGGCCGCGGCGCCGGCCGCAGGGGAGGCTCCGGGTGATGCCGGGCACGGACGAGGCCCGGGCGGCCGTCCCGCCGACGCGGCGGGCGCCCGGATGAGCGTCGCGGTCCGCGGCGAGCGGGTCGGCGAGCGCCGCCCGACCGCGGGCGGGCGGATCGCCCGGCTGCTGCACGACCAGCGCCTGGTCGCGGCCCTCTTCCTGGCCCCGGCGGTGGCGATCCTGGGCTTCGTCGTCGTCTACCCGTTCGTGGAGGCGATCTGGATCAGCTTCCACGACAAGATGGCCGGCGCCCCGGCGCGCTGGATCGGCCTCGGCAACTACCGCGAGCTGTTCTCCGACAGCCGCTTCCTCCAGGTCCTGCGCAACACCGCCGTCTACACCGCACTCGGCGTGGGCCTCAAGTTCGTGCTCGGCCTCGCCATGGCCCTCGTCCTCGCCCAGGACCGAAGGCTGAACGGCCTGTTCAAGACGATCCTGTTCGTGCCCTGGGCGGTGCCGACGATCGTCGCCGCCTTGACCTGGCGGTGGATGTACCACGACTTCAGTGGCCTGCTGAACGCGCTGCTGATGCGCGTGGTCGACCTGGCCGAGCCGATCTCCTGGCTCGGCGACCGCTCGATCGCCATGTACTCGGTCGTGGCGGTGGTGGTGTGGAGCGGCACGCCCTTCTACACGATGAGCTTCCTCGCCGGCCTCAAGGCGATCCCGAAGGAGCTCTACGAGGCGGCGCGCATCGACGGCGCCTCGCGGCTGCAGGAGTTCCGCTACGTCACCATCCCCTCGATGCGCCGCGTGTTCACGGTCGTGGTCATGCTCTCGGCGATCTGGACCTCGACCAACGTCGTGATCGTGTTGATCCTGACCAACGGCGGGCCGGCCAACTCGACCCAGATCATCCCGACCGTGGCCTACAAGTACGCCCTCGCCGCGAGCCGGCTCGGGATCGGCTCGGCCGCCAACATGGTGCTCTTCCCGGCGCTCGCCGTCCTCATCTTCTTCCTCTCGCGGCGCATGCTCGCCGAGCGGTTCCGCCAGTGACGCCGCGCACCATCCAGGCCCAGGAACGGCTGTGGCGCTGGATCGGCAACGCCGCGCTCCTGCTGTTCGTCGTCTGGACCCTGATGCCGTTCTTCTGGATGCTGTCGGTCTCGTTGAAGGAGCACGACGAGATCTACGGCGTGCCGGTGCCGCTCTGGCCGGCGCGGCCGACCCTCGAGAGCTACCGGATCCTGCTCTTCAAGACCGACTACCTGCTCTTCTTCCGCAACAGCATGACCGTGGCGCTCCTGGTCACCGCCGCCACGGTGCTCGCCGCCTCGCTCGCGGCCTACGCGATCGCCCGGCTGCGCTTCCCCGGCCGCATGCTGATCGCGCGCGCCTTCGTCTACACCTACCTGGTGCCGCCCTCGCTCCTGTTCATCCCGCTGTTCGCGATCTTCGTGGCGACCGGGCTCGTCAACTCGCTCCTCGGCCTGTCGATCGCGCATCTGGGCTTCACCGTGCCGTTCTGCACGTGGCTTCTGACCGGGTTCTTCCTGTCGATCCCGGTCGAGCTCGAGGAGGCGGCGCTGGTCGACGGCTGCACGCGGGTGGGCGTGCTGTTCCGTATCGTCCTGCCGGTCTCGCTGCCGGCGCTCGCGGTGGTGGCGTTCTTCGCCTTCACCCTCTCCTGGAACGAGTTCCTGTTCGCGATCGTGTTCAACTCCGACCCGCACGTGCGCACGATCCCGACCGGGCTCACCGCGTTCATCGTCGAGGACGTGTTCTTCTGGGGGCCGATCATGGGCTCGACCGTGCTCACCGCGCTCCCGCCGCTCCTCGTCTACTTCGTCTTCCAGCGCTGGCTGGTGACCGGGCTGACGCTGGGAGCGGTCAAGGGCTGAGCAACCTGGGGAGGCTTCGATGACCCGTTGGACCCTCAAGAGGCGCGAGCTCCTGGTGCGCACCGCGCTCGCCGGCGGCGCCTTCGCCACACCGATGCTGGCGCGCCCCACCCCGTCCTGGGCGCAGCGCCAGCAGAAGCTCGTCTACTGGCACCTGCCGACCTTCACCCCCAAGGCCGACGAGGCGGCGCGCACGCACTTCGAGGAGTTCCGCAAGCAGGCCGGCCTCAAGGACAGCGAGGTGGGATTCGTCAACGTCGCCAACGCCGATCTCATCCCGCGCCTCAACGCGGCGCTCGAGACCGGCAACCCGCCCGACGTCGTGCGGCTCTACGAGAGCTACGTCCAGCTCTACCGCAAGCAGGGCCACATGCTCGACGTCACCTCGGTGGTCGAGAAGATGAAGGCCGAGAAGGGCGGGCTCTACCCGGCCTCGCTCTTGGCCGTCTCCTACGGCGGCAAGTACTGGGGCGTGCCGTTCGCCATCAATCCCTGGCCGATCCACGCCCGGATCGACGTGCTCGCCCAGCACAACCTCCCCTATCCCAAGACCTGGGACGAGTTCGTCGAGACCTGCAAGAAGGTGCAGAAGCCGCCGTTCTACGGGTTCGGCATGGACCTCGGCCTGACCGCCGATGCCACCGACAACATCATGCAGCTCTGCTGGTGCTTCGGCGGCTACACGGTCGACGACAAGGGCAAGCCGGCGTTCGACAATCCGGGCAACGTCGCCGGCTTCAAGTTCATCAACGACATGTACAACAAGCACCGGATCATCCCGAAGGGCGTGGTCTCGAACGCCGACACCGCCTGGAACAACCAGATGTACCAGTCGAAGCAGGTGGCGTTCATCAACAACCCGGCCTCGGTCTACGCCTACCTGGCCGACAAGGACCAGGACCTCCTGAAGCGCACCGGGCTGTTCAGCGTCCCGGCCGGGCCGGCCGGTTCCATCAACCAGATCGACACCTGGTCGATCGGGCTGTTCCGCCACACGCCCACGCCCGAGCTGTCGATGGGGCTCGCCGCCTACATGATGACCCCGGCGCGCTACAACGAGGTCATCACCAACACCAACGGCCGCTTCGTCCCGGTCTACCCGGACCTGTTCAACGATCCCTGGTGGACCTCGCGTCCGGAGTTCAAGGAGTTCATCAAGATCGCCGAGACCGGCGTGCCGGTCTCCTACAAGGGCCCGCCGACCGCCGCCTCGGGCGAGATCCTGGCGACCCACGTGATCCCCGAGGCGCTGCAGACCGTGCTGCTCGAGAACGTGCCCGCCGAGGAGGCGGTCAAGA
>JBBIIE010000260.1:0-4571 GCA_037446605.1 Geminicoccaceae bacterium | reverse complement strand
GGCGCGCCCCTGGCCGGCTCCTCGACGATCGTGTTCCACGCCCCGCAGCCCTCGCAGCGCCCGGCCCAGCGCGGATGCACGGCGCCGCAGGCCTGGCAGACGAAGGCCGCCCGCGCCCGGCTCACGCCCGGTCCCTGAACAGGCAGCGGGTCACGAGCTCCTGCCGCTCGTCGCGGCCGAGCCGCCCGAGCGCGTCGAGGGCGGCCTCGGCATTGGCGATCGCGGCCACCACCTGCTGGCGCGTGAAGGAGGTGCCCGGATCGTAGTCGGCCATGTGCCGCAGCTCCTGCGCCCTGACGAACTCGTCGGCGAAGCGACGGGCATCGTCCGACCATAATGGGTCTCTAGTTTTGGATATCTTTTTGAGTGCCTCGCGAGCTTCGTTATGGTTGATCGCCCGGTAGATCCGACGCCAACGGTCCAACTTGCGCTTCTCTCCGCTGCCGATAAGCAAGTCGGCTGCTTGTCGAGCCAGGGCATCGAAGAGGCTGTAATAGACCGCGTTGACCGCCCGCTTCAGATGGCTCTGGCTCGGCTTTCTCGAATCGGCCTCGGCGAGGAGACGCGCCGTGCTCAGCTCGTGTGGCATCACCCGAAGCCGAGAACCCGCTGCTTCTTGTCGAAATGGTCGTGCACATAGGGGAACCGCTCGTCGTCGCGCTCGACCAGGAGATCGACGAGCGCCCGATGGGCCTCGGCCAGGGCCTCCGGGTCGACCGGCTCCTCCGAGAGGCGGTACCAGGCGTCGACGAAGAGGGCCGGCTCGTCGGCGTGGTCCAGGCCGGTCCGGACCTCGACCCGCTCCAGGCCGAAGCGGCCGAGCCGCTCCTTCAAGAGCTCCTCGATCGCCCGGACCAGCTCCGGGTCGACCGCCGGTGCGCGGGGGGTCGCGGGCATGCCGCGAGGCTAGCCCGAAACCGCGGCTGCGGCCAGCGATTGCCCGAGACCGCCGACGGCGCCATGAAGGGGGCATGCGCGCGGCCTTCCTCCTCGACGGCATCCGCACCCCGATCGGGCGCTACGGCGGGGCCCTGGCCGGCATCCGCGCCGACGATCTGGCCGCCCTCCCGATCCGCGCCCTGCTCGCCCGCCACCCCGGCCTGGATCCGGCCGCGATCGACGAGGTGATCCTGGGGTGCGCCAACCAGGCGGGCGAGGACAACCGCAACGTCGCCCGCATGGCGGCGCTCCTGGCCGGCCTGCCGGTCTCGGTCCCGGGGGTGACCGTCAACCGGCTGTGCGCCTCCGGCCTCGAGGCGGTGGCACAGGGAGCGCGCGCGATCCGCACCGGCGAGGCCGAGCTGGTCGTCGCGGGCGGGGTCGAGAGCATGAGCCGCGCCCCCTTCGTCCTGCCCAAGGCCGAGGCCGCCTTCGCCCGCGACTCCCGCCTGCACGACACGACGATCGGCTGGCGCTTCGTCAACCCGGTGATCGAGGCCCGCTTCGGCATCCACTCCATGCCGCAGACCGGGGACGAGGTGGCCCAGGCCTTCGCGGTCGCCCGCGCCGACCAGGACGCCTTCGCGCTGCGCAGCCAGGAGCGCTGCGCCCGCGCCCGCGCCACGGGCTTCCTCGCGGGCGAGATCCTGCCCGTCGAGGCGCCGCGGCCCAAGGGCCCGCCGCAGCGGGTCGAGGCGGACGAGCATCCCCGGCCCGAGACCACCCTCGACGGCCTCGCCCGGCTGCCGCCCCTGAACGGCCCGGGCCGGACCGTCACCGCCGGCAACAGCTCCGGCGTCAACGACGGTGCCGCCGCGCTCCTGCTCGGCTCCGAGGCGGCCGCCGCGCGGCTCGGCCTCACCCCGCTCGCGCGCGTCGCGGGCGCCGCCAGCGCCGGCGTCGAGCCCCGGATCATGGGGATCGGGCCGGTCCCGGCGACCCGCAGGCTCCTCGGCCGGCTCGGGCTCGACCTCGACCGGATCGATCTGGTCGAGCTCAACGAGGCCTTCGCCGCGCAGGTCCTGGCCTGCCTGCGCCAGCTCGGCCTGCCCGACGACGCCGAGCGGGTCAACCCGAACGGCGGCGCCATCGCGCTCGGCCACCCGCTCGGCATGAGCGGTGCCCGGCTCGTGCTCACCGCCGCGCGCGAACTCGCCCGCCGCGGCGGCCGGCGCGCGCTCGCCACCGCCTGCGTGGGCGTCGGCCAGGGCGTGGCGCTGCTGCTCGAGCGGGACTGATCTCCGCGCGCACAGGAACATACTCCAAGATGCGCGCCGGCGCAAGGGCCGCGCGCGGGCCCGCTCAGCCCTGCCCGAGGCGCGCCGCGAGCTCGGCCGAGAGCCCCGCCGTGCGCCGCGCGCCGGCCGGGGCGAGGCTGCCGGCCGTGGGCCTGCGGGCGCCCAGCCGGACCAGCGCCTCGGCGAGCAGCACGCCGGCCGTGATCCCGTCGACCAGCGGGACCGGCACCCGCTCGGCCAGGATCCTCGGCAGTCCGCCCATCACCGCCCCCACGAGCAGCACCGCCTCGGCACCCCGGCCCTCGACGAGGCGGCGGGCGCCGGCCACGAGCGGGGCGTAGAAGACCTCCGGATCGGCCAGCAGATCGCCGGGCGTGGCGTCGACCGCCTCGATCCCGGCGAGCCGCCCGCCGAGCCCGTAGCCCTCGGCCAGCTCGCGATAGACCGCCTCCAGGCGGCGGCCGAGGATCACCATGCCGATCCGGGTGCCGAGCGTGGAGGCCAGGAGCAGCCCGGCCTCGGTCATGCCCACGACCGGCACGTCCAGGAGCTCGCGCGCCGCCCACAGCCCGCTGTCCATCGACATGGCGAGGAGTGCGGCATCGAACGGCTCGGCCTCGGCCGCGAGCAGGTCGAGGAGCGCGTGGGCGGCGATCGCGGCCTCGCTGCGCGTGCCCACCACCCGGGCGCCGAACCGGGCGTTGCGGCCGAGGATCACCGTGCCGGGTGCGGCCACCGCACGGGCCGCCGCCTCGATGCCGGCGGTGACCTCGGGCGAGGTGTTGGAGTTGGCGAGCAGCAGCCTCATCGGGCGAGGCTCCGCCGGTCCTCGACCGGGTCCAGGGGGAAGATCGGGCGTGGGACGTGCCGCCAGGGCAGGCTCGCCAGATCGGAGGTGGCCGGGCCCGGGGTGTCGACGCGCACGAGGTCGACCGCGAGCGGTCGGAAATACTGGAAGTTCGAGGCGGTCTTGAGGACCGCGAGGCGCGCCTCGGCCGGCTCGACCGCGAAGGCCCGCCAGAGCTCGGGCACGATCCCGCCGATCCCGCGCCGCTCGCTCGCCAGCACGAGCGCCGGACCGACCTCGAGCAGCGCCACGCGGCCGTGGTCGACCTCGTCCTGCCATTGGATCGGCAGCCGCAGCGGGCCCCGGCCCAGGCGGCGCACCCGCGCCTCGACCGCGAGCGGCTCGAAGAAGCCGGACAGCTCCCCGCCGAGCTCCAGGCGGAGCGTGGCGCCCGGGCCGGCGGCGTGCGCCCGGGCGGCGGCCCTGGGTGCGACGATCGGCACCAGCGCCGGGCCGAGCCCGGGCCGGGCGAGGATCGCCCCGAGCAGCACCGGGCTGTCGCCGGCCGCACCACCCAGCACCGTGTCGCCGGTATCGCTCAGGGCCACGAGGCCCGGCGGGGCGGCGGCGGCGCGGTCGAGCGCCTCCGGCACCGGCAGCGACTCGCGGCGCTGGAACTCGCGGCGCAGCGACCAGGCGAGATCGGCGAGCTCGTCGGCGGCGGCCTCGGCCGGGGCGCGGTCGCCGTCGGCGGTGACCGCCACCGCCCAGCCGCACTCGGGCACATCCAGCCAGGGCTGCACCGGGAAGGTGGCGCAGGCCAGGATGCCGGGCCGCGCCTCGATCGCCCGGGCGCGCTCGAACCAGGTCCGCATCGGCGGCCGGTCGGTCAGGAACTGCTCCTGGTGGGCCAGGAGCGGCAGCTTGCGGAACGCCACGACCGGCCGCAGCCGCTCGCGCAGGATGCGGATCAGCAGGCGGGTGGCGAGCCGGCCGGTGTCGCGCACGTCGTGCGGCTGGGTGCGGTGCGCGACGATCGCACTCGCCCCCGCGACCATCCGCCGGGTGAGGTTGGCGTGGTGGTCGAGGGACAGCAGGATCGGCACCTCGGCGCCGAGCCGGGCGCGGCAGAGCGCCACCAGCCGGCCGTCGACGTCGGGCTCACCCTGCGCCGCGCAGGCGCCGTGCAGCTGCAGGGCCAGCCCGTCGAGCCGGCCGGCGCCGGCGAGCCCGGCCGCGACCCGCTCCTCCAGCCAGGCGAGCGCGGCCGCGTCGAGCGCCCCGCCGGCGAGCGCGAAGGCGCGCAGGATCGGCACCGGCTCGACCGCCGGCTCGCCCGCCACCACCTCGAGGAAGCCACCGACCTCGCCGACCGCGGCGCAGCGCTCCGGGATCGCCCGGCCCTCGTGCAGGCCGAACGCGGCGAAGTCCGCGAGCGTCGTCGGCTCCGGGTTGAAGCTGCAGGTCTCCTGCGCGACGTGGATCAGCCCGAGCCGCATGCCGCACCTCCCCCGACCGGGGGAGGCTGGGCGGCGGCGGGGCGGGCGTCAACCCGGACGCGACGCGGCCCGCTCCGGCGCCGCCGCGGCGGCGGCTGCTGCCGCTCC
>JBBIIE010000259.1:0-4589 GCA_037446605.1 Geminicoccaceae bacterium | reverse complement strand
GTGGTGCTCGCCGGGCGGCGGCGCGCGGCGCTCGACGGGCTCGCGGGCGAGCTCGGCGCGCGCGCGCAGGTGGCGGTCGGCGATCTGGCCGAGCCGGGTGCGGCGGATGCCCTCGTGGCGGCGGCCGAGCAGGTGGGCGGGCTCGACATCCTCGTCAACAATGCCGGGATCACCCGCGACCAGCTCGCGGTGCGCATGAAGGACGAGGACTGGCACACGGTGATCGACACCGATCTGGGGGCGTGCTTCCGGCTCGCCCGCGCCGCCCTCAAGGGGATGATGCGGCGCCGCTGCGGGCGGATCGTCAACATCGGCTCGATCGTGGGGGCGACCGGCAATCCGGGCCAGGCCAACTACGCCGCCGCCAAGGCCGGGCTCGTCGGCCTGACCAAGGCGCTCGCGGCCGAGGTCGCGAGCCGCGGGATCACCGTCAACTGCGTGGCGCCGGGCTTCATCGTGACGGCCATGACCGATGCGCTCGGCGAGAAGCAGCGGGCGGCCCTGGTCGAGCGCATCCCGCTCGGCCGGCTGGGCACGCCCGAGGACGTCGCCGCGGCGGTGCTCTATTTGGCTTCCGCCGAGGCCGGCTGGGTCACCGGGCAGACCCTGCACGTCAACGGCGGGATGGCGATGATCTGAGGCCGGCCCGCGCTGGCCAAGTCCCGGGCCCTCGTGTACAAGCCCGGCCGTCCCGAGCGGCCGGGCCCGACCAGCGGAAGCGCTTCCTTCGGAGAGCCACCCATGAGCGATGTCGCCGAGCGCGTGAAGAAGATCGTCGTCGAGCATCTGGGCGTCGACGAGGCCAAGGTCGTCGAGACCGCCAAGTTCGTCGACGATCTGGGCGCCGACAGCCTGGACACGGTCGAGCTGGTCATGGCGTTCGAGGAGGAGTTCGGCGTCGAGATCCCGGACGACGCGGCCGAGAAGATCCAGACCGTCAAGGACGCGATCACCTACATCGAGGAGCATTCCACCTGAGCGGGTGAGCGCGGTGGTCGGGGAGGCGGCGGTGCGGCGCCGGGTGGTGGTCACCGGCCTCGGCCTCGTGACGCCGTTGGGCGCCGGGGTCGAGACCTCCTGGCGGCGGCTCGTGGCGGGCGAGAGCGGGCTCCGCCGGATCGAGCATTTCGACGTCTCCGACCTGCCGGCCAAGGTGGCCGGGCTCGTGCCCACCGGCGACGCCCCCGGGGCCTTCCGGGCGACCGACTTCGTCGAGCCCAAGGACCTGCGCAAGAACGATCCGTTCATCGTCTTCGGCATCGCCGCCGCGACCGAGGCGCTCCGCGATTCCGGCTGGCAGCCGGCGAGCGAGGAGGAGCGCGAGCGGGCCGGCGTGCTGATCGGCTCGGGCATCGGCGGGCTCAAGACCATCGCCGAGACCGCCCTCGAGCTCGAGGCCAAGGGCCCGCGCCGGGTGAGCCCGTTCTTCATCCCGGCCTGCCTGATCAACCTCGTCTCCGGCCAGGTCTCGATCCGCTTCGGCCTCAAGGGCCCGAACCATGCGGTGGTCACCGCCTGCTCGACCGGCGCGCACGCGATCGGCGACGCCGCCCGGCTGATCGCGCTGGGCGACGCCGACCTCATGGTGGCGGGCGGCACCGAGGCGGCGGTCTGCCGCCTCGGGATCGCCGGATTCGCCGCCGCCCGCGCGCTCTCGACCGGCTTCAACGACACGCCCGAGCGCGCCTCGCGGCCCTGGGACCGCGACCGCGACGGCTTCGTCATGGCCGAGGGTGCGGGCGTCGTCGTGCTCGAGGAGATGGAGCGGGCCAAGGCGCGCGGCGCCCGGATCTACGCCGAGATCAAGGGCTACGGCCTCTCCGGCGACGCGCACCACGTGACCGCCCCGGCCCCGGACGGCGACGGCGGTTTCCGCTCGATGCGCGCGGCGCTCCGCGACGCCGGGCTTCGGCCCGAGGACATCGACTACGTGAACGCGCACGGCACGAGCACGCCCCTGGGCGACGAGATCGAGCTCGGCGCGGTCAAGCGGCTGTTCGGCGAGGCGGCCGGGCGGCTCTCGATGTCCTCGACCAAGTCCGCGATCGGCCATCTGCTCGGTGCGGCCGGCAGTGTCGAGGCGATCTTCTCGATCCTGGCGGTGCACGAGGGGGTGGTGCCGCCGACCCTCAACCTCGAGAACCCGTGCGAGGGGGCCGAGGGGATGGACCTCGTGCCGCTGCGGGCCCGGCGCCGCGAGGTGCGCGCGGCGCTCTCCAACAGCTTCGGCTTCGGCGGCACCAACGCCAGCCTGATCGTCGCCCGCCCCGACCTCGGCTGAGGCCGGCATGCGCCTGCTGCGGCGGGTGGCGGCCGGTCTGGCAGCACTGCTCGTCCTCGTGGCGGCACTCGCCTTCGCCGGCTGGCGCTGGCTCGAGCGCTGGGCCGCCGCACCCGGCCCGCTCGAAGCCGAGCGGGTGCTCACGGTGCCGCGCGGCGGGCTCGCCGAGATCGCCCGCACGCTCGAGGCGGAAGGCGTGGCGGCGCCGGCCTGGGCGCTCGTGCTGCTCGCCCGGCGCGACGGCCTCGAGCGGGCGCTCAAGGCGGGCGAGTACCGCTTCCCGGCCGCAGCCAGCCCGCGCGCGGTCCTGGATCTGCTCGCCTCGGGGCGGGTCGTGCTGCACCGGATCACCGTGCCCGAGGGGCTCACCACGGCCGAGGTGCTGGAGCTCTTGCGCGACGCCCCGGTGCTCGACGGCGAGCTGCCGCCGCCGGTCCCCGAGGGCTCGCTCCTGCCCGAGACCTGGCTCGTGCCGCGCGGCGAGCCGCGCGCCCGCCTGGTCGAGCGGATGCGGGCGGCGATGCGCGCCACGCTCGACGAGCTCTGGCCGAAGCGCGCCCAGGGGCTGCCCTACCGCGAGCCCGCGGAGGCGGTGGTGCTCGCCTCGCTGGTCGAGCGCGAGACCGCCCGACCCGAGGAGCGGCCGCTCGTGGCCGCGGTCTTCGTCAACCGGCTCCGGCGCGGCATGCGGCTGCAGAGCGATCCGACCGTGGTCTACGCGCTCTCGGGTGGGCGCAGCGCCCTCGACCGGCCGCTCACCCGCAGGGACCTCGAGCTCGACCACCCGTTCAACACCTACCGCATCGACGGCCTGCCGCCGGCGCCGATCGCCCATCCCGGGCGGGCCGCGCTCGAGGCGGCACTCGCCCCGGCCGCGGTCGACTATCTCTACTTCGTGGCCGATGGGACGGGCGGGCACGCCTTCGCGCGCACGCTGGCCGAGCACAACCGCAACGTCGCCCGCTGGCGGCGGCTGCGCGACGCCGAGCGCCCGGACGGCTGAGACGGCCGCGGCGTCGTCGCGCCTTGGTAGAACGCGCGGCGGCGGCTAGAAGGCGGACCTGGTCGCCCCGGAGCCCGCCCGTGCCCCTCCCGAGCCCGCCCGAGCCCGCCCCCCGCGCGCAGCGGCGCGGCCTCATGCTGGTCCTCTCCTCGCCCTCGGGCGCCGGCAAGACCTCGATCGCCCGCCGCCTGCTCGAGCTCGAGCCCGAGCTCGACCTCTCGGTCTCGGTCACCACCCGGCCGCGCCGGCCGGCCGAGCGCGAGGGGATCGACTACCACTTCATCGACGAGGAGCGCTTCGCGCGGATGGTGGCGGAAGGAGAGCTGCTGGAGCACGCGGTCGTCTACGGCCACCGCTACGGCACGCCCAGGCGGGCGGTCGAGGCGGCGCTCGCGCGCGGCCGCGACGTCCTGTTCGACATCGACTGGCAGGGCGCCCAGCAGCTCCGCGAGGCGGCCGGCGAGGATGTGGTCGGCGTGTTCATCCTGGCGCCCTCGGTCGAGGCCCTGGCGGCCCGGCTGCGCGGCCGCGCCCAGGACAGCGAGGAGGTGGTCCGCTTCCGCCTCGCCCGGGTCGCCTCGGACGTCACGCACTGGGCCGAGTACGAGTACGTGCTGATCAACGAGGAGCTCGAGGCGAGCGTCGCCGCGGTGCGCGCGATCCTCGTGGCCGAGCGGCTGAAGCGCCGCCGCCAGCCCTACCTCTCCGAGCTCGTGCAGCGCTTCCGCGCGATGCCCGAGGGCTGAGCCGGGACGCCGGCTCGGAGCGCCCGGGCGAGCTGCAGGAAGAGCTCGGGCGCCAGCGTCTCGGCGCGCGCCGAGGCGGCGATGCCGAGCGGCGCCAGCACCGCCTCGGGGTCGGCCAGCAGCGACCTCAGGCTCTGCCGCAGCATCTTGCGGCGCTGGCCGAAGGCGGCCGCGGTGAGCCGCTCGATCCGCGCCAGGAGCGCGGCCTCCGGCCGGTCGGGCCGCGGCACGAGGCGCACCAGGCTCGAGGTCACCCGGGGCGGCGGCCGGAAGGCCGCGGCCGGCAGGTCGCGCAGCCGCTCGACCCGGCAGACGAGCTGGGCCAGGACCGAGAGCCGGCCATAGTCGGCGGTCCCGGGTGCGGCCACGAGGCGCAGCGCCACCTCCTTCTGGAAGAGGAGGACGAGGCGGGCGAAGGGCTCCGGCCGGCGCAGCCAGCCGATCAGGAGCTCGGTGCCGACATTGTAGGGGAGGTTGGCGACCAGCACGAGCCGGCCGGGCGGGGCGAGGCCGGCGGGATCGAAGGCGAGCGCGTCGGCCTCGACCAGCTCGAGCCGGT
>JBBIIE010000258.1:0-4598 GCA_037446605.1 Geminicoccaceae bacterium | reverse complement strand
CATGCCGACGGGCAGGGTCTTCATCGACTCGTCGAAGGTCACGAGCAGAGGCCACAGGAAGTTGTTCCAGTTGAGCGTGAAGAGGATCACCGTGGCCGCGATCAGGGGCGCCCGGGCGAGCGGCAGGGCGATCGTGAAGAAGATCCTGAACCGGCCGGCGCCGTCGACGAGGGCCGCCTCCTCGAGCTCCTTGGGGAAGCCGAGATAATGCTGGCGGAAGATGTAGACCGCGAGCACGTTGCCGATCTGCGGCAGGATCAGCGCGGCGTAGGTGCTGGCGAGACCGGCCTTGATGAAGGCCAGGAGCAGCGGGACCACCGCGATCTCGGAGGGGATCATGAGGACGGCGAGGAACAGGGCGAAGAGCGCCCGGCGGCCGGGGAAGGGAAGGCGCGCGAGGGCGTAGCCGGCCATCGCCCCGAACAGGACGCACAGCCCGGTCGCGACCACCGCCTGGATCACGCTGTTGAGCGCCCAGGTCAGCACCGGGTAGCGGAAGACCCGGGCATAGTTGTCGAAGGTGATCTCGCGCGGGATCCATTCGATCACCGCGGTCATGACCTGCCCCGGGGGCTTGAGCGAGGTGCTGACCATCCAGAGGAACGGGGCACCCCAGAGGAGCGCGAGCAGCGTGCCCAGCAGCCAGACGGGCAGATCGCGCAGGCCGAGGCGACGCGCCGGCGCGGCTCCGCCGTCAGCCACGGGCGCGCTCCCACAGGAGCAGGCGCTGGAGGACGGTGACCGCGAGGATGGCGAGGAACAGAAGGACCGAGACGGCCGAGGCGTAGCCCAGCCGGTACTGCACGATCGCGGTCTGGTAGATGTAGTGGATCACCGACTGCGAGGAGCCGTGCGGCGCGCCGTTGGTCATCACGTAGACCTGGCTGAAGATGCGCATCGAGGCGATGATCTGCAGCGTCACGACCATCGAGATGGTCGGCCGCAGATGCGGCAGGGTGACGTGGAGGAAGCGGCGGATCGGCCCGGCGCCGTCGATCGCGGCGGCCTCGTGCAGGTCGCGGGGCACGTCCTGCAGGGCGGCGAGGAAGAGGACGAAGGCGAGCCCCAGATCCCACCAGATCGAGGCGATCGAGACCCCGACGAGCGACCAGTCGCCCGAGGTGAGCCAGGGGATCGGCGCGATGCCGAGCCGGCCGAGGTAGCGGTTGACCAGGCCGAACTGCGTGTCGAGCAGCCAGACCCAGACGAGGCCGATGACCGTGGCCGAGACGACGTTGGGGGTGAAGAAGAGGGTGCGGGCGAGCGTCGAGAGCGGCCAGCGCCGGTGGACGAAGAGGGCGAAGGCGAGCCCGAGTACGACCACGCCGGGCACGATCACGCAGGCGTAGAGGAAGGTGTTCCAGAAGGCATTGGCGACCCAGGGGTCGTCCAGGGCCGTCTCGAAGTTGGCGGTCCCGACCCAGACCGGATCGCCGATGATCCCCCACTCGGTGAAGGCGAGAACGACGCCGAACAGCAGCGGGGCGAGGTTGAAGAGGAGGAAGGGGAGCGTGAAGAAGGCCACGAACAGCCAGCCGGTCCAGTCCCCGCGCCCGCGATCCGGAGCCCGCCACCCGCTCCCCTCGCTGCGCACGCCCGCGTCGCTCCCGGCTCCGGCTCAGCCGACGTCGAGGGCCTTCTGCCAGTGCTCGCCGATCCGGGCCATCGCCTCTTCCGGCTTGCTCTTGCCGGCCCAGACCTGCTCGAGCGTCTTGGCGAGGAAGTTGCCGCCGGAATAGATCGTGAAGTCTGGCCCGGCCTGGACCGGGATCTCGCCTTCGGTGGCGAAGCCCATGCCCTCGATGAAGGCTCCCCGGACCTTCCAGTCGTGGCCGGCGGTCCTGTAGTCCGGCCGCGCCAGGATGGACTTCCTGGGTGACGCGCCGCGGCCCACCGTCGTCCACAGGAAGCTGTTGTCCGAGAGCCACTTGACCGCGGCCATGGTGGCCTCGTAGCGGCCCGGGTCGGCCTGCTTGTAGAGCTCGAGGCCGCCCATCTCGAAGTAGGTCACCCGCTCCTGGCCGATCTTCGGGAACAGGAACGCGGCGAAGTCGAGCTTCTGCTGGGTGTAGCCGTTGAGCGTCCAGGGCCCGGTCCAGAACACGGTACCCTGGCCCGTGCCGAACGCCTTGTAGCGGTCGGTCACGTCGCGGGTCGCGACCTGGTGCTTGTCGAACAGGTCGAGGACCCACTCCATGGCCGCGATCCCGGCCTTGGGGTCGACCGCGGCCCGCTTCAGGTCCGCCGAGGCGCGTTCGAAGCCCATCTGGGCGGCGACGATCCCCCAGGTCACGGTCGGGTGCACGCCCGAGCCGGTCATGAGGATGCCGGAGCGGACGACCTTGCCACCCTCCTTCCTGGTCGTGGCCCTGGCGAGCTCGAGGAGCCCGGCGCCGTCCTCGGGGAACCTCATCGGGTCGAGCCCGGCCTCCTTCAGATGCGCGAGGTTGACGAGCGGCTGCAGGCTCATGAGGTCCATCGGCACCATGGCGAGCGCGTTGCCGTACTTCGGGTAGCGCGCCTGCTGCAGCGCGAAGGCGTCGAAATCGGCGAGGTCGAGCCCGACCTTCTTCGCGACGTCGTCGAGCGGGACGACCACGCCGTCCTTGACCTGCTTGGCGCGCATGCCGGCGGTGCCCCAGCCGAAATCGGGGGCGCGGCCGGTGACCACCGCGGCCAGGACCTTGGTGAGGAACTGCTCCTCCGGCACGAGCTCCATCTTGATCTGGACGCCCTTGCCCTTGTGCGCCTCGTTGAAGGCGTCGATCGACTTCTGCCAGACCTCGCCGTCGGACGCGGCGAGCCAGGACCAGTGGACGATCTCGGTCGTCCGCTGGGCGTGCGGCGCGCGGCCGTGGAACAGGAACGGCACCGCCGCCGCGGCACCCATCGCCCGCGCGAGGCTGCGTCGGCTCCACTTCCACTTCGTGCCCATGGCCTGCCTCCCTCGATCGCGGCGGCCGTCCCGTGCCGCCGCACGGCCTCTCCCGAGCCGACTATCGTGCGGGCCCGCCGCGCGAACTTGGCGGAGCACGACGCCTTCGTGACGCGTGGCGCCGTCGCCGTCGCCCGCCCGCGTGCCCGGCCGTCGCCCGAGGTCGGAAACCTGTCGCCCTCGGTCATCTCCAGGCCCGTGTCGCGTGCCATCGAAGGAACCGCGCGCCGCGCCCGTCGCGCCGGAGACCCGCCATGCCGCGCATCGTCGACGTCACCCATCGCGACGTTTTCCGCCACCCCGAGCACTGCGTGAACCAGATCGCGGCGCGCAGGGTGGCGAGCGGCGAGATCGTCGCCGTGTTCAACGAGGAACGCTTCCCGTTCCACCACGACAGCGGCCAGACGCTGCTCGTCCGCTCGGCGGACGGCGGGATCACCTGGTCGGAACCCGAGATCGTCCTGCCCTGGAGCGAAACCGAGGGGAACTGGGACTGCGGATTCTGCGAGCTCGCCGACGGCACCTGGCTCGTCAACCTGACGATCACCGGCTTCTTCAGGCGCGGGATCCGACCGGAAGGTGTCTCCTGGTCGGCCCACCCGCACACCGCCGAGTGGGGCGATTGGACCTGGGCCTACAAGCTCCAGGGCTGGCTCGGCACCTTCGTGCTCCGCTCGACCGATCGGGGGCGGAGCTGGAGCCGGCCGATCCCGGTCAACGTCCGGCCGATGAAGCACGGCGGCTGCCGGCTGGGCTGCTGGCAGCTGCCCGACGGCGGCATCCTCATGGGCCTCTACGGCCGCATCCGCGGCTACGAGGAGGAGGGTGAGGGCGAGAGCACGCGCTCGGCCCTCGTCCGCTCCGACGACGGCGGCTTCAATTGGGAATATTATGCGACGCTCGCCTACGATCCGGCCTCGATCGTCGACTACGAGGAGCCGGCGCTCCTGCGGCTCGCCGACGGCCGGCTGGTGTGCACCCTGCGCACCCACGTCAATCCGTCCGGTGACGCCAGGAACCTCGTCGTCACGGTGTCCGAGGACGACGGCTTCTCCTGGTCACCGCCGCGCTGGACCGACATCTGGGGCTATCCCTCCGAGATGATCGCCCTCCAGGACGGTCGCTACCTCATGGTCTACGGCTACCGCCGGCCGCCCTACGGGGTGCGCGGCTGCGTCTCCGAGGACGGGATCGGCTGGAAGCGAGCGAACGAGTTCGTGATCCGCGAAGGTGGGGTGCCCGGCCGGGCCGCGGCCGAGAAGCCCGGCTCCTCGCGGATGAGCCCCTGGTCCGGCAGGATCGGCGCCGGTGCGATCGATTGGCACCACCCCGGCGTCTTCCAGCACATCGGCTATCCGAGCGTGGTTCAGAACGCGGACGGCACGATCACCTGCCTCTATCACGAATGGAGTGAGGACGAGCGACCCTTGCAGTACGTCCGCTGCACGCGCTTCCGCCTGGCCGACTGAACCAGCGGCGTGACCGTCGAGGCGGAGGTCCTGGCCGAGCTCGTCGTCCACCGCGACCCGGCGAGCTACTGCGCCCATCCGCACCTCGTGCGCTGGCGCGCCGAGTTCCTCTGCGTCTTCACCCGGGCGCCCCGCCGTCCCTTCGTCCTCCACCCGCCCGAGGATCCGGCCTTCGTGAACCTGCTGGTCCGCTC
>JBBIIE010000257.1:0-4648 GCA_037446605.1 Geminicoccaceae bacterium | reverse complement strand
GATCGATGCTCGCCATCGTGCTGGTCGCCGTGGCGCTCCTCGGCGCGCGACCCGTCCTCGCTCAGGATCTGGTCGACGGCCTGCCGCGGGTGCGCGACGACGGGGCGCTGGCCTTCGCGGACGCCACGGTGCACCTGCACGGGGTCGACCTGCCGCTCCTCGAGCGGGTCTGCGAGGAGCGGATCCGCCCGGTCCGCTGCGCGCCGCGCGCCGTGCTGGCGCTCGAGCGCCGGCTGCGCGGCTTCGTCCGCTGCCGCATCATCGCGCGCCGGGGCGACGGCTCCCTCGAGGGGGTCTGCACGCAGGAGGCTCCCCGCCCGCTCGACCCGCCGCAGGATCTGGCCGCGCGGCTCCTGCCCGACGGTCTCGCCTTCGCGCGCCCCGACGCGCCCGCCGCCCGTCTCCAGCTCGAGAGGATCACCCGGGCGCGCGGCGAGGGCTTCTGGTCGGGCGGCCTGACGGTGCGCTGACCCTCCCCTCGACAGGCTCCGGCCGAGCAGGGAGAAGGGGCGCCACCACCGCCCGGGAGGGAAGCCCGTGCCCGACACGTTCGAGGCCCTCGTCCTGCGCCAGGAGGAGGGCCGCACCACGGCCCACATCGAGACCCTGCCCACCGAGGCCCTGCCCGAGGGCGAGGTGCTGCTGGAGGTGCTCTGCTCGACCCTCAACTACAAGGACGCCCTCGCCATCACCGGCGCCGGCAGGATCGTCCGCTCCTTCCCCTTCGTCCCGGGCATCGACCTCGCCGGCCGGGTCGTGGCCTCGAGCGATGCCCGCTTCCGGCCGGGCGAGCTCGTCTTCTCGACCGGCTGGGGCGTGGGCGAGCGGCACTGGGGCGGCCTCGCCCGGCGCGCCCGGCTGAAGGCCGACTGGCTGCAGCGCCTGCCCGAAGGGATGACCCCGCGCCGGGCGATGGCGATCGGCACCGCCGGCTTCACGGCCGCCCTCTGCGTGCTGGCGCTCGAGGCGCAGGGCCTGCGCCCGGGCGACGGCGAGGTCCTGGTCACCGGGGCGATGGGCGGGGTCGGCAGCATCGCCGTCCTGCTGCTGGCACGCGCCGGCTTCACGGTGGTCGCCGCGACCGGCCGGCCGGACCATGCCGACCGCCTGCGGGAGCTCGGCGCGAGTGCCGTGGTCGACCGCCGCGAGGTCGCCGACGGCGGCAAGGGCCCGCTCGCCTCGGCGCGCTGGGCCGGGGCGGTCGACGCGGTCGGCGGTGCAACGCTCGCCGGACTGCTCAAGGCGATGCGCTACCGCGGCGTGGTCGCGGCCTGCGGCAATGCCGGCGGCGCCGAGCTCGTGACCACCGTGTTCCCCTTCATCCTGCGCGGCGTGCGCCTGATCGGCGTCGAATCGAGCATGAACCCGATGGCCGAGCGCGAGGTCGCCTGGGCCCGCCTCGCCCGGGACCTCGACCTCGAGCGGCTCGACCGGGTGACCTCGGTGATCGGGCTCGCCGAGGTTCCCTCGGTCGCCCCCCGTTTCCTCGAGGGCAAGGTCGAGGGGCGCATCGTGGTCCGCCTCGACCCGGCGGCGTGACCCCGCGGCCACGGCCGGCGCGAGTGCCCGGCGCGCCACCCGATCGCCGGTTGCGGCGGCGCCAGGGGCTGCTATACACCCGCTTCGGCGCGACGGCCCGGCTGGTGCCGGCGTGGTGTCGTGTTTCCCGATCCGACCGGCCCCCTGGCTCGGCAGCGTCGGCGGGCCGCGCCGCCGCCGCGGGCCCGCCGCCGGGGCCGCCGATGCCGTGCCGGCACGCCGGCGAGCCGCCGTCTTCCGGAACCGCGCATGGCCACCTTCGACATCGACATCGCCTACGTCGAGAAGCTCGCCGAGCTCCTGCAGCGCACCGGCCTCACCGAGATCGAGATCGGCCAGGGCGAGGCGCGCATCCGCGTCGCCCGCCAGGTCCAGCACACCGTCGACGTGCACGCGGTGAGCCTGCCGCAGGCGGCACCGTCCGTGCCGGCGGCGCTCGCTCCGGAGAGCCCGCCCGCCGAGCTCAGCCATCCGGGCCTGTTGACCTCGCCCATGGTCGGCACCGCCTATCTGGCGCCCGAGCCCGGCGCCGCGCCCTTCGTCACGGTCGGCCAGGAGGTGCGCGAGGGCGCGACCGTGCTGATCATCGAGGCCATGAAGGTGATGAACTCGATCCGCGCGCCGCGGAGCGGGCGGGTGGCGCGGATCTTCATCGACAACGCCACCCCGGTCGAGTTCGGCGAGCCCCTGATGATCATCGAGTGAGCGCGTGTTCAGCAAGGTCCTGATCGCCAATCGAGGGGAGATCGCGCTCCGCATCCTGCGCGCCTGCCGCGAGCTCGGCATCGCCACGGTGGCGGTGCACTCGACCGCGGATGCCACCGCCATGCACGTGCGGCTGGCCGACGAGAGCGTGTGCATCGGCCCGCCGCCGGCCTCCGAGTCCTACCTCAACGCGCTCTCGATCCTGGCGGCTGCCGAGATCACCGGCGCCGACGCCATCCACCCGGGCTACGGCTTCCTCGCGGAGAACGCCGACTTCGCCCAGATGGTGATCGAGCACGGCTTCACCTTCATCGGCCCCTCGCCCGAGCATCTGCGCGTCATGGGCGACAAGATCCGCGCCAAGCGCACCGCCCGCGAGCTCGGCCTGCCGGTGGTCCCGGGCACCGAGGAGGCGGTCGCGGGCGAGGCCGAGGCGCTCCAGGCGGCCGAGCGGATCGGCTACCCGCTCCTGATCAAGGCGGTCGCGGGCGGCGGCGGCCGCGGCATGACCGTCGTCCAGGGCCCGGCCCAGCTGCAGGAGGCGATGCGGCTCGCCCGCCGCGAGGCCAAGCTCGGCTTCGGCGACGACCGCGTCTACCTCGAGCGCTACCTCGACCGGCCGCGGCACATCGAGATCCAGGTGCTGGGCGACCTGCACGGGCACCTCGTGCACCTGGGCGAGCGCGACTGCACCCTGCAGCGGCGCCACCAGAAGGTGCTCGAGGAGGCCCCCTCGCCGGTCCTCTCGGCGCGCGACCGGGCGGAGATCGGCGACCGGGTGGTGCGGGCGATGGCCAGGCTCGGCTACGCGAACGCCGGCACGGTCGAGTTCCTCTGGCAGGACGGCCAGTTCTACTTCATCGAGATGAACACCCGCCTGCAGGTCGAGCATCCGGTGACCGAGCTCGTCACCGGCGTCGACATCGTGCGCGAGCAGATCCGCATCGCCGCCGGCGAGCGGCTGCGCCTCACCCAGGACCAGATCCGCCTGACCGGCCACGCCGTCGAGGTCCGCGTCACCGCCGAGGACCCGCGCACGCTCGCCCCCTCGCCCGGCCGCGTCGCCGCCTACCACCCGCCGGGCGGCCCCGGCGTGCGGGTCGATTCGGCGCTCTACGCCGGCTACACCGTGCCGCCGCACTACGACAGCCTGATCGCCAAGCTGATCGTGCACGACGTCGACCGCCCGCAGGCGTTGCACCGCCTGGAGCGGGCGCTGGCCGAGTACGTGATCGACGGCATGCCCTCGAGCCTGCCGCTCCTGCGCGCCGTCGTGGCCAGCGAGGAGGTCCGCTCCGGCCGCTTCGACACCCGCTGGCTCGGGCAGTTCCTGCAGGGCTGGCGGGGCTGAGGCGCGGGGCTCGGCCGGGGCGCGGCGCGTGCTCGTCCTGACCCCGCACCGGCTCCTGCGCTGCTACGCCATGGGGCGCTTCCCCATGGCGGACGGCCGCCACGACCCGACCGTCCACCTGGTCGACCCCGAGCAGCGCGGGATCCTGCCGCTCGACCGGCTGCACGTGCCGCGCAGCCTGCGCCGCACGATCCGCCGCGGCCGCTTCGCGCTCACCGTGGACGCCGACTTCCGGGCGGTGATCGAGGCCTGCGCCGAGACCACGCCGGCGCGGCCCTCCACCTGGCTCAACGACGGGCTGATCGAGCTCTACACCGCCCTCGCCCGGCTCGGCCACGCGCACAGCATCGAGGTGCACCGCGAGGGCCGGCTGGTGGGCGGCCTCTACGGCGTGGTCCTGGGCTCGGCCTTCTTCGGCGAATCGATGTTCTCGCGCGAGCCGGATGCCAGCAAGGTGGCACTCGTCGAGCTCGTCGCCCGGCTGCGGGCGGGCGGCTTCACGCTCCTCGACACGCAGTTCGTGACCGAGCATCTGCGCCGCCTCGGGGCGATCGAGATCCCGCGCGCCGCTTACCTGGTGCGCCTCAAGGCGGCGATCGCCCGGCCGGCGCGCTTCCCGACCGACCCGCGTGGGCTCGCCCGCGGCCTGCTCGACGGCAGCGCCCCGGCCGGCGGTCCCGAGCCGCCCGGAGCATCCCCGCCCGGCGAGTCGGCCGCCACGGGCTCGCGGCAATCCAGCAGCCACACGTCGTAGATCGGGTGCTCGAGTGCCGAGAGCCCCGGGCTCGAGGCGAACATCCAGCCGCTGAAGAGCGGCGGCCCGCCCTCGCCGGTCGGCCCCGCCTCGCGCACCTCGAGGAAGGCGGCGCGCTCGGGCGGGTCGATCGGCGGCGCCACGAGGCAGGCGCGCGGCGTGACGAGCAGCGTGCCGAAGCGGGTGGCGCGGTCGACCGGCGCCTCGAGCGTGCTCACCCGTGCGGTCACCTTGTCGAGCCCGCGCAGCACCGCCACGCGGTGCGGCTCGCTCGGCCGCGCCGCGGCCGGCCCCGCCAC
>JBBIIE010000256.1:0-4655 GCA_037446605.1 Geminicoccaceae bacterium | reverse complement strand
ACCTGCCCGCGAGCGGGTCGGTCGAGGTCGCCCGCCCGGCGCCCGAGGCGTGCCTCGCGGCGGCGGGCGGGCACCGGCCGGGCGGGATGGCCTCGGCCTGCTGCGCGCCGTCCTGCTGCGTCGTGCACTGCCCGGCCCTCCTCCCCGCGTGCCTCGGCGAGGTGGCGGCGTCCCACTCCTCCGGCCGGCAGCGTCCGGGATCGGGCCGCTTGGCCGAGCGGGCCCCGGGCGAGGGACCCTGGCGCCCGCCACCGGTCGTCCCCGCGAGCTGAGTGCGGTCCGGGTCGCTCGCGACCGGGGGCCGATCGGGTACGACCCTTCGTCGACGAGGATGGATCGATGTCGAGGAACACGAAGATCGTGGCGCTCGCCGGCGCCCTGGCCCTCGGGCTGCCCGGCTTGCTCTGGGCGCAGGCCGGCGGTCAGCCGCCTGCCCAGCCGGGAGGCCAGATGCCGATGATGCAGGGTGGGCAGATGCCGATGATGCAGGGTGGACAGATGCCGATGATGCAGGGTGGGCAGATGCCCATGATGCAGGGCCAGATGCCGATGATGCAGCACGGGCAGATGCCCATGATGCAGGGCGGGGCGACCGCCGCCGACACGCCCCCCACGGCAGCGTTCAAGGCGGCCAACGCGCGCATGCACCAGGATATGGCGATCGCCTACACCGGCGATGCCGACGTCGACTTCGTCAAGGGCATGATCCCGCACCAGCAGGGCGCCATCGACATGGCCAAGGTGGTGCTCGCCTTCGGCAAGGACCCGGAGGTGCGCAAGCTCGGCCGAGGCGATCGTCCAGGCGCAGGAGGCGGAGATCGCCCAGATGCGCGCCATGCTGGAGCGGCTCGGCAAGTAGGGCCCGCACGGCTCGGCGGGACGGGTCGGGTGGGGGCGGCCGGGCCGCCCCGCTTGACCGCGGCGGTGGCGCTTCGCAGAAGGATCGGCGATGGCCGAGCTTCTCCTGGCGGCGCCGCCGCCGTCCTGCGAGGCCGCGCCGCGGGGCGCGGATCTGATCCGACGGCAGCTCGCCACGCTGCCGAACGGGCCCGGCGTCTACCGGATGCTCGACGAGCGTGGCCAGCTCCTCTACGTCGGCAAGGCCGCCTCGCTGCGCAAGCGGGTGGCCGCCTACGCGCATCTCCCCAAGCTCACGACGCGCCTGCAGCGGATGGTCTCGCTGACCCGGGCGCTCGAGGTCACGACCACCTCGAGCGAGGTCGAGGCCCTCCTGCTCGAGGCCAACCTCATCAAGCGCTGGCGGCCGCTCTTCAACATCGTCCTGCGCGACGACAAGAGCTTCCCCTTCATCGCGCTCCGCCACGACCACGCCTTCCCCAAGCTCGGCAAGCACCGCGGCGCCAAGCGGCCGGGCACCGACTATTTCGGGCCGTTCGCCTCGGCCGGTGCGGTCAAGGAGACGCTGAACGCGCTCCTGCGCGCCTTCCCGCTCCGGTCCTGCTCCGATTCGGTCCTGGAGAGCCGCTCGCGGCCCTGCCTCCTGCACCAGATCAAGCGCTGCAGCGCGCCCTGCGTCGGGCGGATCGGGCCCGAGGCCTACGCCCGGCTGGTGGCCGAGGTGCGCGACTTCCTGACCGGCCGCTCGCGTCAGGTCCAGGAGCGGCTCAAGGCGGAGATGGAGGCGGCGGCCGAACGGCTCGACTTCGAGGCGGCGGCGGTCTGCCGCGACCGGCTCAAGGCGCTCGCGCACATCCAGAGCCGCCAGGGCATCAACACCGACGCGGTCGGCGACGCCGACGTGATCGCCCTGGCCTGCGACGGCGGGCAGGCCTGCCTGCAGGTGTTCTTCTACCGCGACGGGCGCAACTACGGGAACCGGGCGTACTTCCCGGCGCACACCCGGGACAGCGCGCCGGGCGAGATCGTGCAGGCCTTCGTCGCCCAGTTCTACAGCGAGCGGGCGCCGCCGCGGCTCGTGCTGCTGTCCGAGCCGGTGCCCGAGCAGGCGCTCCTGGCCGAGGCGCTCGGCCTGCGCGCGGGGCGGCGCGTGACGATCGTGGCCCCGCAGCGTGGTGCCCGCCGCCAGCTCGTCGAGCTCGCCACCCGCAACGCCCGCGAGGCGCTGGCGCGGCGCGCCGCCGAGCTCGGCACCCAGGCAGGGCTCCTGGCCGAGCTCGCCGAGCGGCTCGGCCTCGAGGCACCGCCCGAGCGCATCGAGGTGTACGACAACAGCCACGTGCAGGGCGCGCACGCGGTGGGCGCCTTCATCGTGGCCGGGCGCGAGGGGTTCGAGCGCAAGGCCTACCGGACCTTCGCGATCCGCCGCGAGGCGGTCGCGGGCGACGACTACGCGATGCTGCGCGAGGTCCTGGAGCGGCGCTTCGCCCGGCTCGTCAAGGAGGATCCGGAGCGGGCGGGTGCGAGCTGGCCCGACCTCGTCGTGGTCGACGGCGGTGCCGGCCAGCTCGCCGCCGCCACGTCGGTGCTGGAGGGGCTCGGCCTCGGCGACCTGCCGGTGCTGGCGGTCGCCAAGGGCCCGGACCGGGACGCCGGCCGCGAGCGCTTCTTCATGACGGGTCGCGAACCGTTCGCCCTGGACCCCAAGGACCCGGTCCTCTACTTTCTGCAGCGGTTGCGCGACGAGGCGCACCGCTTCGCGGTGACCACGCATCGCGGGCGGCGGGCGAGGGAGCTCAGCCGCTCGGCGCTCGATGCGGTTCCCGGGATCGGCCCGTCGCGCAAGCGGGCGCTCCTGCAGCACTTCGGCTCGGCGCGGGCCGTGGCGCAGGCGGGGCTCCTGGATCTCGAGCAGGTGCCGGGCATCAACAAGGCTGTCGCGAAGGCGATCCACGATCACTTCCACGACAGCGGCTGAGCGAGGTGGCCCCCCGCATGCTGACGAGCCCGCCGAACCTCCTGACGCTCGTGCGGATCGGGCTGATCCCGCTGCTCGTCGGCCTGTTCTGGGTCGAGGGGGCCTGGGCCCGCTGGCTCGCCTGCGCGGTCTACACGATCGCCGCCTCGACCGACTATCTGGACGGCTGGCTGGCGCGCAACTGGCAGCAGCAGTCGCGCCTCGGCCGCTGGCTCGACCCGGTCGCCGACAAGCTCCTCGTGGCCGCCACGGTGCTCCTGCTGGTGGGCTTCGACCGGGCGCCGATCCTGCCCTCGCTCGTCATCCTGCTGCGCGAGATCACCATCTCGGGCCTGCGCGAGTACCTGGCCGAGGCGCGCCTCGTGCTGCCGGTGAGCCGGCTCGCCAAGTGGAAGACCGCGGTGCAGATGACCGCGCTCGGCTTCCTCATCGTCGGCGACGCCGGGCCCTGGTGGCTGTTCGTGCCCGAGATCGGGTTCTGGGGGCTGTGGCTCGCCGCCATCTTGACACTCGTCACAGGCTGGGAATATCTTCAGAGAAGTGTCGGCCACATGCTCGACGAGCGTGGGGCCGAGGCGTCCCTCAGGCCGGCTCGCGGCACGAGCCCCTGACGTGCGTGGGATCATCGCCGCCATGCGCATCCGCTACTTCGCCTGGCTCCGACAGCGGGTCGGTGTCGCCGAGGAGGAGGTCGAGCCGCCGCCCGAGGTGACCACGGTGGCCGGGCTGAAATCCTGGCTGGGGGTGCGCCATCCGCGCTTCGCCGAGGCCTGCGCCGCCGCCGGCGTGGTGCGCGCCGCGGTCGACCAGGAGTTCGCCGAGGACGGCCGCTCGCTGGCCGGAGCCCGCGAGGTCGCCTTCTTCCCGCCGGTGACCGGCGGATGACGGTCCGCATCGCCCCGGCGCCGTTCGAGCCTGCCCGCGAGCTCGAGACGTTCGCGCGTGGCCGCGTCGACGTCGGCGGCATCGCCAGCTTCGTCGGCCTGGTGCGCGGCGAGCACGCCGGTGCGCGCGTCCTCGCCATGACCCTCGAGCACTATCCGGGCATGACCGAGCGCCAGCTCGAGCGGATCGCGGCCGAGGCGCGCGCCCGCTGGCCGCTCCAGGATCTGCTGATCGTGCACCGCGTCGGCCGCATGTTGCCGGGCGAACCGATCGTCCTCGTCGCGACCGCGAGCGCGCACCGCGCGGCGGCGCTCGAGGCCTGCGCCTTCCTGATCGACTGGCTCAAGACCAGGGCACCCTTCTGGAAGCTCGAGGAGACGCCCGCGGGCGAGCGCTGGGTCGAGGCGCGGGCCGAGGACGACGCGGCCGCGGCGCGGTGGCAGCGGGCGGCCGAGTAGCCGGCGCGCGCTAGCCGCCCAGGGCCGCGAGGCGGGCGGCGATGGCGGTGCGGTCGGGATGGTCGGCGGGCAGGAGCGAAAGGACCCGCTGCCAATGCCGGCGCGCCTCCTCGGGGCGGCCCTCGTGCGCGGCGGCGATGCCCAGATACCACCAGGGCTCGGGATCGTCGGGGGCGAGCAGCGCCAGGCGCTCGTAGGCGGCCTTGGCCTCGGCGCCGACCGCGGGCAGGCCGTCGACGGACTCGGCCGGGCCGAGCAGGAGCCCGGCATAGCCCGAGACCAGCTCGGGATCGTCGGGCCTGAGCGCCAGCGCCCGCTCGAAGGCGGCGCGCGCCTTGTCGGGCTCGCCCAGGACGCGGCGGGCGTTGGCCAGCCGCAGCCAGCCCTCGACGTCGCCGCCGTCGGCCGCGAGCCGGGCCTCGAGGCCCTCGACCATGGAGCGGATCGCGGCCGCCCGCTCCTCGGGCGGCAGGGTG
>JBBIIE010000255.1:0-4657 GCA_037446605.1 Geminicoccaceae bacterium | reverse complement strand
CCGGCGCGGGTCGGCGCCGGCTGGCCGCCCCAGGGGGCGTGCGGCTCGACCGCCTCGGGAACGGAGGTGGCGCGCCGCTGCAGGATCTCGTAGGCCGACTCGCGGTCGACCGGCGTGTCGTACTTGCCGGCGAGCGGGCTCTGCGCCAGCACCTGCCGCCGCTCCTCCTCGAGGAGCGGCCCCATGCGCGAGCGCGGCGGGCAGATGCGCGCCCGCTCGACGATCCCGGGCACGCCGCCGGGCTCGAGGGTGGAGACCAGCGCCTCGCCGACCGCGAGCTCGGTGATCACCGCCTCGGTCCTGAACTTCGGGTTGGGGCGGAAGGTGTCGGCCGCCGCCCGGACCGCCTTCTGCTCGATCGGGGTGAATGCCCTGAGCGCGTGCTGCACCCGGTTGCCGAGCTGGCCGAGGACGGTCGAGGGCACATCGAGCGGGTTCTGGGTGACGAAGTAGACGCCCACGCCCTTGGAGCGGATCAGGCGGACCACCTGCTCGACCTTCTCGGTCAGCGCCTTGGGCGCGTCCTTGAAGAGCAGGTGCGCCTCGTCGAAGAAGAAGACGAGCCTGGGCTTGTCGCGGTCGCCCACCTCCGGCAGCTCCTCGAACAGCTCGGACAGCAGCCAGAGCAGGAAGGTCGCATAGAGCCGCGGGCTCTGCATGAGCTGGTCGGCCATCAGCACGTTGACGGCACCGCGCCCGTCCGGGGTGGTGAGCATCAGGTCGGCGAGGGTGAGGGCCGGCTCGCCGAACAGGTGCTCGCCGCCCTGCTGCTCGAGCGTCAGCAGGCGCCGCTGGATGGTCCCCACGGTGGCCTTGGAGACGTTGCCGTAGGCGGTGGTGAGGCGGTCCGCCTGCTCGGCACGTGGACGATAAGTTTTGGACAGGTCCTTGAGGTCGAGGAGCAGCAGCCCCTCCTCGTCGGCGAGCTTGAAGGCGATGTTGAGCACGCCCTCCTGCGCCTCGTTGAGCTCCAGGAGCCGCGCCAGGAGCAGCGGGCCCATCTCGCTCACCGTGGCGCGGATCGGGTGCCCCTGGCGGCCGAACAGGTCCCAGAAGATCACCGGCGCGGGCTCGTAGGCGAAGCCCTGCACACCGAGCTCGGCCGCCCGCTTCTCGAGCCTGGGGTTGGCCTTGCCGGGCATGGCGATGCCCGAGAGATCGCCCTTGACGTCGGCGCAGAACACCGGGACGCCGGCGCGCGACAGGCCCTCGGCCATCACCTGGAGGGTGATCGTCTTGCCGGTGCCGGTGGCACCCGCGACGAGCCCGTGCCGGTTGGCGAGCGGGAGCTGCAGCTCGACCGCCCGCTCGCCCCTCCCCAGAAGGATCGTGCCGCCGCCCATGCCACCCTTCCCCCGGCCGTCCCGGCACCGATATAGGCGAAGCCCGGCGGACGGGCGACGGGGTTCCGCATGAGCGCGCCGGCACCGAGCGAGGAGCACCGGATCCGGCTCCCGGACGGCCGCCGGCTGGTCTGCGCCGAGTATGGCGAGCCGGGCCGTTCGCCGCCGGTCCTCTACCTGCACGGCTTCCTCGGCAGCCGGCTGGAGCCGCGCGTCGCCGGCGACCAGGGCCTCCACCTGTTCGCCCCCGACCGGCCCGGCTACGGCGCCTCGGAGCCCTGCCCGACGCCGACCCTGGCGGGCTTCGCCGGCGACATGGCGGCCCTCCTCGACGCGCTGCGGCTGGACCGGGTGGCGGTGGTCGGGGTCTCGGCCGGCGGGCCCTATGCCATGGCGACCGCGGCGCTCCTGCCCGAGCGGGTGCTGCGCCTCGCCCTCGTGTGCGCGGTCGCCAACAAGCGCACGCTGCGCAGCGAGGGCGGTGCGGTCCAGCTCATGCGGCTCGCCCGCCGGCACGGCAGGCTGGCGCTCGGCCTGGCGCCGGTGATCCTGCGCAATCTCCGCCGGCACGGCCTGGACGAGGCGGTGCTGCGGCTGGTGCTGCGCCCCGAGCGCGCGCTCTGGCGCCCGGGCATCGACCCGGACCGGCTGGAGCGGCTGGTCCTGGTCTCGCTGCGCGAGGGTACCCGGCGCGGCATCCAGGGTGCCCTGGCCGACCTCGAGCTCCTGACCCGCCGATGGGACATCGGCCCGCGCGCCGTGCGCTGCCCGACCCTCGTGCTGCACGGCAGCCTCGACCGGGTGGTGCCACCGGCCCATGCCCACTGGTACGCGGCCCGGCTGGCGCAGGCCCGGGTCGAGCTCGTGCCCGGCGCCGGGCACGTCTCGCTGCCCGTCAACGAGGCCCCGCGCATCGCCGCCTTCCTGCGCGGCGAGGCTTGACGCGGCGCACCCGGCCGGGCCCAGATCGGAGGGTGGGCGTGCCGGAGCGGCGGCCGCCGGGGGAGAGGACCGATGCCCGAGCTCGATCCGGCCATGGCCGAGATCCTGGCCATGCTGCAGGCCAGGGCCCTGCCGCCCTACGAGACCATGCCGGCGGCCGAGGCCAGGGCCGAGTGCGAGCTCAGGAACGCCTTCTGGAACCAGGACCCGCCGGCCCTTCCCGAGGTCGACGAGGTCACCATCGAGGGCCCGCGCGGGCCGCTCCAGCTCCGCCTCTACGTGCCGCAGGGGGCCGGCGAGCCGGCGCCCGCGATCGTCTACCTGCACGGCGGCGGCTGGGTGATCGGCTCGCTCGACAGCCACGACCATGTCTGCCGCCGGCTCGCGCGCGCCGCCGGGATCAAGGTCGTGAGCGTCGGCTACGGCCTCGCCCCCGAGCATCCCTTCCCGCAGGGCCTCACCGACGTCGTGCACGCGCTCCGCTGGCTCTCCGAGCACGGCGCGAGCGAGGGGATCGACCCCGGCCGGCTGGCGCTCGCCGGCGATTCGGCCGGCGCCAACCTGGCGCTCGCCGCCTGCCTGCGTCTGCGGGACGCCGGCCAGCCCCTCGTGCGCGCCGCGGCCCTGGTCTACGGCTGCTACTCGGCCGACCTCGACAGCCCGAGCCACGCCGCCTTCGGCGGCGGCCCCTACTTCCTCACGACATCCGCCATGCGCTGGTTCTGGAACCACTACGTGGCCGATCCGGCGGCCCGCTCCGACCCGCTCGCCTCGCCGCTCTGGGCCGACCTGCGCGGCCTGCCGCCCCTCTACCTCTCGGCCGCCGAGCTCGACCCGCTGCGCGACGATTCGGCGCGGCTCGCGCACCGCTTGATCGACGCCGGGGTCGAGTTCGACTTCCGGCTCTGGCGCGGCGTGACCCACGGCTGCTTCCAGATGAGCCGGATGCTGCCCCGGGCCGAGCTGTTCGTCGCCGAGGTCGCGGGCTTCCTCGCCCGGCGGCTGGTCTGAGCCTCAGCAGGCCTGCGGCTGCGCCGCCGGCTGGCACTCCTTGAAGGTGAACGGCTCGACCAGGTCGGTGCGGGTCGCATCGAACACCCGCCCGTCCTCGCAGTGCGCCTTGGCGAACACCACCTGGCGCCCGTCGACGGACCGCTCGACGACCTGGCTCAGATAGGCGACCCTGCAGCCCGTGGTGGCGCGGATCTCGGCCGCCAGATCGTCCTGCCAGGCGGCGAGCACCGCGCCCCCATCGAGCAGGAGCGCGCCCACCAGGAGGGCCGGAAGCCGATGCCGCATGGTCCGATCTCCGGGACGCCGCGGACGGGTCCACCGTCCACCACGGCCCAACATCCCGCCCGAGCCGGCCGCCGGTCAAGGCTCGGGCGGCCGGTGCGCGGCGCGCTGCTCTGCGGCCTCGTGGCGCTGGCGATCGGCCTCGTCGCCACCGCCGCCGAGGCCGCCGGCCGGGTCGCGCTCGTGATCGGCAACGGCGCCTACCGGCACGCCGTGCCGCTCCGGAACCCGGCCAACGACGCCCGCGCGGTGAGCGCCGCGCTCGGCCGACTGGGCTTCGAGGTGATCACCGGCCTGGACCTCGACCGGCGCGGCCTCGAGGAGCGGGTGCGCGAGCTCGCGCGCCGCGCCCAGGGCGCCGATGCGGCGCTCTTCTTCTACTCGGGCCACGGCCTCGAGGTCGCCGGCCGCAACTATCTCGTGCCGGTCGACGCCAGGCTCGAGCAGCCGAGCGATCTGCCGTTCGAGACGGTGGCGGTCGACACCGTGCTGCAGTCCATCGAGCAGGCCGCCCGGATCGGCCTCGTCTTCCTCGACGCCTGCCGCGACAACCCCTTGGCGCGCACGCTCGCGCGCTCGATGGGGGCGAGCCGGTCCGGCTCGGTCGGCCGCGGCCTGGCACCGATGCAGGCGGGCACCGGCGTGCTCCTGGTCTTCGCCACCGACCCGGGGGCCACCGCGGCCGACGGCGAGGGCCGCAACAGCCCGTTCACCGAGGCGCTCCTCGCCCATCTCGAGAAGCCCGGCCTCGAGGTCCGCCAGGTCATGACCCGGGTCCGCCAGGACGTGCTCGCGCGGACCGGCAACCGGCAACGCCCCTGGGACTCCTCCTCGCTCACCGAGGATTTCTACTTCCGCCCGCCCACGGCGCCCCCGGTCCCCCCGCCGCTCGCCGCCGCACCCGCCGCGCGCGATGCCGAGGTGGTGTTCTGGGAGAGCATCCAATCGAGCCGCGATCCCCGCGCCTTCGAGGACTATCTGCGCCGCTTCCCGAACGGGCTCTATGCCGGTCTGGCCGCGCTGCGGCGCGACGAGCTGCGGGCGGTCGCCGCGGCGCCGCCCTCCGAGCCGCGCCG
>JBBIIE010000254.1:0-4664 GCA_037446605.1 Geminicoccaceae bacterium | reverse complement strand
GAGCCAGCGGCCGGCCTTGAAGCCGATCGAGGGCAGCCGGCCGACCTCGCGGAAGCCGCAGGCGCGGTGCAGCGCGATCGAGGGCAGGTTGGCGCTGTCGCCGATCACCGCCACCATCTGCCGCGCACCACGCGCGGCGCAGCCCTCGACGAGCGCGCCGAGCAGCCGCCGGGCGAGGCCGCGGCCGCGCGCCGCCCGCGCCACGTAGACCGAGTCCTCGAGGCACCAGGCGTAGCCGATCCGCGGCCGGAAGCGGCCGGCGAAGGCGTAGCCCAGGACCCGGCCCCCCTCCTCGGCCACGAGCCAGGGCCAGCCGCCGGCGCGCTGCGCGGCGAAGCGGCGGCCGTACTCCTCGAGATCGGGGGGCTCCCACTCCCAGCTCGCCGTGCCGTGGCGGACCTCGGGCGCGTAGATCGCGAGCATCGCCTCGAGGTCACGCGCCTCGGCCTCGCGGAGCCGGATGTGGTCCATGGGCGGGATCCGGGCTATCGCCTGCGCGCCGCAGCATGCCGGGCGGCGGCCGTCGCCGCCAGGGCCGGGGCATCGTGGGAGGGCTCGGGAAATGGCACTCGACGAGACGACGCGGGCGCGCCTTGCGGGCGTCAGCACCGCCACCTTGACCACCTGCCTGTTCAAGCGCGGGTTCCGCAACGTCTTCCTGCAGGACGTCCACCCGCTCGCCCCGGGGCTGCCGCGGATGGTGGGCGAGGCGTTCACGCTGCGCATGATCCCGGCCCGCGAGGACATCGACGTGATGGCCGCCTATGCCGATCCCGAGCATCCGCAGCGCAAGGCGATCGAGACCTGCCCGGCGGGCCGCGTGCTGGTGATCGACAGCCGCGGCGATCCGCGCGGCGCCTCGGCGGGCGACATCCTGGTCACGCGCCTCAAGGTGCGCGGGGTGGCGGGGATCGTCACCGACGGCGGCTTCCGCGACAGCCCGACGATCGCAGGATTGGGCTTCCCGGCCTACCATCGCCGGCCGAGCGCGCCCACGGGCCCGATCTTCCACCACGCCGCCGATCTCGGCCTGCCGATCGCCTGCGGCGGGGTCGCGGTCTATCCGGGCGACGTGATGGTCGGCGACGGCGAGGGCGTGGTGTGCATCCCGGCGCATCTGGCGGCCGAGGTGGCCGAGGAGGCGGCCGAGATGACGGCCTACGAGGACTTCGTCCAGGAGCGGGTCGAGGCCGGCGCGCGCCTGCCCGGGCTCTACCCGGCCTCGGAGGCGAGCCGCGCCGAGTTCGCCCGCTGGCGGCGCGAGCGCGGCCGCTAGAGGCTCAGCGCGGGCTCGGCAGCCGCGCCTCGAGCTCGCCGAGCCGGCGGCGGGCGCGATCGAGCCTTCCGGCATCGGCCGCGCCGCCGGCCATCTGCAGCTCGGCCGCGGCGAGCGAGAGGTCGGAGCGGGCGGCGTCGGTGCGGCCCTCGGCGATCCCCTCGGCGGCGCGCTCGAGCAGGAGGTCGGCGGTGGCGAGCGGGTCGCGCTCGGCCTCGAACAGCTCGCGGTCGCGCGAGGTGTCGGCGCTGAACGGCAGCGGCTCGCCGGCCCGCGCCGGACGCGGCGGCACCGGCCCCGCGGCACGCCCCTGGCCGCTCGCGGCGCGCTGCAGCCGCTGTTCGGTGGTGATCGCGTCGGAATCGATCGCCCCGCGGGTCTCGACGCCGAGCTGCCGGCGCTGCTCGCGCGCCTGGCTGCCGGCGCCGGCGGGATCGGTCACGGCGCGGCGCTCGATCGTGTCGGCCCGGCGCCGCTGCCAGGAGCGGTCGGGGTCGATCAGCGAGGTCTGCGCCGCGGCCGTGCCCACGACCAGCACCCCGAGCAGCGGCCCAGCGAGCCCACCCGATGCCGGCTTGCGCATGCCCGACCTCGTTCGTTCCAGCCGGCCGCCCACGCCATCGTGAGCCCCGGTTACCGCCCGAGCGGACTATATGCACCGGGCGGGCGGCGGCGGCAATCGCCGGCGGCAGGGCGGGAGACGGCTCGAGGTGGGCACGGGCGCGGCGGTGGCGGGACCGCCTCGGGTGAAGGGGTCGGGCCGGCCGCGCGATCCGCGGCTCGATCTGGCGCGCGGGCTCGCCATGATCATCATCCTGATCGCCCACATCCCGGCCAACCGCTGGGCGCTCTGGATCCCGGCCCGCTTCGGTCCCTCCGATGCCGCCGACGTCTTCGTGCTGTGCTCGGGCATCGCCACCGGCATCGCCTTCGGCGGCACCTTCGAGCGGGCCGGCTGGCTGCTCGGCACGGCGCGCGTGCTCAACCGCATCTGGCAGATCTACTGGGCCAATCTCGGCCTGTTCCTGGTCACGGTCGCGGTCGTGCTCGGGGCCCAGGCGCACTGGCCGGTCGAGGGCCGCGACTGGGTCGACGAGAACGGCCTGACCCCCCTCCTCGACGCGCCGGCCACGGCACTCGTCGCGATCGTCACGCTGCAGTGGGTGCCGCCCTATTTCGAGATCCTGCCGGTCTACATGGTGGCACTCGCCCTCGTGCCGCCCGTGGTGGCGCTCGCCGCGCTCGACCGGCGGCTCGCGGCCGCACTCGTGCTCGGGCTCTACGCCCTCGGCCGGGCCGGCCTCAACCTGCCCGGCAGCCCGTTCGAGCCGGGGGTGGGCTGGGGCTTCAACCCGTTCGCCTGGCAGCTCCTGTTCTTCATCGGCTTCGCCTTCGGCCGCGGCTGGCTCGTGGTGCCACCGCTCGGCCCCTGGCCCGTGCGCCTCGCGGCGGCCTGGGTGATCCTGTGGATCCCCCTCACCCACTGGGCGATCGTGCCGCGGTCCGAGCTGCTGCAGGGCTTCTACGGGTGGCTCCTGGCCCCGGCCACCTTCAAGATGGACGAGCACCCGATCCGCATCCTGCACGTGCTCGCGGTGGCGTGCCTGGCGCTGGCCGCGGTCGAGCGCTGGCCGTGGCTGCTCGAGCAGGGCTGGGCGCGCGCGGTCGCCCGGATCGGCCGGCAGGCGCTGCCCTCCTTCCTCGCCTCGATGCTGCTCGCACGCACCCTGGGCTTCGCCCTCGACCATGGCGAGCGCGGGCTCCTGGTCGAGGCATTGGCGAACATCGTGGGCATCGCCGCCATGGCGGGTGTGGCGGCGCTCGTCGGCTGGCTCAAGGCCGAGCCCTGGCAGCGTGCCGCCGGCTCAGCGCCGCGGCGGGCGGTTGTCCCCGGGTCGCTCGGGCCCGGGTCGCTCGGGCCCGGGCCGGTCGGGCCGGGGGCGCGGGCGGAGGATCACCGTGCCCTGCTCGAGGCTCAGCGAGGAGGGTAGGCTCTCCGGATAGTCGCCGGTCATGGCCGGCGTGTCCGGACCGCCGCCGCAGGCCGGGCGGAGGATCGAGCAGTCCCAGCGGACGGCGTCGCGCTCGCCGGTCATCCGCCCGCCGCGCTGCGGGCCGCAGGCGCACAGCCGGCCGGCGATGCAGGCCACGATGCCGCTCGTGGCCGGGCCGCAGGCGGGCGGATCGGCCGCCGCCGCGGTCGAGGGCGCGAGGGCCAGGAGCAGGAGGCAGGCTCGGCTCGGACGCAAGGCGGGTCCCCACGGGCGAGGTGGCGATCCTAGCACCCCCGGGGCGGGACGGGCGGCCCGCTCGGCCGGAGTGCGCAGCCCGGGGTGCCTCAGACGAGATCGCTCGTGAGCGCGAAGGGGGCGAAGCCCGCCGGCAGGTCCTCGGGCCGCCGGTCGCGGCAGCGCTCGAGCCAGGCCCGGCTCTGCATCTCGACGAGCCGGCTCACGGTGCGGCGGAACTCGAAGGCGCCCTCGCCCTCCGGGTAGAGCCGCTCCGGCTCGGCCTCGGCGGTGAGGATCAACATGACGCGGCGCTCGTAGAGCGCGTCGACCAGGGTGACGAGCCGGCGGGCCTCGTTGCGCCGGTCCGGGGAGAGGACCGGGACGCCCTCGAGCACGAGGGTGTGGTAGCGCTCGGTGAGCGCCAGATAGTCGGCGGCACCCAGCGGCCGGTCGCAGAGCGCCCGGAAGGGGAAGGCGGCGAGGCCGCCGGCGGCGCGCGGCACCTCGAGGCGGCGGCCCTGCACCTCGAGCGTCTCGGCGCGCAGCGGCACGCCGTCGGTCAGGACGGTGACGATGCGCGCGAGCCGCGCCTCGGTCTCCGGGCCGAGCGGGGCCAGGTAGACCGGCACGCCGTCGAGCCGGCGCAGCCGGTAGTCGACCGGCCCGTCGAGCGCCACCACGTCGAGGCGGGCCGAGATCAGCTCGATGAAGGGCAGGAAGCGGTCGCGGTTGAGGCCGCCCTCGTAGAGCCGGCCGGGCGGCAGGTTCGAGGTCGCGACGAGCACGACGCCGGCCTCCAGCAGGGCCTCGAACAGGCGGCCGAGGATCATCGCATCCGCGATGTCGACCACCTGCAGCTCGTCGAAGCAGAGGAGACGGGTGCCGGCGGCGATCTCGCCGGCGATCGCGGCGAGCGGGTCGGCGCGCTCGCCCGATCGGCGCAGCTCGGCCAGCCGGCCCTGCACCTCGAGCATGAAGGCGTGGAAGTGCACCCGGCGCTTGGCGGTGATCGGCGTGGCCTCGAAGAACAGGTCCACGAGCATGGATTTGCCGCGGCCGACATCGCCGTGCAGGTAGACCCCGCGCGGCGCCGGCGGTGCGCTCGACCGGCCGCGGCCGAGGCGGCCAAGCAGGCCGCGCGGCCGGGCGGGCGCTGC
>JBBIIE010000253.1:0-4672 GCA_037446605.1 Geminicoccaceae bacterium | reverse complement strand
CGCAGCGGCGCGCGCCGCACTCGCCCACGATGCCACCCTCCTGGCGCTCGCGGCCGGGCGCGGCCCGGGCCGGCTGGACCTCGCGCCGCTGCTCGACCCGGCCGGGCACATGGGGGCGCTCGGCCCGTTCCGGCTGCGCGCCGATGGTCTCGCCGAGCACGCGCTCGCGATCCTGGAGCTGGGCACCGAGGGGCTGCGGGTCGTCGAACCGGCACCGGCTCGGCTGGTCGTGGGCCTGGCGGGGGAGGCGGGCCGCAGCCCGGGAACAACCCAAAGGCGCAATTCTTTCTGAGCTTATCGACCAAAGGTTTACAACCGGTCTCCGTCGGGTTACATCCTCGGGGGGCTCGTGGACGGGCCTTTGGACGGGGGCATGGCGACGGACCAGGAGGCGTCGGCGGGAGAACCCGCGCCACCCGCGGAGCGGGCCCGGGGGCTGGCCGAGGCGGTCGTGGCGTTCCGCGGCGAGGGTGCCGTGGTGGCGCTCGACGAGCATCGCCGCGCCCTCGCTCCGGTCGAGGCGGCACCGGTCCCGGCGCCGGCACCGGGCAAGCCCTGCCGCGTGCTGGTGGTGGCGGCCGAGGAGGAGACCTACGCGATCGTCCGCGACCTGCTGGCCCGCGCGGAGGAGGCGGTCTACCGGGTCGAGTGGGCGAGCGGCGGTGAGGCCGCGCTGCGGCGCCTGACGGCGAGCCACTACGACGTCGCGGTGGTCGACGAGCAGCTTCCGGACCGCGAGGGTGCGGACTTCGTCCGGGTGGCGCAGCGGCGCGGCTTCCGCACGCCGGCGGTGCTGCTGAGCGAGGATCTCGACCAGCTCGAGCCGCGCGCGGCGATCGAGCTCGGGGTCGGCGAGCTGATCGCCAAGGAGGAGCTCGAGGTCGGGCGGCTGGTCCGCTGCCTGCGCTTCGCGATCGCGCGCAAGGCGCTCACCGACCGCCTCGACCATCTGGCGCAGTACGACGATCTGACCGGCCTCGCCAATCGCGCGCTGCTGCGCGACCGGCTGGAGCGCGCGCTCGCCGCGGCCCGCCGGCACCGCAGCGAGGTCGCGGTGATGATCCTCGACCTCGACGGCTTCAAGGCGGTCAACGACACGCTCGGCCATGCCGCCGGCGACCGCCTGCTGCGCGCGGTCGCCGAGCGGCTGCGCTGCCGGGTGCGCGAGACCGACACGGTGGCGCGCCTGGGCGGCGACGAGTTCGCGCTCGTGATCGAGAATCTCGGGCGGCCGGAGCACGCGGCACTCGTGGCGCGCAAGCTGCTCGACGCGCTCGAGGCGCCGGTCCGCGTCGACGGTCGGGACGCGCGGGTCGGGGCGAGCATCGGCGCCGCGCTCTACCCGCGCGACGCCGAGGATCCGGCCGTCCTCCTGCGCCTCGCGGACGCCGCCATGTACGCGGCCAAGGCCGCCGGCGGCCGCGACTGCCGCTTCCACGACGCCCGTCTCGACCAGCGCATGCGCCGTGGCGCGATCCTGGAAAGCGACCTGCGGCGCGCGCTCGAGCGCGGCGAGTTCGTCCTGCACTACCAGCCGCAGGTGGCGCTGCGCGGTGCGTCGATCGGCGTCGCCGCCCTGCCGCGCTGGCAGCATCCCGAGCTCGGCCTGATCGAGGCCGAGCGGTTCCGCGCGGTCGCCGAGGAGGCCGGCCTCCTCGAGCCGCTCACCGACTGGCTGCTCGAGCAGGCGACCGAGCAGCTGCGCGCCTGGCGCGAGGACGGTCTCGGCGAGATCCGCGCGAGCCTGCCGGTCCTCTCGCGTCGCCAGCTGCTCTGGAGCCGGCTCGCCGAGCGCGCGACCGGAGCGCTGCAGCGCGCCGGCCTGCCGCGCGGCGCCCTGGAGCTCGAGCTCGAGGAGGAGCTCCTCCTGGACGAGATCCAGGCGGGTGCGGCCGGCCTGCGCCCGCTCGCCGAGCAAGGCCTCGAGGTGGCGGTCGCCGGGTTCGGCGCGGGCGTCGCCCCGCTGCGGCTGCTGCTCGACGTCCCGGTGCACACCGTCAAGCTCGCCCGCGAGGTGCTGCACGGCGTTCCCGACGACGCGCACCGCGCCCGGTTCGCCGTGGCCCTGATCGGCCTCGCCCGGGAACTCGGCCTGCGCGTGGTGGCCGAGGGCGTCGAGACGCCGGCCCAGCTCGCCCTCCTCAAGGCGGCCGGCTGCGATGCCGTGCTCGCGGTCACGAGCTGCCCGCCCCTGCCGCCCGACGCCTGCGCCGGCTGGCTGCGCGAGGCGGCCGGGCGGCTCGGGCCCGCCGAGGCCTGAGGTCCGACGCTCAGGCATCGGCCGCGGTCAGGGCCAGGGCCCGGTTGCGGCCGGCCCGCTTGGCCGCGTAGAGCGCCCGGTCGGCCCGCTCGACCCAGCTCGACAGGGCCTCCCCAGGTGCGAGCTCGGCCAGGCCGAGCGAGAGGGTGATGCGCCCGATCAGGGTCTTGTCGCGGGTCCGCAGGTGCCGCGTGGCGAGCGTCTCGCGCAGCCGGTCGGCGAGCTTGAGCGCCGTCTCGAGCGGCGTGTCGGCGAGGATCACGGCGAACTCCTCGCCGCCGTAGCGGGCCACCACGTCGCGCCCCTTGAAGTGGTCGAGCAGGAGCTCGGCGACGAGCTTCAGCACGAGGTCGCCCATGCGGTGGCCGTAGCGGTCGTTGAACGACTTGAAATGGTCGATGTCGGCCATGACGACGGTGACCGGCCTGCCCTCCTCGCGCGCCTCGGCGGCGAGGCTGGCCAGGGCCAGATCGAAGCGCTTGCGGTTGGCGAGCCCGGTCAGGGGGTCGCTCAGCGCCGCGTGCTGCGCGGCCTGCAGGGAGCGGCGCAGCTCGCAGATCTCGGCCACGCCCGAGGCGAGCCCGCCCTCGAGCCGACCGGCGAGCTCCTCCATCCGGCCGGTCTCCCGGGCGATCCGGCAGAGCAGCTCGGCGACCCGCTCCAGGTCGCGCTCGCGGTCGACCGCGGCGCGCACGCTCGACAGCGTCGAGCCGTAGTCGCGGGTCTGCTGGCCGGCCTCGGCGAGCTCGCCCTGCAGGCTGCGCGCGAGCTCGTTCAGGCGCCGCCCGTGCTCCACCAGCAGGCGCGCCTCCTGCCCCTCGAAGAACCGCTCGTGCAGCGCGCGCAGCTGGATGCCGTCCGGGCCGGAGCCGTCGCGCGCCATCGCCTCGACCGCGGCGCTGAGCGTGGGCTCCTCACCGGCCAGGTGCGCGAAGGCCACGCGGTAGTGCTCCGGCGTCGGAGGGATGCCCCGCGCCGTCAGCCAGTCGATCGTCGCGAGCGCGATGCTCCGGGCGTCCGTCGACACGCTCCTCACCCCGGTCCCTGCGGCCCCGCCGGGCCGCGCCTCGCCTCTCCTAGCACCCGAAGGTTAACGCGACGTTGACGCCGCCGAGCCGTCCGGTCCGGGCCCGGACCTGGACGGCGCGCCTCGGCCACCCAGATATCGGCCGCGGAGCGGAGCGGGACCCTTGCTCAACCTCCTGATCGGCGGTGCCGCGGCCTACGGGCTCGCGGTCGGCGCGCTCTACCTGCTGCAGGAGAGCCTGCTGTTCCCGCGCGGGGCGGCGCGCGCGCCCGCCTACGACCTGCCGGCGCGGGCGGCGCGGGTCGAGCTGAGCTCGGCCGAGGGCGACCGCCTGGCGGGCACCCTCTTGCCCGCGGCCGGCCGGAGCCGCGGCCTGCTGCTCGGCTTCGGCGGCAACGCCTGGAACGCCGACGACCTGGTCGTGTTCCTCGGCCGGCGCCTGCCCGACCACGACATCGTCGTGTTCCACTACCGCGGCTACGCGCCGAGCGGCGGCCGGCCGGGCGAGGCGGCGCTCCACGCCGACGCGCTGCTCGTGCACGACTGGGCGGTGGCGCGGCTCGCCCCGAGCCGGGTCGTGGCCGTGGGACTCAGTCTCGGCTCGGCCGTCGCGGCCTTCCTCGCGGCCGAGCGCCGGCTCGACGGGCTGGTGCTGGTCACACCCTTCGACTCGATCGAGGCGATCGCCCGGGAGCGCTATTTCTGGGCGCCGGTCGGGGCCCTGCTGCGCCACCGCTTCCGCGCCGACGAGCATCTGCGCGGGCTCGACCTGCCGGTCGCGGTGATCGCGGCCTCCGAGGACCGGATCGTGCCCCGGGAGCGGACCGAGGCGCTGCTCCGCGTCCTGGCCCGCCCGGTGCTCGTGGCCACCGTGCCCGGCAGCACGCACACCGGGCTGTACGACCGCGACGAGTTCGATCGCCTGCTGCGCCGTGCCCTCGACGCGCTCGAGGCGGCCCCGCGCGAGCCGGCGGCGACCGCTCCGGCCCGGGCCGAGCGGGTCGACGGTGGATGAGGGGACGCGCGCGCCTCAACCGCTCTCTCCGCGCGCTTCCGTTCCCCCTCCGGCCGGGGCCGGCCCCGCCGAAACAGGCGCGGGCGAGGCCTCGAGCTTGGCCAGCTCGACCTCGACCCGTACCGCGATGTCGGTCAGCAGCGCCTGCAGCGCCGCGTCCTCGGGCACGGCCTCGAGCTCGCCGAGCCCGCGACGGAGCGCGTGCAGCGTCGAACCCGGCAGGACGCCCGCGAGCAGCCCGCGCTGCAGCTCGCCCAGGCCGTCGAGGAGCGCGCCGGCGCGCCGCGTCGCCCGCCGCCGACGCTCGCCCGGGCCCTCGACCTGCTGCAGCGCGACGAGCTGCTCGATCCCGGCGAGCGGCGTCAGGCGC
>JBBIIE010000252.1:0-4736 GCA_037446605.1 Geminicoccaceae bacterium | reverse complement strand
GCGCCTGTCCGCCGGGCGAGCCGCTGCCGCCCCGCTGAGGCGGGCGGGGCGACCGAACGGCGCGGCGCGGTTGCCGGGTTGCCGCGACCGGCCCAGGATGCGGCCGCCCGCGCCATCCGGAGCCCTGGCATGACGAGCGAGCCGGCGACGCTCGAGCGGACGATCGCGCCCGACCTGGCGGCGCGGCTGGCCGGGCTCGCCGAACGCGGCGGCCGGGTCGGCGCGGCGCTGGCGGAGCGGCTGGCCGAGGCCGGCGAGCTGCAGATCCCCGATCCCGGGATCGTGGCCGCGACGCTCGAGGAGCTCGCCCGCGCGCTGCTCGCCGAGCCGGAGCGGCTGGCCGCGGCGCTGATCGACTATCACGCGCGCCTCGCGGCCCTCTGGGCGCACCAGCTCCGCCGCCGGCTGGAGCCCGGGCTGGAGCCGCTCTGGCGGCCTGAGCCGGGCGACCGGCGCTTCCACCACGCCGACTGGGAGGAGGACCCGCGCTTCGACACGCTCAAGCAGGTCCACCTCCTGACCGCGGCCTGGCTGCGCGAGCTGGTCCTGGGCACGCCGGGGCTGGATCCCAGGACCCGGGCGCGGGCGGCGTTCTACGTGCGTCTCGCGGTCGACGCACTCGCCCCGACCAACCATCCGGCGACCAACCCCCTGGTCCTGCGCGAGGCGGCGCGGACCGGCGGGGCGAGCCTGCTCGACGGGCTGGAGCGGTTGTTGGCCGACCTCGAGCGCGGCCGTGGCCGGCTGCCGCCGGCCCCCACGCGGTCGGGTGCCTTCACCCTCGGCCGCGACCTCGCGGTCACCCCGGGTGCGGTGATCCTCGAGACCGAGCTCATGCAGCTCGTCCAGTACGCGCCCGCCACGGAGACCGTGCGCGCACGACCGCTGCTCATCGTGCCGCCCTGGATCAACAAGTACTACATCCTCGATCTTCGGCCCCGCAACAGCTTCGTCCGCTGGTGCGTGGCGCAGGGGCTCACCGTGTTCGTGATCTCCTGGGTCAATCCCGGGCGCGAGCTGGCGCACAAGGGCTTCGAGGACTATCTGCGCGAGGGCCCGCTCGCGGCACTCGACGCGATCGAGCAGGTGACCGGCGAGCGGCGGCTGGACGTGCTCGGCTACTGCCTGGGCGGCACGCTCACCGCCTGCCTGCTCGCCTGGCTGGCGGCGCGCGGCGAGCGGCGGGTGGCGCGCGCCACCTTCCTCACCACGCTCCTCGACTTCGCCGAGCCGGGCGAGCTCGGCGTGTTCATCGACGAGCCGCAGCTGGCACTCCTCGACCGGCACATGGCCCGGCTCGGCTACCTCGAGGCGCGCCACATGCAGCAGGTGTTCGCCCTCCTGCGCGCCAACGACCTGATCTGGGGCCCGTTCGTCCAGACCTACCTCTTGGGCCGCGAGCCGCCGGCCTTCGACCTCCTGCACTGGAACGCCGACGGCACGCGCATGCCGTACCTGATGCACAGCTTCTACCTGCGCGCGCTCTACCTCGAGAACCGGCTGGTCGAGCCGGGTGGCGTGCGCCTGCTCGGCACGCCGATCGACCTCGGAGCGATCGGCACGCCCGCCTACTTCCTGTCGACCCGCGAGGACCACATCGCCCCCTGGCGGTCGACCTATCGCGGCGCCCGCCGGCTGGCCGGGCGGGTCCGCTTCGTGCTCGGCGGCTCGGGACACATCGCCGGGGTCGTCAACCCGCCCGAGGGGGCCAAGTACGGCCACTGGACGCGGGCGGCGCTGCCCGAGGACCCGGACGCCTGGCTGGCCGGCGCCCGCTTCCGGCCGGGCAGCTGGTGGCCGCACTGGCTCGCCTGGCTGCGCCCGGGCGCGGACCGCCGGGTGCCGGCGCGGCGGCCGGGGGACGGCCCCCTGCCGGTGCTGGAGCCGGCCCCCGGCCGCTATGTCCACGCGCGCGCCGAGCCGTCCTGAACCGACTGGGAATAAGCGGCGCGATCGGACGTCGAGGACTGGTGCGAGGACGGGACGCGGCGCGCGTCCCCGCCATCGGTCCGCCCGCGGGTGGCAAGCTGGCGCTCGCATGTTCACCGCCCAACGACTGGCTCCACCGGCCCGAGCGACCGGTGGAGCCTTTTCTGCGACGAGCGCGGGCGCGACGAAGCGGGCCTTGCGGGGTTGCATCCGGCGCCGGCCTGTGTTCAACCGTTGTCGGTCGTGATGGACGGCCAGCGCGTGCTCGCGGAATCCGAGGGCTGCGAGAGGGTAGCTCGCGCTCTCGGCAACAAGACGCAACCAGCGCGGAGGCCCAGCCTTGCCCTGGGACCCCTCAACCGACGGCGTGGCTTTCGACCTCGTGGACGGTGACGCGACCACAGCCGAGCCCCGCCGACGCCCGGTCGACGAGGAGATCCTCGGCCACGTCTCCGGCCTCAGGCGCTACGCCCTCCTCCTGGTGGGCGACCCGCACGATGCCGACGACCTCGTCCAGGAATGCCTCGTCCGGGTCATCGCCCAGGCCAGATCCTGGCGTCGTGTCAACGACTTGCGGGCCTATCTTTTCACCACGCTGCACAATGTCTTCGTGGACGGCCACCGGCGCCGCCGGGCACGCCGCAGCGAGGTGCCGATCGAGACCGTGATCGCCGACCTCCTGGCGCCACCGCGCCAGCAGGACTGGATCGAGCTGCGTGACCTGGTCGCCGCACTACAGGTGTTGCCAAAAGAGCAACGCGAGGTAGTGTTGCTCGTGGGGCTCGAGGGTCTGAGCTATCTCGAGGCGGCGGATGTGATAGGAGTCCCCGTCGGAACGGTCATGTCGCGCCTGTCGCGCGGCCGCGAGGCGCTCCGGCGCCTGACGACGCACGGCGGGACGGCGAGGCTTCGGGTCGTCAAATGAGCCATGGCGGCACCGCATCGGTGCGCTCGACGGTCGACGAGGGTGAGCTGCACGCGCTGGTCGACGGGCGCCTCGGGAGCGACCGCCGCGGCGCGGTGCTGGCGCACCTCCTGGTCGAGGGCGCGGATCGCGAACGGGTCGAGGCCTATCGCCGGCAGCTCGGCGGGCTGACCCGGATCCGCCAGGGTCTCGACCGCTACGCCGAGGGCTTCGCCCCCGAGCTGCAGCGTGCCCTGGCGGACACGGTCCGCCGCGTGCGGCGGCGCCAGCTCCTGCTGCGCGGCGCCGGCGGCCTCGTCGCTGCGAGCCTGCTCCTGGTCGCCGGCCTGGGTGCCGCGAGCGTCTGGCGGCAGGCGCCCGAGCCGGTCGCCACGATCGTCTACGAGCCGGAGCTGCCGGTCCCCGAGTTCCCCTTCGGCGGCAGCACGAGCCGGTTCGCCGAGGCGCGCCCGGAGGGCGACCGCGAGCGCTCGCTCGCCTGGCTGGCGAGCCATCTCCGCGATCAGCCGCTCGAACTTCCTGATCTGCGCGGGCTCGGTCTCGTCCCGGTCGGCGGCGAGGTGCTCGACGGCGGCAGCTCCCCGGCCGTCCGGCTCGCCTGGTCGAACGGCCACGGCGGCCTCGTCGACCTCTTCGTCGGGGTGGTCTCCTCCGACGCGGCGCAGGCCTTCACGATGGCCGAGGAGGGCCGCGTCTCGCTGCACTGGCGGCGCGGCCGGCTGGTCTTCGCGCTGGTCGGCCCGGCCGAGAGCCCCGAGCTCCTGCACGTGATGCAGGCCTTCATGCACGACATCGGCCGGGCGCCCGAGGCGGTGCCGCTGCCGAGCCCGCGGCCGGCGAGCGAGGGGCCGCGGCCGATCCGCGCCGTGGTCGAGCCGGTCGAGCGCTCGGTGCCCGCCGTCCCCGAACGGGCCGTGCCGCCGGCACCCGCCCGCGACACCCCCGCCACCACCAAGGCCGACAAGCCGAAGCAGCTCTAGGGCCGTGGCCGGTCAGGGCCGTGGCCGGGGCGCGCGCCGCACCTCGGCGAGCAGCCCGCGCATCGCCGTCTCGATCAACAGCACGTCGTAGGCGAGGCAGAGGAAGCGGTAGCCGCGCTCCATCAGCGCGTGCGCCCGCTCGGCCGTGGCGGCGAGGCCGCCGAGCACGACACCCGCGGCGCGGATCCCACGCTCCGCCTCGGCGACCGCCGCGAGGAACTCCGGATCCCCGAAGGCACCGGGCTTGCCGAGGCTGGTCGAGAGGTCGTAGGGCGCGATCATCGCCACGTCGACGCCGGGCGTGGCCGCGATCGCGTCGATCGCGCGGACCGCATCGACGTGCTCGATCAGGAGGATGGTGAGGAGCGCCTGGTCCGCCGAGCCGCTGTACTCGAACGGCCCGAGGCCCCAGCGCGCGGGCGCGTAGAAGGGGCCCCAGCCGCGCTCGCCCGCCGGCGCGTAGCGGCAGGCGGCGACCGCCGCGCGCGCATCCTCGGCCGAGCGGATCAGCGGGAAGACGATGCCGAGCGCGCCCGCATCGAGGAGCGGCTTGGCGAGCCAGGGCAGGTTCCAGGCGACCCGGGCCAACGGCACGCAGGGCGAGGCGGCGGTCGCGGTGATCATCGCCTGCGCGGTCTCGGGGCCGATCGGCCCGTGCTCGCAGTCGACGATCAGGAAGTCGAAGCCGCATCCGGCCAGGATCTGGACGAAGGGCGGGGAGGGCAGCGAGACGAAGGTCCCGAGCACGCACGCGCCCTGGGCGAGCTCCTCTCGGAGCGGGTTGACGAGCCGGCTCACGGGACCTCCGGGGCGGGTGCGCCTGCAGCCTCGCCCGAGGCCGCGGTCCGGGCAAGGGCGCGGAGCGCCTGGGCGTCGCGCGCGAGGCCGAGCCGCGCGCCGAG
>JBBIIE010000251.1:0-4747 GCA_037446605.1 Geminicoccaceae bacterium | reverse complement strand
GTTGCCAGCCAGACGCTGCCGCTGACGGCAAGCACATCAGGAATCGCGTCGCCCGCCGCCGCGCTCAGCTCCCACTGTCCCAGCAGCGCGCCAAGGGGCCGGGTGCGGGGACCGGCGCCGGTGCCGCGTGCGCCGCCTCGGTGCGCGCCTGCAGCGCCTCCTCGGGCAGCCGCCGGCTGACATAGGAGCCGGCGCCCACGCGCCCGCCCAGATAGCCCTCCGCGGCGAGCTGCTCGAAGGCCGCCATCACGGTGTTGCGCGAGACGCCCAGATCGCGCGCCAGCGTCCGGCTCGCCGGCAGCCGGGCCCCCGGCTGCAGCCGTCCGGTCAGGATCGCGTCACGGATCGCGAAATAGAGCTGGCGGTAGAGCGGCTCGGCGCCCGTGGGGTCGAGCGCGAGGCTCGCGAGATGGGCCGGCCCGGGCCGGCGGCGCTGCGGACGGAGCATGGCGGATCCGCGAATTGGCTCCACCCCTCATAGCCGGATCGGGGTCGTTCGACCAGCCATTGTCACGAGCGGTCCCCGGCCCGCGGTCCGGCGGGGGATGACGCCTCCCGCGCGATGCTCTAGGGATGCGGGCTCGCGCACGAGGTGGCGAGATCACGCCCGGCGTCGGGGCGCCGCCGGCCCCGCCGACCGCGGGGGAGGAGGCGATGCGCCGCGACCGGTCGACCAAGATCCTGGCCACGCTCGGCCCGGCGAGCGCCTCGCGCGAGCGCATCCTGGCGCTGGTCGAGGCCGGTGCGGACGTGTTCCGGTTCAACTTCAGCCACGGCAGCCACGAAGACCACGCCGCGCGCTTCGCGCTCGTGCGTGAGATCGAGGCCGCGCGCGGCCGGCCGATCGGCACGCTGATCGACCTGCAGGGCCCGAAGCTGCGCATCGGCGCCTTCGCGGAGGGCAAGGTCCCGCTCGCGGCGGGCGCACCCTTCCGCCTCGACCTCGACCCGACGCCCGGGGACGAGCGGCGGGTGCAGCTGCCGCATCCCGAGATCCTCTCGGTGCTGCGCGCGGGCGCCGAGCTCCTGCTCGACGACGGCCGCATCCGGCTGCGGGTGGAGCGCGCCGAGCCGAACGCCGCCGAGACCGTGGTCGTGGCCGGCGGCACGCTCTCCGACCGCAAGGGGGTCAACGTGCCGGGCGTCGTCCTGCCGATCCCGGCGATGACCGAGAAGGACCGCAGAGACCTCACCTTCGGCATGGAGCTCGGCTTCGAGTGGGTGGCGCTGTCCTTCGTGCAGCGCCCGGACGACGTGGCCGAGGCCAAGCGGCTGGTGGCCGGGCGCGCCGCGGTGATGGCCAAGATCGAGAAGCCGTCGGCCATCGAGTGCCTCGACGAGATCGTCGATCTGGCCGATGCGATCATGATCGCGCGCGGCGATCTGGGCGTGGAGATGCCGCCCGAGGCGGTGCCCGGGCTGCAGAAGCGGATCGTCCGCCGGGCCCGCGAGGCGGGCAAGCCCGTGGTCGTGGCGACCCAGATGCTGGAGAGCATGGTCACGAGCCCGGCCCCCACCCGGGCCGAGGCCAGCGACGTCGCGACCGCGGTGTACGACGGCGCCGACGCGGTGATGCTCTCGGCCGAGAGCGCGTCCGGCGCGTTCCCGGTCGAGGCGGTGGCGATGATGGACCGCATCATCACCCAGGTGGAGCACGACGCGCTCTACCGCGCCTATCTGGACGCCTTCCACGCCACCGCGCTGCAGACCACGGCCGATGCCATCACCCTCGCCGCGGCACAGGTCGCGCACACCCTCGGCTCGGCCTGCATCGTCACCTACACGACCTCGGGCGCCACCGCGCTCCGGGCCTCGCGGGAGCGGCCCGACCACCCGATCCTGGGCCTGATCACCCGCATGGTGACGGCCCGGAAGCTGACCCTCGCCTGGGGCATCCACCCGGTCTTCACCGAGGACGCGCGCGACCTCGACGAGATGGTCGCCAAGGCCCGCCAGCTCGCCCGCCAGGAGGGCTTCGCGCAGCCCGGCAGCTCGATCGTGATCACCGCCGGCCTGCCCTTCGGCACCCCCGGCGCCACCAACCTCCTGCGCGTCGCCTGGGTGACGTGAGGGGCGGGGCGCCGGGGGCCTCCGCGCCCGGGACCCTTGCCGCGGCGCCGCGAGCCTCTAGCCTCGTTGCCGCACGAGCCTGCCCGGAGCTTCGATGACCGATCTCGCCGCGCGCGCCGCCCGCCTGCACCGGGACCGCCTGCACCGGGAGGCGATCGTCTGGGACGCGCACGCCTGCCTGCCGCTCCACCCCGACGCCGATCTCGGCGTGCTGCGCCGCCACCACGCGGCCGGGGCGAGCTTCGTGTCGGTCAACATCGGCATGGACATGAACCCGCTGCCGCAGGTGATGACCGTGCTCGCCTCCTTCCGCGCCCAGCTCCGCGCCCGTCCCGACCTGTTCGTGCCGGTCGACACGGTGGCCGAGGTCGAGCGCGCCAAGCGGGAGGGCAGGCTCGCCGTCGCCTTCGACCTCGAGGGCGCCGTGCCGCTCTGCGGCCGGCCCGAGATGGTGCCCCTGCTCTACGCCCTGGGCGTGCGGCAGATGCACCTGGCCTACAACCGCAACAACGAGGCGGCGGGCGGCTGCTACGACCTCGACGTGCCGTTGAGCCCGCTCGGCCGGCGCATCGTCGAGGCGGTCCACGCCTGCGGCATGCTCATGGACCTGTCGCATACCGGCCACCGCTCGAGCCTCGACATCATGGCGCTCGGGCTCGGCCCCGTGGTCTTCAGCCACGCCAACCCGCGCGCGCTCAAGGGCGACCGACGCAACCTCACGGCCGAGCAGATCGACGCCTGTGCCGCCACGGGCGGCGTGGTCTGCGTCAACGGCGTCGGCCGCTTCCTCACCGATCCGAGGGCCCGCACGCCCGCGATCCTCGATGCGATCGACTGGCTGGTCGAGCGCATCGGGCCCTCCCACGTCGGGCTCGGGATCGACTACAGCTATCCGGCCGACGGCCTCGACGACGAGCCGCCCGGCCTCGACCGCGACTACTGGTGGCCGCGCGCCGAGGGCTACGGTGGCGGCCTCGCCAGCATCCGCATCGCCGCCCCCGAGCAGCTCCCCGAGATCACCGAGGGGCTTCTCGCGCGCGGCTACGGCGAGGCGGAGGTGCGCGACATCCTCGGCCGCAACATGCTCGAGCTGGCGCGGCGGGTCTGGAAGCCCACCCTCGCCCAGTGCCCCACGCCTCAGGGACCCGCCTCGTAGGCGCCGAGATCGAAGCCGCGGCCGAGCCGGGTCCGCGGCTCGAGGGCGAGCGGGTGGCGGTACGACCAGGTCGGCTCCAGCCGGACCTTGCGCCAGGGCCGGGCGGTGATCGCGGCGTCGATCGCGGGCGAGCCGAGCGCCGGCCGCCAGTCGCCGCGGGAGGGATCGACGAACAGGAGCCGCTCGCCCTCGAGCGTGCCCTCCACGAGCGCGCCGCCCTCGGAGAGCCGGCCGGGCCCGACGATCAGGTTGTTGACGAGCCGCACCGGGCCGGAGCCGCGGTTGGCGACCGCCACCGCCTCGGCCCGCGGGCGGAGGATGGTGTTGAAGGCGATCACCGTCTCGGCACCCGGCGCGTTCTTCTCGGCGGCGATCGAGACGATCACCCGGTTGGGGCTCGAGGCACTCTCGACGAACAGGTTGCCCATGATGAGCGTGGGCGCGCCCTCGGCGATGTCGACGAGGTAGGAGGAGGCCGGCCCCGGATCGTCCTCGATGCGGTTGTAGAGGATCCGGTTCTCCCTCGCCCGGCTCTTCACGTTGTGGCCGTCGACCGCGCCGTGGATCCAACTGCCGATCAGGACGAAGGGTTTCGCTTCGCCGATGTAGATGTTGTGCCCCGGCGGCACGCCCGCCGCCTCCCAGTCCGGCACGATGTTGGAGTGGAACTCGGAGCGCTCGATCCGCAGCTCGCCCTTGAAGTCGAGCGCGGAGAGGATGCCGATCTCGTTGCCGTGGATCAGGACCTCGCGCAGCGTCAGATCGCCGCCCTCGGCGCGGATCCCGGCACCGTTCTTGTCCGGGACCCGGGAGCCGGTCAGCTCGACGTTCTCGACCAGGACCTTGCGGCCGGTGATCACCCAGGTGGCCTTGCCGGCGGCACCGCCGCCGCCGGCGTCGATGCGCGGCCGGCCGCCGACGCCGCGGATGGTCAGTCGGTCGGCGCGCCAGATCGCCACGTCCGGGTAGGTGCCGGGGTGGATCTCGACCGTGTCGCCGTCGCGGGCGGCGGCCGCGGCCTGGCTCGGCAGGGTGAAGGCTTTGCCCGGGCCGACCTCGAGGACCCGCCCGCGCTTGCGCTTGGCCGCCTCGGCCGCGGCCAGCTCGACCTGCCCCTCGGCCGCCCCTTCCGCCGGCTGCGGCCGCGGGTCGTCGATCCGCACGCCCAGGTCCGCGGCCTCGACCGGCACGCCGTCGAACTCCATGCGCGCCACCTCGTCGCGCTCGAAGGGCAGCACGAACACCCGGCCGTCCTTGAGCTCGATGCGGAGCTCCGCCCGGGTCGCCCCGGCGAGCCCGAGGGCCGCCACCGCGACCAGGAGGGACCGTCGCCACCGCTTGCCGGCCATCGCCGCTCCACTCGCGCTCCAGGTGCCCGGTGAGACGAGCGTTCACCACCTGCGGTGAGAGCGCCCGCCACGCCGGCCCGCCACCATCGCATTGGCGGCCGCGGCCGGCAAGGCGCGGCCCACGGGTGGCGTCTCAGCGTGCGTCGCGGCCGAGCGCCGCGCGGAACCGCCC
>JBBIIE010000250.1:0-4756 GCA_037446605.1 Geminicoccaceae bacterium | reverse complement strand
CCGCCGAGCCCGAGGAGGACGAGCTCGAGCTGACCGAGCTGGTCGCCGAGCCACCCGCCCCGCCCGCGGCCCCGCCGCCGCCGGCCGCCGTCTCCCGCCCGCCCGTTCAGCAACCGGAGCGCCCGAGCATGCCCGCCCAGGACGATGGATCGTTGGTCTCGCCGACCGCCGCGCAGGCGAGCACGAGCGCACTCGCCCGGCTGACCCGGGCGGTGGCCAGTGACGATCGTCCGGCGCCGGGCGGCGGCCGCTCGGTCGAGGACCTCGTGGTCGAGCTGCTGCGCCCACAGCTCAGGGAGTGGCTCGACCAGAACCTGGCGCCACTCGTCGAGCGGGTGGTCGAGCAGGAGGTCAAGAAGCTCGCCCGCCGCGCCGAGCTGCTTTGAGCGCGCCGCCGCGTTAACCGATCCTTAGGGGAGAGGCTGGCAGTCTCCGGGCGCGCTTGGCCCGGGAGAGCTGTCGATGGCGTCTGCCGCCTCCGTGGTCGGAACCGTGCTCGCGGTCAGCGGCGGCGGGCTCGTGGTCGGGCTGCGGCGGCCGGAGGCGGGCGGGAGCCGGGCGCTCACGCTGGGCGAGCTCGTGGCGCTGCCGGGCGAGCCGGTCGTGCCGGTCGGCGTGGTGCACGCGCTGCGCCACGGCCGCCGCGCCGACGATCATTCGATCGCCGACGTCCAGCTCGTGGGCGAGGTCCTCGGCGGCGCCGGGGAGCGCCGCTTCCGCCGCGGCATCTCGACCTTCCCCGTGCTCGACGCCCCGGTCGTGCGCGCCGACGGCGAGCTCGCCGCCGCGGTCTTCGCGCCGCCGACCGCCACGAGCGTGCGGATCGGCCGGCTCTCCAACGTCCCGGAGGTGCCCGCGCACCTCCTGGTCGACCCGCTGCTCGGCAAGCATTTCGCGGTGCTCGGCAGCACCGGCTCGGGCAAGTCCTGGACCGTGGCGACGATCCTGCAGGCGGTGCTGCACGCCTGCCCGGCGGCGCACGTCGTGCTGCTCGACCCGCACGGCGAGTACGCCCCGGCCTTCGGCGAGCGCGCCGAGGCGCTCGATCTGGCCGCCCTCGAGCTGCCCTACTGGCTCATGAACTTCGAGGAGACGGCGGCGATCCTGGCACCCGTGCGCGACGGCCGCGGCTATGCCGAGGCGGCCATCCTCAAGGAGGTGGTGCTCGCCGCCCGCCAGGCCTGGGCCGCCGCCAATGGCGGCTTCTCGGGCCCGGTCACCGTCGACACCCCGATCCCCTACCGGCTGTCCGACCTCGTCAAGCTGATCGACGAGGCGATGGGGGCCCTCAACAAGCCCGAGGGTGCCGCCCCCTACCGCCAGCTGCTCGGCCGCATCGAGAGCATCCGCAACGACCGCCGCTACGCCTTCCTGTTCCAGTCTCTCTACCTGCGCGACAACATGGACGGCGTGCTCGGCCGCCTCCTGCGCTTTCCGGTGGCCGACCGGCCGGTCACCGTGATCGACCTCTCGGGCGTGCCGAGCGAGATCGTCGACGTGATCGTCTCGCTGCTCTGCCGCATGCTCTTCGAGTTCGGCCTGTGGAGCGAGCGCGGCCGCGCCGTGCCGCTGCTGCTGGTCTGCGAGGAGGCGCACCGCTACGTGCCGGCCAGCGGCGAGAGCGGCTTCGAACCGAGCCGCCGGGCGATCGACCGGATCGCCAAGGAGGGCCGCAAGTACGGCGTCTCGCTCGGCCTCGTCACGCAGCGCCCGGCCGAGCTCTCGGCCTCCGCCCTCTCGCAGTGCGGCACGGTGGTGGCGCTCCGGATGAGCAACGAGCGCGACCAGGCCTTCGTGCGCAACACCCTGCCCGAGGGCTCGGCGTGGCTGCTCTCCGGCCTGCCGGCGCTCGCCACCGGCGAGGCGATCATCCTGGGCGAAGGCGTCACGCTGCCGGTGCGGGTGCAGCTCGAGCCGCTCCCCCCGGGCGCCCAGCCGGCCAGCCACACGCCGGCCTTCAGCGAGGCCTGGCGGGCGGACAGGGCCGGGCTGGACTTCGTGCGCGACACGGTGCGGCGCTGGCGCGAGCAACGCCGGTGAGCGGCGACGTGCCGGCGCCTTGCCGAGCCGCCGGGCCTCGCCTAAGTGGCGGAGGTCGCGCGGCCGGCCCGGCCCGCCGCGCCCCGCCTGGATCCGTCCCGATGCTCGACAAGACCTACCGGCCGGCCGAGGTCGAGGCCCGCCTCTACGCCGAGTGGGAGCGCGCGGCCGCCTTCCGGCCGAGGCCGGGTGGCCGGCCCTACTGCATCATGCTGCCGCCGCCCAACGTCACCGGCAGCCTGCACATCGGCCACGCCCTCGACCACACGATCCAGGACGTGCTCGTCCGCTTCCACCGGATGCGCGGCTTCGAGACCCTCTGGCAGCCGGGCACCGACCATGCCGGCATCGCCACGCAGATGGTCGTGGAGCGCAGGCTCGCCGCCGAGGGTCGCGACCGCCGGGCGATGGGCCGCGAGGCGTTCCTCGCCGAGGTGTGGAAGTGGAAGGAGGAGTCCGGCGGCACGATCGCCCGCCAGATGCGCCGGCTCGGCGCCTCCTGCGACTGGAGCCGCGAGCGCTTCACCATGGACGAGGGCCTGTCGCGGGCGGTCCGCCGCGCCTTCGTGGCGCTGCACCGGGCCGGGCTGATCTACCGCGACAAGCGCCTCGTCAACTGGGACTGCGCGCTCGAGACCGCGGTCTCCGACCTCGAGGTGCAGAGCCGCGAGGTCGACGGCAGGCTCTGGCACCTGCGCTACCCGATCGAGGGCGAGCCCGGCCGGTTCGTCACGGTGGCCACCACGCGGCCCGAGACCATGCTCGGCGACACCGCCGTGGCCGTGCACCCCGACGACCCGCGCTGGCGCGATCTCGTCGGCCGCCACGCGATCCTGCCACTCGTCGGCCGCCGCCTGCCGATCGTGGCCGACCCGCACAGCGACCCCGAGAAGGGCACGGGTGCCGTCAAGATCACCCCGGCGCACGACTTCGCCGATTTCGAGGTCGGCCGCCGGCACGGGCTTCCGATCGTGGCGGTCCTCGACCGCCGCGGGCGGCTCAACGAGAACGTCCCCGAAGCCTATCGCGGCCTCGACCGGTTCGAGGCGCGCACGCGCGTGCTGGCCGACCTCGAGGCGCAGGGGCTGGTCGCGAAGGTCGAGCCGCACCGCCACGCCGTGCCGCACGGCGACCGCTCCGGCACGCCGCTCGAGCCGTTCCTGACCGAGCAGTGGTTCTGCGACGTCCAGGGGCTGGCCCGCCGGGCGATCGCGGCGGTCGAGAGCGGCCGCACCCGCTTCGTGCCGCGGCAGTGGGAGGCGACCTTCTTCGAGTGGCTGAGGAACATCCAGCCCTGGTGCATCTCGCGCCAGCTCTGGTGGGGCCACCGGATCCCCGCCTGGTACGCCCCCGACGGGACGATCCTCGTGGCCGAGGAGGAGGCCGAGGCGCGCGCCCTGGCCGAGGCCCGCTTCGGGCCCGGTGTCGCCCTCGAGCGCGACCCGGACGTGCTCGACACCTGGTTCTCCTCCGGCCTCTGGCCGTTCTCGACGCTCGGCTGGCCGGACGCGACGCCCGAGCTCGCCCGCTACTATCCGACGAGCGTGCTCGTCACCGGCTTCGACATCATCTTCTTCTGGGTCGCGCGGATGATGATGCTCGGCCTCTTCTGCATGGACGAGGTCCCCTTCCGCGACGTGTACATCCACGGCCTCGTGCGCGACGAGCGCGGCAAGAAGATGTCGAAGACCCAGGGCAACGTGGTCGACCCCCTGGAGCTGGTCGACGCCTACGGCGCCGACGCGCTGCGCCTGGCGCTCCTCGCCTCGACCGAGCAGGGCCGCGACGTCCGCTTCGGCCCGGCGCGCGTCGAGGGCTGGCGCAACTTCGTGACCAAGCTCTGGAACGCCGCCCGCTTCATCGAGCTCAACGCCGGCCGGCTCGATCCGGGCTTCGACCCCGCCGCCTGCCGGCTGCCGCTGAACCGCTGGATCGTCTCGGAGACCGCCGCGCTCACCACGCGGGTCGGCGAGGCGCTCGCCGAGTACCGGCTGAGCGAGGCGACGCTCGGCCTCCACCACTTCGTCTGGGACAGCTTCTGCGACTGGTGGATCGAGCTCGCCAAGCCGGTCCTCTCGGGCACGGACGAGGCCGCCCGCACGGAGGCCCGCCGCGTCGCGGGGTGGGTGCTGGCGCGCATCCTCCACCTCCTCCACCCGATGGCCCCGTTCGTCAGCGAGGAGCTCTGGCGGGCGCTGTTCGGGGCGCCCGGCGGCCTCTTGATCCTGGCCTCCTGGCCCGAGGACGCGGCACCCTTGCAGGATGCCGACGCCACCGCCGAGCTCGGTTGGCTCACCCGCACCATCGGCGCCATCCGGGCGGCGCGGACCGAGCTCAACGTGCCGCCCGCGGCACGCCTGCGGCTCCTCCAGCACGGCGCCGGCCCGCTCACCCTGGCGCGCCTCGAGCGGCACCGCGAGCCGCTCCTGCGCCTCGCCCGGCTGGCCGAGATCGACGCCACCGACCAGCCGCCGCCGGCCCGCTCGATCGTGGTCGTGGTCGACGAGGCGACCTTCGCCCTGCCGGTGGGCGAGGTGGTCGACCTCGAGCGCGAGCGGCAGCGGCTCGGTCGCGAGCTGGCCAAGGCGGAGAGCGAGCTGGCGCGGCTCGAGAGCCGGCTCGCCGATGCCGGCTTCCTCGCCCGCGCCCCGGCCGAGGTGGTCGAGGAGCAGCGCGAGCGGGTGGCCGAGCTCGGCACCGCCCGCGCCCGCCTCGG
>JBBIIE010000249.1:0-4817 GCA_037446605.1 Geminicoccaceae bacterium | reverse complement strand
CGCCGTGGGCTTCGGCATCCGCACGCCCGAGCAGGCGGCGGCGATCGCGCGGGTCGCCGACGCCGCCGTCGTGGGCTCGGCGCTGGTCGGCGAGGTGGCGGCGCATCTGGGCGCGGCGGGCGGGCCCGGCAAGGGGCTGGTCGCCGCGGTACACGGCAGGGTCGAGGCGCTCGCCCGGGCGGTGCGGACGGCCCGCTCGTGAACTGGCTCACATCCTATGTGCGGCCGAAGATCCGGGCGCTGGTCGAGCGCGGCACCGCCAAGACCGACGTGCCGGAGAACCTCTGGCACCAGTGCCCGTCCTGCGAGCGGATGATCTTCCACCGCGACCTCGAGGCCAACCAGCGCGTGTGCCCGCACTGCAGCCACCACATGCGGGTCGGCCCCGAGTTCCGCTTCAGGACGCTCCTCGACGAGGGCAGCTGGCAGCGCATCGAGCTGCCCAAGGTGCCGGTCGACCCGCTGCGCTTCCGCGATTCCAAGCGCTACACCGACCGCCTCAAGGAGGCTCAGGCCAAGGCCCGCTCCGCCGACGCCCTGGAGGCGGCGGAGGGGCGGATGGACGGCCTGCCGGTGGTCCTCGCCGTCATGAGCTTCGACTTCATGGGCGGCTCGATGGGAAGTGCGGTGGGCGAGGCCTTCGTGACCGCGGCGCAGCGCGCGGTCGCGGCCCGTGCCGCCTTCCTCGTAGTGACCTCCTCGGGCGGCGCGCGCATGCAGGAGGGCACCCTCTCGCTGGTCCAGATGGCGCGCACCACGATCGCCGTCGAGCAGGTCAAGGAAGCCGGCCTGCCCTACATCGTCATCCTCACCGATCCGACCACCGGCGGTGTGACGGCGTCCTTCGCCATGCTCGGCGACGTCCACATCGCCGAACCTGGTGCGGTGATCGGCTTCGCCGGGGCACGGGTCATCGAGCAGACCATCCGCGAGAAGCTGCCGCCCGGCTTCCAGAAGGCCGAGTACCTCCTGGCGCACGGCATGGTCGACATGGTCGTGCACCGCTTCGAGCTCCGCGCCACGCTCGTCCGGCTGCTCGACCTCCTGCTGCGGCCCGTGCCGCTGCCGGCGCCGCTCGAGCCGGCGACGGTGCCGGCCCCGCCCGAGCCCGCGCCGACGCCGAGCCATGGCGAGCCCGGCTGAACCGATCCTCCGCCGCCTGGCGGAGCTCCACCCCAAGCGGATCGACCTCTCGCTCGGGCGGATCGAGCGCCTGCTCGCCCGGCTCGGCCATCCCGAGCGGCGCCTGCCGCCGGTCGTCCACATCGCCGGGACGAACGGCAAGGGCAGCACCCTGGCCTTCCTCGACGCGATCTTGCAGGCCGCGGGGCGGCACACGCTGCGCTACATCTCCCCGCACCTCGTGCACTTCAACGAGCGCATCCTGATCCGAGGCGAGCCGGTCGACGATGCCCTGCTCATCGCGGCCCTCGAGGCCTGCGAGCGGGCGAACGGTGCCGAGCCCGTCACCTTCTTCGAGATCACGACGGCGGCGGCCTTTCTGATCTTCGCCGAGACGCCCGCGGACGTGGTCCTGCTCGAGACCGGGATGGGCGGCCGGCTCGATGCGACGAACACGGTCGAGCGGCCGCGCCTCGTCCTGATCTCACCCGTCTCGATGGACCACGAGGCCTTCCTGGGTACCACGCTCGCCGCGATCGCCGGCGAGAAGGCCGGCATCATGAAGCCTTCGGTGCCGGCGATCCTGGGCCCGCAGCGGCCCGAAGCTCTGGCCGTGTTCGCGGCGCGGGCGCGGGCGGTCGGCTGTCCGCTCCTGGTCCACGGCCGGGACTGGTGGGCGCGCCGCGACGGCGACCGGTTCGTGGTGTGGGACGCGGGGGAAACGCTCGAGCTTCCCCTGCCCTCGCTACCCGGCGTCCACCAGATCGACAATGCCGGTCTCGCGGTCGTGGCGGCGCGCCGGATCGGCGATCTCGCACCACCCCTTCCGGCGATCGCCCGCGGTCTCGTCGAAGCCCGCTGGCCCGCGCGGCTGCAGCGTCTCACCGCGGGACCGATGGTCGACGCGCTGGGCCCGGGCTTCGAGCTCTGGCTCGACGGCGGCCACAATCCCGGCGCCGGGGAGATGTTGGCGGCGAGCCTGCCCGCTCTGGCGCGCGGCCGACCCGTGCACCTGATCCTGGGCATGCTCGCGACCAAGGACCTCCAGGCGTTCCTGCGGCCCCTCGTGCCGCTCGTGGCGAGCCTGCGGACCGTGAGCGTGCCCGGCGAGCCGGCCGCCCGCGACGCGGGCGAGGAGGCCGAGACCGCTCGCCGGCTCGGCCTCGCCGCCGAGCCCGAGCCCTCGCCCCTCGCCGCCGCACGCGCGATCGCCCGATCGGTCCGCCCGCCCGGCCTCGTGCTCGTGTGCGGGTCGCTCTACCTGGCCGGGCACCTCCTGCGCGACCATGGTTGAGGCGGGGCGTTAACCAACGCTTAGGGATGGGGCGCTAGGGTCGGCGCGCGGTCCGCGGAACGGGCCGCCTGGGGTGCCAGCTAGCGGAGCGGATCGCGTGGCCGGGACCGGCGCCGGACGCCGCCTACTCGTCGCAGCCGAGGCCGAAGGACGCCAGGCCCTCGAGGAGGTAGTCGCTCAGGAGCGGCATGCCGAGCAGGTACTCGGCGGTCCGATCGTTGTGGGCGCGGCGCGCCTCCGCCACGGCCTCCGGCCACTCCTCGGCCGAGAAGCTGCCGCGGCCGACCCAGGCGAGGGCCACGAGCTCGACCTGCTCGTCCTCGTTCAGGCCGTCGATGAAGGCCTCGAGCTCCTCCTCGACCGGATCGTCGGGCAGATCCTCGAGGACCTCCCGCATGTCATCGTCGATCGGGTTGGACCCCGGCTCCTCCTCGACGGGCGCGGTCTTGGCGTCGAACTCGCGGGCTTTGAGGATCACCCAGCAGACCTTGTCGGGGTCGATCGTCGGCATGGCTCGCTCCCCACCACCGGTGTACCCGATGCTGCCACGCGGCGCCCGGGCGGGCCACCCGGCACGCGGTCGCGGCCGCCATCTTGGCGCGTGGCAGCTGCACGGCGCTCGGCTAGAGTGGCCGTGCTCGACCCGTGGTAGGAGCCGCGATGTCCAGCCCGCAGCGCTTCCTGTACCGCGCCATCGGCTTCCTCGCGATCGCCGTGCTGGTGGCGGCCGTGCTGTTCCCGGTGATCTGGCGGGCGTTCCTGTTCAATCCCTGGCTCAACGGCCTGATCCTCGCGGTGCTGGTCACCGGCATCGTCTACAATCTGCGCCGGATCCTGGCGCTGCGCCCGGCGCTGCGCTGGATCGAGGCCCACCGCATGGGTGCGCCGCTCGGCCGGCTGGAGCCGCCGCAGCTGCTCGCGCCGATCCTCTCCGTGCTCGGCGAGCACCAGCGGCGCGGCCGCGCCCTCCTGGCACCGGTGACCGCCCGGCACCTGCTCGACAGCGCCGGCTCGCGGCTCGACGAGACACGCGAGATCGCCCGCTACCAGACGAGCCTTTTGATCTTCCTCGGCCTGCTCGGCACCTTCTGGGGCCTGATCGAGGCGATCGGCGCGATCGGCAACGTGATCTCCGGGCTGAGCATCGGCAGCGGCGACTTCGTCTCCGTGTTCAACGAGATGAAGGAGGGTCTCCGGAAGCCGATCGGCGGCATGGGGACGGCCTTCGGCGCGTCGCTCTTCGGGCTCGCCGGCTCGCTCGTCGTGGGCTTCCTGGACCTCCAGGCGAGCCAGGCCCAGAACGGCTTCACCAACGAGCTCGAGGAATGGCTCACCGGCATGACCCGGCACGGCGTCGGCGAGGCCCTGCCGGCGGAGGCCGGCGCCGGTCCGCCCCTGCCCACCTACGTCATGGCGCTGTTGCAGCAGACCGCCGAGAGCCTCGACCGGCTGCAGGGCCTCATGGCGCGCGGCGAGGACGGAAGGGCCCAGCTGCACGCCGTCCTGCACCAGCTGAGCGAGCGGCTCGCCGAGATCGGCGACGGCATCCAGCGCGAGCAGGAGCTGCTCGGCCGGCTGGCGGAGAGCCAGCAGGCGCTCGCCCGCGACCTAGCCCGGCCGGCCGGGACGCCGGCCGCCGGGCTCGCCGACGAGCAGGTGCGCGGCCACATCCGCAACCTCGACCTGCAGCTCGGCCGGCTCGTCGAGGAGCTCGGCCGCGGACGGGGCGAGCTCGTGCGCGAGGTCCGCCACGAGCTCCGCCTCCTCACCCGCACCGTCGCCGCGGCGAGCGGCGAGCCCGCACTCGCCAAGGACTGAGCGATGGCCCGCTCGCGCCGGGAGCTGCGCCAGCCGGTCGAGATCTGGCCGGGCTTCGTCGACGCGCTCTCGACCCTCCTCCTCTCGATCATCTTCCTGCTCGTGGTGTTCGTGCTCGGCCAGTTCTTCCTGAGCCAGATGCTCGAGGGTCGCGACGAGACCGTCGAGCGGCTGCAGCAGCGGCTCAAGGCGGTCGCCGACCAGCTCGACCAGGAGCGGGCGGGAGCGCAGCGGCTGCGCGCCGGCATGGCCGAGCAGGCCCGCCGGCTGGAGGCCAGCGAGGCCGAGCGGCGCGAGGTCGAGGACCGTCTGGTCCGGCTCGAGGGTGAGCGTGCCGATCTCGACACCCGCCTGCGCCGCCTGACCCTCGAGCGCTCGAGCCTGGAACGGCTGCTCGAGGAGAGCCGCCTCGCGGCGCAGGAGGGCGAGCAGCGGCAGGCGCGCACCGCGCGCGAGCTCGAGGAGGCGCGGCGGACCATCGCGGTCGATCGCGAGCGGATCGAGGTCCAGCTCGCCGATCTGGCCCGCCTGCGCGCCGAGATCGCGGCGTTCGAGGCGGCGCGGGCCGAGCTGTCGCGCGCCC
>JBBIIE010000248.1:0-4834 GCA_037446605.1 Geminicoccaceae bacterium | reverse complement strand
CCACTCGGCCCGCCACCCCGACCGCCGCGCCGGCCGCCGCCGGCCCGTCCCCCGACCTGATCCTCTGGCCGCTGGTCGAGCGCGCCGGCGTGACGAACCTGGTCGAGCGCTTCCTGCAGCTCTTCCCGACGAGCGCGCACGCCGAGGAGGCCCGGCTCACCCTGGCCACGCCGGCCGAGCCCGCCCCGGCGCCCGCCACCGTACCTCCCGCAGCCCCGACGCCCCCCGAGCCGGCTCCGGCCGTAGCGATCCCGGCAGCGGAGGCGCTCACCGTCCATCTCGGCACCGGGCCGCGGCCGCTGCCGCCACCGGTAGGCCCCGTGGCGCTCGCCGATCCGCTCGAGCCGGCCGCATCCTGGCCACGCTCGCCGAGGGAGGGAGCGTCGAGCTCGGCCGCGAGCCCCTGGCCGCGACCGCGCTCGCCTTCCTCCCGCACGCCTACACCCGCGACCGGGTCGAGCTCGTGAACCTCGTCGGCCCGGACGGCGCGCCGGCGCTCGCCCTCGAGCTCACGATCGCCACGCATCCCTGCGACCTCGAGGCGGGTGCCCGCTTCGACACCCAGGGCGTGGCGCTCGGCCGCTACCCGAACGAGGTCGAGCCCGAGGCTGCGATCGCCGCCTGCCGCGCCGCGGTCGAGGCCTATCCCGAGGTCGCCCGGCTGCGCGGCCAGCTCGGCCGCGCCCTCGTGCTCGCCGGGCGCTACGCCGAGGGCGTGGCCGAGCTCGAGGCGGCGCAGGCGCGGGGCCATCTGGCCTCGCGCTGGCTCCTGGGCTCGCTCCTGGTCGAGGGTCGCGGCGTGACGGCCGATCCCGCACGCGGCGTGGCGCTCCTCGACTCGGCGGCCGAGCAGGGCAATCCGGGTGCGATGAACGAGCTCGGCCGGCTGCACCTGCGCGGCGTGGCCGTGCCCGGGGACCGCGACCGGGCGGTCGCGTGGCTCGAGCGCGCGGCCGCCGCCGGCCACACCTTCGCCTACAACAATCTGGGCAACCTGCTCCTGCAGGAGGGTGCGACCGCCCGCGCGCGCGAGCTGTTCACCGCCTCGGCCGAGGCCGGCGACATCTTCGGCTACAACAATCTCGGCTGGCTCCACGAGACCGGCAAGGGCGTCGCGCGCGATCTTCCGACCGCGGTCGGCTGGTACGCGCGGGCGGCCGAGGCCGGCCAGCCCAACGCCTTCGTCAACCTCGGCCGGCTCCTGCGCGAGGGCGGGCCGGGCCTGCCGCCCGACCCCGATCGGGCCGCCTACTGGCTCGCCGCCGCCGCCGAGCGCGGCAACCTCTGGGGGCACGTCCAGCTCGCCCGCCTGCAGCTCTCGGGCGCCACCGGTGCCAAGGACGAGACCGCCGCCGCCCGCCTCCTCGCGCGCGCCGCCACGGCCCGCCTCGACCGGCTGCCGATGGCGCTCCGGAGCGGCATCACCGCGGCCTACCACGAGGAGGCGCAGGCCGCGGCACGCGCCGAGCTCGCCAAGCTGCCGCAGGCCGCGATCGTCCGCGCGATCCAGGACGAGCTCGCGGCACGCGGCCACGATCCAGGCGGCCGCGACGGCCGGCTCGGCCCGAGGACCCGGGCCGCGATCGCCGCCTTCGCCCGGAGCCAGGATCCGCCGCTCCAGGCCGAGACACCGCTCTGGCGCGTGCTGGGCGCGCTCCTGGAGCCGGCCGCGTGAGCCTGCGCACCGTCGAGCTGCGCGCCGAGGCGGCACCGGCGCCGCTGCTCTTCCACCACCTCCTCGGCCGCGAGGAGCTCTCCCGGCCGTTCCGCTACGAGCTCGAGGCGCTCTCCGAGAAGGACGATCTCTCGATCCGCGACCTGCTCGGCACCGGCGTGACCGTGACGCTCGCCCGCCGCGACGGCAGCGAGCGGCACCTGCACGGGCTCGTGGCGCGCGCCGAGTTCCGCGGCAGCGAGGGGCCCTTCGCCCGCTACGGCCTCGTCCTCGTCCCCTGGCTCTGGTTCCTCGGCCGACGCCGCGACTGCCGCATCTTCCAGGAGAAGACGACGCCCGAGATCCTCGAGGCGGTAATGGCCGACTGGCCGGTCGCCGACTTCGAGCTCGCCCTCGAGGGCAGCTACCGCCCGCGCGAGTACTGCGTGCAGTACCGCGAGAGCGACCTCGACTTCGTGTCGCGCCTGGCGGAGGACGAGGGCATCACCTTCTTCTTCCGGCACCGGCAGGGCGGCCACACCATGGTGCTGGTCGACGGGCCCGGGCCGTGCGCCGCGGTGCCGGGCTACGAGACGATCCCCTACTTCCCGCCGCGCGAACGGGCGCGCCGGGAGCGCGAGCACGTCGACGACTGGCAGGCCTCGGCCGAGGTCCGCTCCGGCAAGGCGGCGCTCGAGGACTTCGACTTCGAGAAGCCGCGCACCGACCTGCTCGCGAGCGACGCCGATCCGCCGCCGCACGCCCTGGCCGAGGCCGAGATCTACGACTATCCGGGCGGCTACCGCGAGCTCGCCGCGGGCGATGCGATCGTCCGCCTGCGCCTCGAGGAGGAGCTCACGGGCCACGCCCGCGCGGCCGGCACCGGCAACGCCAGCGGGCTCGCCTGCGGCGCCCGCTTCACCCTCGAGGGCTTTCCCCGCCCGGTCGAGAACCGCACCTGGCTGGTCGTGGCGACCGAGATCGAGCTGGCCTCCGAGCGCTACCGTGCGAGCCGCGACGACCCGCAGGCCGAGCCGTTCCGCTGCCGCTTCGAGGCGCACGACATCGAGGTGCCGTTCCGCCCGCCGCGGCGCACGCCCCGGCCCTTCGTGCACGGCCCGCAGACGGCGATCGTGACCGGCCCGGCGGGCGAGGAGATCCACTGCGACAGGTACGGCCGGGTCAAGGTCAAGTTCCACTGGGACCGCTCCGACCGCCGCGACGAGACCAGCTCCTGCTGGCTGCGGGTGAGCCAGGCCTGGGCCGGGGCGGGCTGGGGGGCGATGCACGTGCCGCGCATCGGCCAGGAGGTGATCGTCGACTTCCTCGAGGGCGATCCCGACCGGCCGCTCGTCACCGGGCGGGTCTACAACGCGCTCGCCATGCCGCCCTGGGGCCTGCCCGGCAACGCCACCCAGTCCGGCATCAAGAGCGACAGCTCGAAGGGCGGCGGTGGGTCGAACGAGCTGCGCTTCGAGGACAAGAAGGGCAGCGAGCAGGTCTGGCTGCACGCCCAGAAGGACGAGGACATCGTCGTCGAGAACGACAAGACCGAGCTCGTCAAGCACGACGAGACGATCGAGATCGGCAACGACCGGAGCGAGAAGGTCGGCCACGACGAGACGCTCGCCGTCGGCCACGACCGCACGCGCTCGGTCGGCGGCGACGAGACCGTGACCGTCGACGGCGAGCAGAAGGTCACGGTCGGCAAGAGCCGTACCGACACCGTCAAGTCGAGCGAGAAGCGCACCGTCCACATCGCCCAGAAGCAGAAGGTCGGCGGGCTCAGGAGCGTCCAGGTCGGCGCCGCCCAGTCGCACAGCATCGGCGCCAACGACAGCTGGCGGGTGATCGGCGGGCGCACGGTCAAGATCGGCCGCGGGCTCAAGGTCGAGGTCGGCAAGGAGCGCAAGACCAAGATCGGCCAGGACGACACCCTCGAGGTCGGTGGCAGCCGAGCCGCCAAGGTGACCAAGGACCGCTCGACCGAGATCGGTGGCGCCGACACCTTGAAGATAACCAAGGGTCTCTCGATCGATGCCGGCGAACAGGTCGTGATCAAGACCGGCTCGGCGGCCATCGCCATGAAAAAGGACGGTACCATCACCATCACCGGCAAGGACGTGACGATCGACGCATCGGGCAAGATCACGCTCAAGGCCTCCGGCAACGTGATCGTCAAGGGTCAGAAGATCGAGCACAACTGAGGCGGGCATGAGCGGGACCAGGACGCGGACGCGGCCGACCGATGTCGTGATCGGCCGGCTCGAGGGCTTCGCCGAGGACGGCGCGCCGCTGGTGCTCGTGCCGTCGTCGGCCGTCGACCGGGCCTTGCCGGCGCGCAGCACCGTGCCCCTCGGGCCCGCCGACCTCGGCGCCGAGCTCGTCCTCCTGTTCGAGGGCGGCGATCCGGCACGCCCGATCGTGGTCGGCCGGCTGCTCGCCGCACCCGCCGGCCACCCGGCACCGCCCGTGGCCCGGCTCGACGGCGAGACGGTCGTGCTCGAGGCCGGGCGGCAGATCGAGCTGCGCTGCGGCAAGGCCTCGATCACGCTCACCCGCGCCGGCAAGGTGCTGATCCGCGGTGCCTACGTCTCGAGCCGCTCCTCGGGCGTCAACAGGATCAAGGGCGGATCCGTCCAGCTCAACTGATGGCCGAGCCGGTCCTCGACATCGTCACCCAGCACGCCGAGGAGGCGGCCTTCCTCTGGCACCTGCGCGACCTCGCGGTCGACCGCCCGCACTACGCCACCCGCCACCTGCTGCGCCTCGAGGAGCGTCTGGAGGCGCATCTGGACGGCCTCGCCGAGGCCGGCCCGACCGGGCTCGAGGCGGCCCAGGCGCAGCTCGACCGCCATGCCGAGGCCGGCGAGGCGTTCACGCTCGCACTCCTCGCCCTCGAGGCGCGCGAGGAGGACCGGCTGCGCGCACTCCAGGAGCTCGTGGCCGCCGAGCCCGCCACCCGGCGCGGCCTCGCCGGGGCGCTCGGCTGGGTCGAGCCGCGCGCGCTGCAGGGCCTGGTCGGCCCCTGGCTCGGCTCCGACGCGCCGCTCGAGCGCTGGCTCGGGCTCGTCGCCTGCTCGCTGCACCGGGTCGACCCGAACGACCGGCTCGACCGGCTGCTCGACGATCCGGACCCCTCGGTTCGCGCCCGGGCCCTGCGCCTGGTGGGCGAGGGGT
>JBBIIE010000247.1:0-4897 GCA_037446605.1 Geminicoccaceae bacterium | reverse complement strand
AGCCGGTGTTCTGGCGGCGCTGCCGGCGCTGGCCGTGGCGCTCGCCGCGGCCGGGCCGGCGCGCGCCTGCGGGCCGGACAGCGACTGCGCGGTGCCGGGCGGGATCTACCGGCTGTCGCTCCCCCGAGGGTTCGACGGCCGGACGCCGCTGCCCGCGGCGGTGTTCCTGCACGGCTGGCGCGGCTCGGCGGCCGAGACCATGCAGGATGCCGACCTCGTGGCGGCGTTCGCGGCCGAAGGTGTGGCGCTCGTGGCGGCCGAGGGGATCGGCGGCGGCTGGTCGTTCGGCGACGGCAGCGGGGCGGGCCGCGACGAGGCCGCCTATCTGGAGGCCGTGGTGGCCGACCTGGCGCGGCGCGTGCCGCTCGACCGCAGCCGCCTCTGGCTCGCCGGCTTCTCGCTCGGCGGCTCGATGAGCTGGTACCTCGCCTGCGAGCACCCCGGGCCGTTCCGCGCCGTGGTCGCGGTCGGCGGCGCCTTCTGGGAGCCCCTGCCCGAGCGCTGCCGGGCCGACGGGCCGCCGCTCCTCCACCTGCACGGGCTCGCCGATTCGACCGTGCCGCTCGAGGGCCGGCGGATCCGCGCCGGGCTGCAGCAGGGCGACGTCTTCGCCGGGCTCGCCGTGCTGCGCGCGAGCCGCGGCTGCCCGAGCCTGCCGGACCGGCTCGAGGGCGATCTGGCGCGGCACTGCCGGAGCTGGACGGGCTGTGCGCCGGGTAGCCGCGAACTCCGCCTCTGCCTCGGTCCCGAGGGGCACTGGCTGCCCGAGGGCTGGGTGGCGCGCGCCTGGGCCTGGGTGCAGGAGGTGACGCGCTAGCGCCGCGGCCCGGCCGCGGTCGGCTCCGCCGGCGCGGTGCGCTCCTCGGGCGGCCGGACGCTGCCGAACCGGCGCAGCAGCAGGAGGTCGTAGAGGATCTTGAGGCTGCCGCAGAGGAGGAGCGGCAGGGCGCCGTGGCCGGCGGCGAACAGCGCGCCGGCCAGCGCCGGGCTCGCCGCCGCGGCGAGGCTGCGCGGCACGGCGGTGAAGCTCGCCGCGGCCGCGCGCTCCGGTGGGGTCACCACCGCCATGACGTAGGAGGAGCGGGTCGGCACGTCCATCTGCGAGAGGGCGGCGCGGAGCAGGAGGAGCGCCAGGGCCAGCCACAGGTTCGGCGCGAGCGCTGCCAGGATCAGCGCGACGCTCGAGGGCACGTGCGTCCAGACCATGGTGGCGACGAGGCCGAAGCGCCGCGCGAGCCGCGCCGCGAGCGGCAGGGAGGCGGCGGAGAGCAGGCCGGACCAGAAGAAGAAGGCGCCCGCCGCGGCGAGCGACAGGCCGAACCGCTCGAACAGCCAGAGCGCCAGGAGCGACTGCACGGCGAGGCCGCCGGCGAAGGCATCGAGGCTGAACAGTGCGGCCAGCCGCAGCACGATCGGTCGCGACGGCCCGAGCCGGCCGGCCGGCACGGCATGCCCGGCCGGGGCCTCCGGCAGCCCGGCGTAGAGGGCGGCGGCGGCGAGCCCGAGGACGGCGTAGAGCGCGAACATCCACCGCACCGCGCCCGAGAGGTCGTGACCGGTGCGCGCGAGCAGGTCGGGGAGGCCGGCCAGGAGCGCGCCCGTGGCCGCGGCGAGCGCGCCCACGAGGCCGTAGCGGGCGAACGCCCGGGTGCGCTCGGCATCGGGGACGGCGGCGCTGAGCGCCGCGTGCTCGAGCGGCACGAACAGGCTGACGCTCCCGGCCGAGGGGTTGATCGTGCCGAGGAAGGCCACCACCAGGAGGACCGCCCAGCCGTCGACCGCGAAGAAGGCGAGACCCGTGGCGACCATCAGCCCGGCGGCGGCGAGCAGCAGTCGGCGGGTCGGCAGGCGGGGGCCGAGCAGGCCCAGCCCCAGGGTCAGGCAGGCCGAGCCCAGGAGCGCCACGGTCGCCACCACCCCGACCGCGAACGGGCTCAGGCCCAGGCCGAGCAGGTGTACCGGCAGGAGGACCGCGACCGCCCCGTCGCCCAGATCGCGCAGGGCGCGCGCCGCGAGCAGCCGGGCGAGCGGGCCGGGCTCCGGCAGGGCCGGCTCGGTCAGGCGGCCAGGTGGCGCTGCATCCAGGCGAGGCAGCGCTGCCAGCCGTCCCTGGCCGGTCCCTCGCGGTAGGAGGGGCGGTAGTCGGCGTGGAAGGCGTGCGGGGCGTCCGGGTAGACGACGAACTCGACCACCTTGCCGGCCTTCTTCGCCGCCTCCTGCACGAGCTCCACCGTGTCGACCGGGATCCCCTGGTCCTTGCCGCCGTAGAGCCCGAGCACCGGGGCCTTCAGATCCTCGACCAGATCGAGCGGGTGCCTCGGCTGGTTCGCCGTCGCATCGCCCAGGAGCCGGCCGTACCAGGCGACCCCGGCCCCGAGGCCGGGCCGGTGCGCGGCGTAGAGCCAGGTGATCCGCCCGCCCCAGCAGAAGCCGGTGATCGCGAGCCGCGCCGGATCGCCGCGCCCCTGGGCGGCGGCCCAGGCGGCGGTGGCATCCAGATCGGCCATCACCTGGGCGTCCGGCGCCTTGGCCACGACCTCGCGGATCAGGGTCTGGATGTCGGTGTACTTCGAGGGATCGCCCTGGCGGGCGAAGAGCTCGGGGGCCACGGCCAGGTAGCCCGCCTTGGCGAAGCGCCGGCAGACGTCCTTGATGTGCTCGTGCACGCCGAAGATCTCGGAGACCACGAGCACGGTCGGGAGCCGGCCCGAGCCGGCCGGGGCGGCGCGGTAGGCCGGGATGGTGCCGTCTGCGACCGGCACCTTCACCTCGCCCGCCTCGAGGCCCCGGGTGTCGGTGGTGATCATGGTCTGCGCGTGGACCGGCTGGACGGCGAGCGCGAAGCCGCTGGCGAGCCCGGTCATCGCGAAGGCCTGGGCGAAGCCGCGCCGGCCGAGCTCGAGGCGCGGTGCGAGCGAGCGGAGATCGAGCGTGTCGTTGCGCACGGGCGGGCCTCCCTGGACGTGCCGGACCGCAAGCTAGGCGCGCGTGCGGCGGCCGGCTAGGTGTCCCGGGCAGGCCAGCCATCGGAGCCGCGCCGACCTTGAGCCCGCCCGCGCCCGCCACGACCGGGTTCGTCGCGCTCTATCTCCGCGTGATCGGGCTGCTCCGCCCCGATCGCGGGATGGTGACGGCGATCTCGCTCGCCAACCTGCTCGTCGCCGCCATCGCCTTCGTCGAGCCGATGCTGTTCGGCCGGGTGGTCGATCTGTTGACCGGCGCGGCGCCGGCGGGCGAGGGGCTCCTCGCCGGCACCGGCGGGATCCTCCTGCTCTGGGCGCTGGTCGGGCTGGGCGGCATCGGGCTTTCGATCCTGGTCGCCTGGCAGGCCGACCGGCTCGCCCACCGCCGCCGGCTGGGCGCGCTGCAGGGCTTCTTCGAGCACGTCCTGACCCTGCCGCCGGCCTTCCACGACGCCACCCATTCGGCGCGGCTCTTGAAGATCATGCTGACCGGCGCCGACCACCTGTTCGCGGTCTGGCTCGGCTTCTTCCGCGAGCATCTGGCGAGCCTCGTGGCGCTGTTCGTGCTGCTGCCCCTCACACTCGTCCTGAACTGGCGCCTGGCGCTCCTGCTGATCGCACTGGTGCTGGTGTTCGCGCTCGTCACCTGGCTCGTGATCCACAAGACCCACACGCTGCAGTGGGAGGTCGAGAGCCACCACTCCGACCTCGCCCAGCGGGCCGGCGACGCGCTCGGCAACGTCGTGCTGATCCAGAGCTTCGTACGGCTCGGGGCCGAGCTGCGCGGGCTCAAGGACGTGACCGGGCGGCTGCTCGCGGCGCAGTTCCCGGTGCTCGGCTGGTGGGCGCTCCTGACCGTGCTGACCCGCGCCGCCGCCACCGTGGCGACGCTCGCCATGTTCGCCCTCGGTGCCTGGCTCGTGCGCGCGCAGCTCACCACGGTCGGCGAGATCGTCACCTTCATGGGCTTCGCCACGCTCCTGATCGGCAAGCTCGAGGCGGTGCTCGGCTTCACCCGCGCCCTGTTCTTCCAGAAGCCGGCGCTCGAGGAGTTCTTCGCCGTGCTCGACACGGTGGCCGCGGTGCGCGACCGGCCGGGTGCGGTCGAGCTCGGCACGGCGCGCGGGGCGGTGCGCTTCGAGGGCGTGCGCTTCGGCTACCGGCCGGGCAAGCCGGCACTGCACGATCTCTCGGTCGAGATCCCGGCCGGGACCAAGGTGGCGATCGTCGGCCATTCCGGCTCCGGCAAGAGCACCGCCTTGGCACTCCTGCTGCGGCTCTACGACCCGGATGCCGGCCGCATCACGATCGACGGGCACGGTCTGCGCGACGTCACGCTCGACTCGCTCCGCCGCAACATCGGCGTGGTGTTCCAGAACAGCACGCTGTTCCAGCGCTCGATCGCGGACAATCTGCGCGTCGGCCGGCCGGAGGCCACCGACGAGGAGCTGGTCGCGGCCGCCCGCCTCGCCCAGGCGCACGACTTCGTGGCGGCGCTGCCCGAGGGCTACCGGACGCTGCTCGGCGAGCGCGGCGCCCGGCTTTCGGGCGGCGAGCGCCAGCGCCTCGCGATCGCCCGGGCGCTGCTCAAGGACCCGCCGATCCTGCTCATGGACGAGGCCACCTCGGCGCTCGACACGGCCACCGAGGCGCGCCTGCAGGAGGCGCTCCGGGCGGTCATGAAGGGGCGCACGGTGCTGATCATCGCGCACCGGCTGTCGACCATCCGCGACGTGGATCTCGTGTTGGTGCTCGACCAGGGCCGGCTGGTCGAGCAGGGCAGCTACGACGAGCTCGTCGCCAGGGGCGGCAGCTTCGCCGCGCTGGTGCGCGCCCAGCTCTTCCTCGAGCCCGAGCGACCGGCCACGGCCGCGGCCGGCTGAGCGCCGGGCTCAGGCGGCGAGCCCCGCCCCCCGGCCGGGCTCGGTCGGCGG
>JBBIIE010000246.1:0-4904 GCA_037446605.1 Geminicoccaceae bacterium | reverse complement strand
GGGGTGTAGGGGTAGGAGCCCATCGCCAACAGCTTCTCGCGGCCGCCGAGCCGCGCGATCGCGGCCTCCTGGTCGGCGAAGGCGCGCGCCGTCACCTCGGCCGGATCGCAGATCGCACGCAGCCGGCGCAGGCCCTCGGCGAGCTGCGCCTCGTGGCCGGGGAGGAGGGCCAGATCGCGCGATTCGAAGGGATCCGCCTCGAGGTCGAAGAGCTGCGGGCGGTGGCCCTCGTAGTGGACGTACTTGTAGCGGCCGAAGCGGAGCATGAAGATGCCGGTGGTCGAGCCCACCGCGTGGTACTCGGAGAAGCCGTCGCGCGCGGTCTCGGGGCCGCAGGCGAGCTCGAGCAGCGATCGGCCGGGAAGATCGCGCTCCTCGGCGGTGGGCTCGAGCCCGACCGCCTGGACGATGGTCGGGTAGAGGTCGACCAGGTTGGTGATGGTGGCGACCCGGCGGCCGCGCGGCACGTCCGGCCCCGCGAGGATCAGCGGGACCGCCACGCTCTCCTCGTACATGTTGGATTTGCCCCAGAAGGTCCGGGTGCCGAGATTGTCGCCGTGGTCGCTCGTGTAGACGACGAGCGTGTCGCGCCCGAGCCCGGTCCGCTCGAGCGCCGCGAGCACCCGGCCGATGTTGTCGTCGAGGAAGGAGACCATGCCCCAGTAGGCGGCAATCGCGATCCCGACGTGCTCCTCGTCCTTGAAATGGTCCTCGTAGTCCTGGATGCGGCGGAGTGTTTCCAGCACCGGATGGTCGGGGAACTCGCCCGGCCCGCGGAAGCGCGGCAGGGGCACCTTGTCGAGCGGGTAGAGGTCGAAGAACTCCTTCGGCGCCACCAGGGGGAAGTGCGGGCAGACGAAGGAGACGAACAGGCACCAGGGCCGCTCGCGTGGCGCCCGTGCCGCGGCCTCGAGCCAGGCGATCGCCCCGTCGCGGATCGCCCGGTCGTAGGCCAGATAGGTCGATTCGCCCGGCCCGGCGTCGCCCGCGAGCTGGGCGGTCGAGGGGCGCCTGGGCGGCGGGCGGCGGATCATCGCCTGCACGTCGCCCTTGCCGTCGAGCACGTGCATGGGGAGGATCTCGTTGTCGAAGCCGGTCGGGTCCTCGGCGGCGCGGTAGTGCAGCTTGCCGATCGACTCGCAGCGGATCCCGGCCGCCTGCAGCCGGTGCCCCCAGGAGGGCGGGGTGCCGAGATAGGGGTGCGCATTGTCCCAGTAGCCGATGCGGTGCACCCAGCGGCCGGTGGCGAAGGCGGCGCGCGCCGGCACGCAGATCGGGCAGGGCGTGTAGGCGTTCTCGAAGAGCGTGCCGCGCTCGGCCAGCCGGTCGAGGTCGGGGGTCGAGATCAGGGGCGTGCCGTAGGCGCCCATGACCCGCTTGCTGTGCTCGTCGGACATGATGACGAGGATGTTCCTGCCGCGCATGGGCTGGCCTCGCTCGACGCTGTTGCGGGGTTGCGGCGGTGGGCGGCCGGCGGGGGCCGGCCCGGGCTCAGGGCTTCTTCAGGCTCGCGGCGATCGGCCGGATCGCGTCCAGCCGCCGGTCGTACTCGGCTGCGACCGCCTCGCCGGGCGTGAAGGTGCGCAGATACTGGTTCTCCTGGTAGCGCTTGACCACGTCCGGGGCATCGAGGGCCTTCCGGAAGGCGTCGAAGAGCGTAGCCACCACCTCGCCCGGCAGGCCCTTGGGGCCGATCAGATACTGGTCCTCGAGATAGACCAGATCGAAGCCCAGCTCGCGCGCCGTGGGCAGGTCCGGCAGGGCGGCGTTGCGCTGCTCGGAGAACAGCACGAGCGACTTCAGCTGGCCGCCGTAGGCGATGAACTCGGCGATCGAGAAGACCGAGAAGTCGGTGTGGCCGCCGAGCAGCGAGGCGAGCCGGGCCGAGCCGCCGCCGGTCTGCACGTAGCGGAACCTGACCCCGGCCACGCGCTCGAACATGAGCGGCACGAAGTGCACGCTGAGCCCGATGTTGGTCGCGTTCTTGACCTCCTCGGGGCGCGCCTTGGCCTGCGCCACGAGGCTCGCCAGGTCGGCCACCGGCGAGCCGCCGGCGACCGCGAAGCCGAGCTCGGTCGAGGCGAGCCGGGCGATCAGGGTGAAGGCGCGGTGGTCGAAGTCGACCACCCCCATGGCGGCGGCCGGCAGGAGGCCCGTGTGCCAGATGCCGACCGTGTAGCCGTCGGCCGGGGAATCGAGGATCTGGCGCAGCCCCACGGCCCCGGCGGCCCCGGTGACGTTGACCACGGTCAGGGGCTGCGGCAGCAGCTTCTGCTCCTCGATCGCCTTCTGGAAGGTGCGCGCGAGGATGTCGGTGGCGCCACCCGCCTGCACCGGCACGATCACCTTGACCGGCCGCTCCGGGAAGGCGGCCAGGGCCGGGCCGGCACCGCCCCCGGCGAGCAGCCCCGAAGCCAGTCCCGCCGCCGCGAGTCCCGCCGCCACCAGCGCGCGGCGCGCGGACCGAACGATCCCGTGCATCCTCACCTCCCCGCCGGATCCGGCCGGACCGCGCCGGCCTTCCGTGCGTGCGATCTTGACAGCCCCGGCGGCGGGACTGCAAGTGCGTCCTGGAAGAGCCGCGATAACCCCTGGGAATGCGAGGCCCGGTGGAGCTGCGCAGCGTCGCCTATCTGGTGGCGATCGCCGAGGAGGGCAGCCTCCGCGCCGCGGCACAGCGCCTGGGCGTCACCCAGCCGGCGCTGACCAAGGCGGTGCGCCGGCTGGAGGACGAGCTCGGCGCCCGGCTCCTGACCCGCACCGCGCGCGGCGTCGTGCCGACCGAGGCGGGCCTGGCGCTGCTCCGCCACGGCCGCGAGGTGCAGGCGAGCCTGGCCGAGGCGGCGCGCGAGATCGAGGCGCTGAAATCGGGCTTCGCCGGCGAGGTCCGGGTCGGCGCCGGGCCGGCCTGGCAGCAGCGCATCCTCCCGGACGCGCTCGCCCGCTTCCGCGCCGCCCGGCCGCAGGCCCGCATCCTCGTCCAGGCGGGCATGGACGACGTGCTCAAGGCGGAGCTGCGGGCCGGCCGGCTCGACCTCGTACTCGCCGCCACGCCGCGCGCCGAGGAGCTCGAGCCCGACCTCGCGCACCGCCCGCTCACCGTCGACGACTACGCCGTGGTGGCGGCCGCCGACCACCCGCTGCGCGGCCGCGGCGCGCTCCCGCCCGAGGCCCTGCTCGAGCATCCCTGGATCCTGCCCGGGCCGGGCACGCACATGGTGCAGACGCTCGCCGCGCTGTTCCGCGGGCACGGCCTGCCGGCGCCGCGGCCGGTGATCGAGACCGATGCCAACCGGCTGCGCCTCGCGCTCGTCGCGAGCGGCCCCTACCTCACCTACAACACCGTCCTGCAGCTGGCCGAGCTCGCACCGCGCGGGCTCGCGGCCCTGGATGCACCGGCGCTCCTCTGGCGGCGGTCGGCCGGGATCATCACCCGCAGGGCGGGCGAGCCCGGGCCGGCGGCGCAGGCGCTGATCGAGACCATCGTGCAGGTCGCCCGGGCGAGGGGGCTCGCGCTCGCGGCCTGAGCGCGGCATGCTGGCCCGGCCGGGGAACATCGGCCGCAAGCGATCGGGGCCGGAACCGATCGGGGGTGAGGGAGGCGAAGGATGCGGACAGCGGAGAGGTGGATCCTGGCCGGCGTGCTGGCTTCGGCCCTCGCGGGGCCGGCCGCGGCCGCCTGGCCCGAGAAGCCGATCAAGGTCGTGGTCCCGTTCGGCCCGGGCGGCACCTCGGATCAGGTGGCGCGCAACTACCAGGCGGCGATCCAGGAGGCCGGGCTCCTGCCGCAGCCGATCAACGTCGTCAACGTCGGCGGGCACCTGACGGTGGGCGCGCGCCAGGTCAAGGACGCGGCGCCCGACGGCTACACCTTCCTCGTGCTGCACATCGCACTCATGGGCGCCGAGGCGGCCGGGCTCGCCGACTTCGGCTGGCGCGACTTCGCGGCCGTGGCGGCCACCGGCAACGTGTGCCTGTTCCCGGTGGTGCGCAAGGACTCGGGCTTCGACACGATCGACCAGCTCCTCGCCAAGGCCAGGGCCGAGCCCGACACGCTCCTCTTCGGGGTCAATCTGGGCGCCATCAACCACCTGGCCGGGCTCATGATCCAGGAGAGCGAGCCGGGCGCCCGCTTCCGCTTCGTGCAGATCGGCGGCGGTGCCGCCAACTTCGCGGCACTCACCGGCAGGCAGACCCAGGTGGGGGTGCTCTCGACCGCCGAGGTGATGAGCTTCACCCGCAAGCCGGACGGCACCGACAATCCCGACTCGCAGGTCAAGCCCCTGGCCTACACCGGCCCCGAGCGCTTCCCGCGCCTGCCGGGCATCCCGACCCTCAAGGAGCTCGGCCGCAACGTCGAGTTCTGCGTCGACAACTGGTGGTTCGCGCCCAAGGGCACGCCCGCCGAGGCGGTGCGCGGCATGGCCGAGGCGCTGCGCAAGGCGCAGGGAACCGAGCGGATCGCGCGCTTCGAGGAGAGCCAGGGCTTCGCCTCGATCTTCGTGAGCGGCCCCGAGCTCGAGGCACGGCTCGCCGCGACCTACGAGGCGATCGAGCCGGTGGCCAGGCTCGCCGCGCAGAAGCGCTGAGCCGGACGGGGCGGAGGCGGTCGCCTTGGAGGAAGGCCCGAGCCCGCGCGTCGAGCTCGGCGTGGCCGCGGCACTGGCCGCACTCGCGCTCGCCGTGCTGGTCGAGGCGCGCAGGATCCCGCCGGGCGTCTACGAGCCGCTCGGCTCGGGCCCGGTGCCGCGCGCCACCGCCGGGCTGATCCTGCTCCTGGCCATGGGCGTCGCGCTCGCCGCGGCGCTCCGCCTGCGGCGCCGGCCCTGGCCGCTCCGGCCGCCGGTGCCGCGCGCGCTGGATGCGCTGCTGGTGAGCCTCGCCGAGATACCGGCGTAGCGAGG
>JBBIIE010000245.1:0-4956 GCA_037446605.1 Geminicoccaceae bacterium | reverse complement strand
CGACCCAGTGCGCGAGCAGGCCCTTGAGGGCGGAACCCGGGATCAGCGGCACGCCCCAGGTCCGATGGAGCGTGAGCCCGACGTCGGTGGCACTGCCGAGCCCGTGACCCACGAGCAGCCGCGCGACGGCTTCGACCACGACCGTGACGTCGCCCGGCCGCTCGAAGCATTTTCTCCAGTGTTCGAAGGCCTTCGGGTAGTCGGGCGAGGGCACGATCCCGGCGACCGCGGCGAGCCAGGTCGTGCGGTCCGCATCCGGGATCTTGCCGTCGGCAGGAGCGAAAGGTGCCCAGACCTCGTAGGCGAGCCCGGCATGGTCGGGCAACGCCTCTGCCGTGCCCGCGAACGGCGGCAGCGCGGCGCGCATCAAGCCTCCTCGCCGAAGGTCGCCTGGCAGGCGCGCCGGAGCCAGGAGACGACGGCCAGGGTCTCGCGCGTGGCGATCATGTAGGCGTCGACGTCGAGCGCGCGCGCTTTCGCGACGAGCTCGGTGCCGTTCGTCGCCTGCAATCCCGGGATCTTCGCCTTCGCGAGATCGTCGAGGAGATTCTTGCCGCGATCTCCGAGCCGCTGCACCGCCGCGAGCGCCGCCAACAGCCCCACGCGCAGGATGTCGGCGCCTAGGCCCAGAACCGCGTTCTCGTAGTCTTTGCGCTTTCCTTCCGGAACCTCCGCCACCCGCGCGTAGGCGAAGCGGGCACGTGCCTGGTCGCGCAGCACGACCGGGCCGGACGGTACGGCCGTCGGCCGCGTCGAAGCCGGTGCGGTCGAAGAGTTGGCCGGCGTCGGCGAGAGCGCGGCCGGCGCCGGACCCGGCGCGCGCGTGATAGCCCTCGGCTTGCCCTTCTTCTTGGCCATCAGGCCCCTCCCCCCTGGCCGTGGAGCGGCACGATCCGGCAGCGGCCGCGGCCGACCGAGGCCTTGCCGCCGAACTGCAGCACCTCCGCCTTCGCGAGCGCGAAATCGAGGACCTGCTCGGGGCCGAGCGCGATCCCGTTCTTCCGGCTGCGATCGGCGGCGAGGAGACCCGCGAGGAGGCTCTCGGGCGGTAGACTTTCCTCGAGCCAGAGAGCACCCTTCGCCACGGTCCGGGTCGCGCTATCGAGCCGCACGCGGGCGTCGAGCTGGGTCGCGTTGTCCAGGAAAAAGCTCATCGTGTCGTCGTCGACCAGGACGAAGCGCCTCGTGAAGATGTCCTCACCGGGCGAGACGTGCGGTGCCAGGAACGCCGCCCAACGATCGATGGCCGGATCGTTCCGCGCCGACAGATCCAGATCCTCGAGGTAGAGCTTCTGTTGGTGCAGACAGGCCGAGCCCGTGGTCACGAGGGCCTCGCGGCCGGAAAGCTGCGGAACCTGGAGCTCGGCTGCGCCCTCCCCGAGATCGCGCCGGGCGAGTTCCAGGAGAAGCGGCGAACTGACGAAAGCGAAGGTACCGCGGAAACTGCGGACCGGCAGGGCCAAGAGCCGGGCGTCGCCCACGACGAGCGCCCCGGCATGCTCCGAGGCGTTGCCCGTCTCGGGGCCGAACACGGCGAGCAGACCCGGGTCCTTCTCACCCACCGCTGCGCGCCGGGCGTCGCGCAGCACGCCCTTGATCGAGGAGCCGGGCAGGAAGGGGATGCCCGAGGCCCGGTAGCGGGCGATCGGCAGATCGACGATGCCGGCCGCCTGGCCCGTACCGGCGTGCAGGGGCGAAAGCGCGTGCAACAGGAAAGGGCGCGTCCTCATGCCGCTCGCTCCGGTGTCCAGATGCCGGGGACGATGCGCCCGAAGCCCTCCTCGGTCCGCCCGCCGATCGCGGCGAGCCAGAGGGCGCGGGCGTCCTGGTCGGTGAAGCAACCGCCGTCGCGGCGCTCGACGAAGAAAACCGAGCCCGGCGGCACCATCCGATCGGTCCGCTTCGGCTTGCCTTCGGCGAGGTCCCAACCCGAGACCGCGATCGGCCGCTCGACGAAGGCCGCGCGCAGCACGAGCTCGCCCTCGATCCCGGGAAGGGTACCGCGATAGTCTCCACCCGTCTCGACGAACCCGTCCGGCAGCCAGCCCGCTTCGAAGCGCGCCGGTGTCGCGAGCACGAGCCGGAGCCCCGTCGAGCCCGCGCGGAACGCGGCGAGGAGCTCGGCCGGGGGGTCGAAGAGGACGCGGTCGAGCGCGGCGAGCTCGACGAGCCGACGATCGCCGCCGAGCGTGGCGCGCTCGATGCCGACGGCTTCGGGCAGCTCGACCTCGAGCCCGAGCGCGAAGCGGCCCTCGCGGTCGAAGGGCTCGACGACGTCTTCGGCGAACAGGATCTCCTCCTTGGCGGTGAGCTTTTCGGGATCGATCCCGACGTGGCTCTGGCTGCGGCGTCCGGGCTCGGGGACCGCTTCGAGCTCGCTCCGACGCACCTCGCGCCCGCAGAGCCAGCCCACGAAGACCGCATCGGGCCAACGACGCGGCAGCGACGCGGGCTTCCTCGGATCGTCGAGGCGCGGTCGCCACAGCGCCTCGCGCGCCGGATCCTCGTCCCGCCCGAGGGTCGGGAGTTCGGGCGGTCGGGGGTCGAGACGCGTGAGCCCGTCGGCCCCCTCGTAGTGGACCGCATCGGCCGGGTGTGGCCAGAGGCGCTCCCAGTGGGTCGAGCCACGGCGGCCGTGCAGGAGGAGGAGCCGGCCGAGCCGGACGGCCTCGGTGCAACGGAGCCAGTCCTGCTTGCCGAAGACGCGTTTCTCGCGGCTTTCGAGCTGGCGGCCGAAGGCGGTGCGCAGTGCGCCGCGGATCGTCGAGGGCCAGGGAAGGTCCAGCGCTCCGGCACGCCCCGAGGGGCTCCAGCCGCGCCCGTCGCGGCAGGTGAAGCCGTCGCGCGGTTCCAGGCGGAGATGTCGGATCGTGCTCATGCCGCCTCCGCGCGGGGTGCCATCCGCGGGCGCGGCCGAGCCTCGGCGAGCGTGCGGGCGATCAGCAGCCGATCGACCCAGCGCTCCACGGCCTCGCGCATCTTTCCGTAGTCACTCGGCAGCACGAGCCCGACGTCGATCGGCGCGAGGGACTCGGGCTCGTTGCGGGCGAGCGCTCGACCCACTTCGCCCCGCAGCACGGCGGCGAAGCCTTCCGCCTCGTCCTGCGGAAGGCCCGCCGGCTTCGGCAGGCGTCGCAGGATCGCGCCGATCTCGTGGATCTTCTTGACCGACAACAGGTCCTCGACGAGCCTTCGGTCGCAGTCGAGCCCGTGCGTCGGGTCTTCGTCCCACGACGCGACCCATCTGCGGCTGCCGCCCGAGCGCTTGTCGAGCAGGATGGCGAGCGCGTTTCGCTTCGTCTTGGCCAGCCTTTCCGCCTCCCGGCCGAGCTCCAGGAGATCGCCCATCGCCTCCATGACGTGGCCGATGCCGATCCCGACCGAGAGCGTCGGCGGCTCGTGCCCCTCGCCCACCGCCGCCTTCGCGGCTTCGGCGAAGGAGCGGCGGAGCGCCTCCGCGCACGTCACCGCCTCGGTCACGGGAAGGAAGGCCAGGACGTCGTCGCCGCCCGCGTAGACGAGCGAGCCCCGATGGTCCTGCTCGACGATCTTTCGTGCCCTCCGGGCGAACTTCGCCGTGGCCTTCGAGAAACGGCGATGCGCTCGCGGGTCGTCGAGCGCGTCGAGGGCTTTGCCCATCCGGTCGCCGTCCGCCACGAGGCAGGCGACGTAGGGTGAGGGCTCGAAGAGCTTGCGGTAGAGCGGACGCAATTCGTGGCGAACGAAAGCGGCCGGGTCACCCGAGATCTCGAGCTCCTCGAACGTCGGCGCCACCCGGCTTTCGAGCAGCACGCTCGCCTCGAACGGGAAGGCCTTCGTCCAGGCGAGGTCCGGTCGGTTCAACCGCGGTAGGGCGAGCTCGCGAGCCCGCTCGCGCAGCCGCGCGAGTTCGTCCGGCGCCACCGCGGCCGCCTCCGCGATCCAGGCGGCGAGGGCCACGGTCACGATCGAGGGGAACCGCTCCGCATCACCGCCCGCGCGCTTGACGAGGCCCACCGCATCGAGCTGCTCGCCGGGGGCGATCCGGTACTTTCGGACGAGATCCTTCGGCCGCACCTCGGCGAGCACCGAGACCCTGCCGCCGTCGAGGCTCGATTTCGGCGCACCGTGGCGGTCGTGGCGCCATTGACCGAAATCCCGCAGACGCTTGCGCCCGGCGATCGCCTGCCCGAGCCGCCGGCGCGTGGCCGCGTAACCGCCCGCGAGCAGCGCCCAGCTCGCGAGGAACTCGGGTGCCGTCTCGATCTGCTCCTGCCAGACTTGGTCGATGCCCGGGGCCAGGAGCCCGGGGCACTCGCGCTTCACCGCCGAAGCGACCCCGCGCCAGCGGAGGAAGACCGCCTCGCGTACGCATCGCGCCGTCTCCGCGGGGTCCAGTCCCTCTCCCAGAAGGGCCAGGAGCTTGTTGGCGATCGGCGCGACCGGGCTGCCGTCCGCCCGGAAAACCCCGTCGCAGGGCTCGAGCTCCGGGTCGTCTGGGCCGAGCGGCGGGAGGACGAGCTCGGCACCCTTCTCCGCGAGCGCTCGGGCGCCGGCGCGGGCGAGCTCCGACAGGATGTGGCTGCCGAACCAGAGGTCGCGGGTGCGCCGGGCCTGTTGGATGAAATCCTGCACGGGCCCGATCGTGACGAGCAGGAGATGGTCGCTCATCCGGCGATCCTCCGGGCCCCCTGCGTCACCACCCAATCGAGGAACGCGTCGCGCAAACGCGCCTTGCCGGCGAGCGGTGGGAATCGCACTTGGTCAGCACGACCCAAGAGCTTGTCGAACGGAGCGGCCGAGTTCGCCACCTCCTTCCCACCCATGCGCAACACGACCTCGGCGCCCTCGGGCCAAGCCCGTTCGAGCCAGAGCGCGATCGGCGCGAATCTGCCGGTCGCGAGCGGCATGGCCTTCACGATCAGCGGGCTCGCGAGGCGGTTGTGCAATCCGTCGCGGTCCTTCCAGGTGAGCTCG
>JBBIIE010000244.1:0-4986 GCA_037446605.1 Geminicoccaceae bacterium | reverse complement strand
GACCCGCGGACGGGCGGTATCCGGCCGGGCCGGCACCGCCGCGGCCAGCGGCTCGGGGCGAGGCTCGGGTGTCGCGTGCGCCGCTGCCGAAGGTGCCGCGGGCAGCGGCTCGGCCGCGGACGTGGGCCGGGCCTCGGCGAGCCGCGGGCGCTCCTGGCGCAGGTCGTTCAGGAGCTCGACCGCGCCGGTCAGGTCCTTGTCGAGCCGGTTGCGCGCGCGGGTCAGCACGGCGAGGTTGGGCAGCCCGTCGAGTGGGCGGCCCTCGATCATCGCCTTCAGTGCCGCGAGCTCGACCTGATCGATCAGCAGGCGACGGCGCAGCGTCGCCGCCCAGAGCAGCGCCGCGGCGTGCTCGGCCGCACCCTCGGGCCGGGCGCGGGCGAGGACGTCGCGGGTGAGCTCGGCGGGATCGGGGGCACCGGGGAACGGGTCGGGGCAGGCGGCGGTCATGCGCTGGCTCCGGTTGGTGGGTCTTCGAGGAAGATAATCTGATATAGGAGGAATGTCAACAAAGCCGCCGGCGCCGCCCGGGCTGGATGCGCGAGGGGCTTCCGCGCCATAAACTGAGGGCGTGATGGACCAGCGTGATCGTTCGGGTCGCGGCCGGTCGCGGCGCGGCGCGGGGGCGGCGGCGTGAGGCCGGATCGCCTCGAGGATCGGGCGCTCGAGGCGCTGGCCGAGGCGGCCGGCGTCGAGCCGGTCTGGTGCGACACCCGCGGTGTCGAGCATCGCGTGCCGCGGCCGACGCTCGAGGCGATCCTCGAAGCACTCGACGTCGATCCGGACCGCGCGGTGGCCGGGCCGGCGGCGGGACCGGCCGAGCCGATCGCGGCGCTCGCGCCCGGGGAACTCGGCCTCGGCCGGGCGGTGGGCGTGGCCTGCCAGGTCTACGGCCTGCGCTCGGACCGGAACCTCGGTGTCGGCGATCTCGAGGACGTGGCGCGGCTCGCCGAGACGCTCGCACCGCTCGGGGTGGACGCGCTCGCACTCTCGCCCCTGCACGCCCGCTTCCCGCTCGAGCCCGGCCGGGTGAGCCCCTACGCGCCGTCGAGCCGGCGCTTCCTCGACCCGATGCTGCTCGCGCTCGACCGGGCGGCGGCGCGCCTCGACCTGTCCTTTCCGGAGCTCCCCGATGCGGCGCGGCCGCGGGCGGGCGAGCTCGTCGACCACGCGGCGGTGGCCCGGGCCAAGGGCGCCGCACTCGGGGCGCTCTGGCGAGGCTTCCGGCACCGTCACCTCGGTCCCGAGCCGAGCGCCGAGGGTGCTGCCTTCACGGCCTGGCGGGAGGCGCGGGGGGCGGCGCTCGAGCGGTTCTGCCGGTTCGAGGCGCTGGCCGGTGTGCTGGCGCGGGCGAGCGGGCGGGTCGAGCCCTGGTGGCGCTGGCCGGTCGAGCTGCGCCGGCCGGATGCGCCCGAGGTCGAGCGGCTGGCGCGCGGCGAGCTCGCCCCGCTGGTCACCGAGCGCGCCTTCCTGCAGTGGCTGCTCGACCGCCAGCTCGCCGACGCGCAGGCCCGGGCACGGGCGGCCGGGATGCGGATCGGGCTCGCGACCGACCTCGCCGTGGGTGTCACCCCCGATTCGGCCGATGCCTGGGCGGAGCCGGGGGCGATCCTGCGCGGCGTCTCGATCGGCGCGCCGCCGGATGCCTTCGCCCCCGACGGCCAGTGCTGGAACCTGGCGCCGGTCTCACCCGTGGCCCTCGCCGCCAACGGGCTCGAGCCGCTGCGCGGCGACCTCCTGGCGGCGATGCGCCATGCCGGGCTCGTGCGCATCGACCACGTCATGGGGCTCTCTCGGCAGTTCTGGGTGCCCGAGGGCGCGCGGCCGGCCGAGGGCGCCTATGTGCGCTTTCCCGAGACGGCGCTCCTGGCCGCGGTGGCCGGTCTCTCGCGGAGCCGGCGCTGCCTCGTCCAGGGCGAGGATCTGGGCACGCTGCCCGCGGGCTTCCGCGAGCGGCTCGACGCGCGCGGCCTGCTCTCCAGCCGGGTGCTCTGGTTCGAGCGCTGGCCCTCCGGGCTCTTCAGGGCGTCGAGCACCTATCCACCGCGCGCCGTGGCGTCGGTCTCGACCCACGATCTGCCGACCGCGCGCGGCTGGCTCCAGGGGCGCGACATCGATTGGCGCGAGCGGGTGGGCCAGCTCGATGCCGAAGCGGCGGCCGGAGCACGGGCCGAGCGGGCACGGGATCGGCGGATGCTCCTCGACGCGCTCGCCTTCGAGGGGCTCGCGCAGGGCGGCGAAGAGGAGGCGGCGCTCGTCGTGGCGCTGCACCGGATGCTGGCTCGCTCGCCTTCGGCGCTCCTGCTCGTCCAGCTCGACGATCTCGTGGGTGCGGTCGAGCAGGCGAACCTGCCGGGTACGGTCGACGCGCACCCGAACTGGCGAAGGCGCTGCCCGCTCGCGGTCGACGAGGTGGCCCGGGATCCCTTCGCGCGGCAGCTGCTCGAGGCGGTGCGGGCGGAGCGGCCGGGATGAGCGAGGCGGCGTCGGGCGGCGAGCCGGTGGCGACGGCAGCGCCCGAGGCTCGGCGGATCGCCCGCGGCGCCCTCTGGGCGACGGTCGAGGTCTGGGGCGTGGAGCTCCTCCAGCTCCTCGCCTTCCTCCTCTTGGCACGTCTCGTCGGGCCCGAGGCCTACGGGCTCGTGGCGCTCGCCATGGCCTTCGTGCTCGTGCCGCAGAACCTCCTCGTGCACGGGGGGTGGATCGAGGCGCTCGTGCAGCGACCCGAGCTTTCGCGCGCCGAGGTCGATTCGGTCTTCTGGCTGCTCGCCGGGCTCGGTCTCGCGAGCACGCTCCTGCTCCTCGGGCTGGCGCCTCGGGCCTCCGCCTGGTTCGACGAGCCCGAACTCGCGCCGCTGCTCGCGGCGCTCTCCGTCTGTCCGCTCCTCACGAGCCTCATGGTGGTGCCCTCGGGGCTCCTGCAGCGGCGGCTGGCACTGGCGCCGCTCGCGCTGCGCTCGATCCTGGGTGCCGGTGTCGGCGGCGCCGTGGCGGTGGCCCTGGCACTCGCCGGGGCCGGCCCCTGGGCGCTCGTCGCCAACGAGATCGCCTGGCCGCTCGCCGGCGTGGTGGTGCTCGGGCTCGCCGCCGGCCATCGGCCGCGGCCGGCCTTCTCGCCGCGACAGGTGCGGGCGATCGGGCGCTTCGCGCTCGGCATCACGGGCAACCAGCTCGTCACGCTCGGCGAGATGCTCGCCCCGCGCCTGCTGCTCGCCGCCGCCGCGGGGCCGATCGCGGTCGGGCTTTGGGGCCTCGCCCGCAAGCTGTTCGAGCTGTCGGCCGAGCTCGTGACGCGGCCGGCACTCAGGGTGGCGCTGCCCGGCTTCGCCCGGCTGACGCCTGATCCGACGCGACTGTCGGAGGGTCTCGCGACCGCGGTCGAGATGACCGCACTCGTCGCGGTGCCGGGCTACGCCCTCGGCTTCCTGCTGGCGCCCGACCTCGTGGTCCTCGTGTTCGGCGAGCCCTGGCGGGAGGCCGGCGAGGCGCTGCGGCTGTTGGCGGTGCTCGGCCCGCTCGTCCCGCCGGCGATGCTGCTCGGCTGCGCCTTCCAGGCGGCCGGGCGCGCCGACCTCGTGCTCGCCCTGGCGGTCGCGGGCGGTCTCGTGCTCGTGGCGCTGCTGGCGGTGGCGGCGAGCGGCGGCTCGCTCGGGGTCGCCCTGGCGTTCGGCGCGCGCGGCTGGCTCCTCTTCCCGGTCCAGCTCGGGCTCGCCCGGCGCGCGCTCGGCATCCGGATCGGGGTGATGCTGCGGCCGCTCCCACCGATCCTGCTGGCCGGCGCCACGATGGTCGGGGCGACGCTCGCCCCGCGCGGGCTCCTGGCCGACCCGGCGAGCCCCGCCGGGCTGGGGCTCGCCGCCGGCTGTGGGACGATCGCCTACCTCCTGGCGCTTCTCCTCGTGGCGCGGCCGGCGCTCGCCCGTGCCGCACGGGGGCTGCGGGCGCTGCGCGGCTAGGCCGACCGATCGGTGGCCCGACTCACAGAAGGCCGCTCAGACCGCCACCCTTGAGGATGACCTGCACCAGCAGCTTGTAGAGCGGTACCGCGCGGGCGCGGAAGCGAATACCGGGCTCTTCGGCGCGAATACGGGCCTCGGCACGTTTGAAGGCGAGCCAGGCCGAAAATTCGCGCAGGAATTGCAACGGCAGCTCGGCGAGCGCGCGCAGCGGGACCGGCTCGGCCGCGTAGCCGTAGCGGGCCATGCCGGTGCGGGCGAGGCGTTGGACGAGCCCGAGCTGGGCGGGCGAGAGCTCGCCCCGCCAGGCCTCGAGCGAGCTGTCGAACAGCGGCCGCCGCACACCCTCGCGCCAGGGTTGGTCCTTGAAGGCGAGTTCGCCGGCCTCGGCGAAGGCGAGCATCGCCGGATCGAAGGGCTCGCCCAGGAAGTCGGTCACCCGACGCAGCACGATCTCCGGGCTCCGCACGAGGTCCTCGTAGCGGATCTCGAGCAGCCGCGCCGCGCGGTCCGGCGAGCCGTTCCGGTACCGGGCGGCGGCGGCGACGTCGATCGACCATTTGACGGCATTCGTGACGACGTCGCGCGAGGTGCGCGGCAGTTTGCGCTTCGAGGCCACCACGGCGCGTGGATCGCGGACGATGTGGACGAAGCGGGCGTTCGGGAAGAGGGCTTCGAGCGCCTCGAGGTGACGCACGTTCCAGGGCGTCTTCTCGCCGAAGCGGCGCTTGCCGAGCGCCGCGGCACGGCTTTCCATGAGGTGGCGGTAGAAGGCGGCCCAGCTCGGCCGCGGGTCGGCGCGCAGCCGCTCGGCCGCGGCTGCGATCAGGGCCGCACCGTCCGCCCAGTAGCGGACATGGTCCATCTTCGGCAGGAGCTCGAGGAACCGATCGATCCGCTCGGCGCTGTCGACCTCGGGGATCTGGCTGCGGGCGCCGAGCACGATGTCGAAGAAGCAGAGCTCGTCGGCGAGGCCGATCGAGGGATGCGCATCGAGCATGCGGGCCAGGAGGCTCGTGCCGGAGCGTGG
>JBBIIE010000243.1:0-4993 GCA_037446605.1 Geminicoccaceae bacterium | reverse complement strand
GGCCGGCGCCGGGCTCTTCGGCACGCTCCTGCCGGCGCTCGGCTTCCTGCCGGCGCTCGGCCACCACGGGCCCTCGCTCGACCCCTGGCGGGTGCTGCTCGCCACGCCCGGGCTCGGCCGCGCCACACTCCTTGCGGTCTCGAGCGGCGTCGGCTCGACCCTCCTGGCGCTCGGCCTCGCCGTGGCGATCGCCGCCGCGCTGCACGGCCGGCCGGCCGAGGCGCGGATCCGGGCGCTGCTGCCGCCGCTGCTCGCCACCCCGCACGCCGCCTCGGCCGTGGGCTTCGCCTTCCTGGTCGCACCCTCGGGCCTCGTCCTGCGCCTGTTGGCCCCGGCGCTGGGGCTGGAGCGGCCGCCCGCGCTGGCCACCGTGCAGGACCCCTGGGCGGTCGCCCTGACCCTGGCCCTGGCGCTGCGCGAGGCGCCCTTCCTGCTCTTCGTCCTCCTCGCCGCGGCGGACCGGCCCGGCCTCGACCATCAGCTCGGTGCCGCCCGGGCGCTCGGCCGCGGCCCGGTCGCGGCCTGGCTCGAGGTGGCCCTGCCGCAGCTCTGGCCGTCCCTGCGCCTGCCCACGCTCGCCGTGCTCGCCTACGGCCTGTCGGCGGTCGACATGGCGCTGGTCCTCGGCCCCACGGCACCGCCGCCGCTGGCCGTCCTCCTCTGGCGCTGGCTCGCCGACCCCGACCTCGACCGCCGGCTCGTGGCCAGCGCCGGAGCGCTGCTGCTGACCGGCCTCGGCGTCGCGCTCGCCCTCACCGGCCGGCTCCTGGAAGCGCTCCTGGCCCGGCCGCGCCCGCTACCCCGCCCGCTCGTGCTGGCCACGGCCGCGCTCGGCCGGGCGGCGGCGGTCCTCGTGCCGGGCGCCGCACTGGCCGGCCTCGTCGTGCTGCTCGCCTGGTCGCTGGCGGCGAGCTGGCGCTTCCCCGCGCTCCTGCCGACCGGCCCGGATGCCGCCGCCTGGCGCGCCGCGCTGCCGTTGCTCGGCCCGGTGCTCGCCACCACCACCGCGATCGCCGCGGCGAGCACGCTCGTGGCGCTCGGGGCGACGATCGCGGCCCTCGAGGCGCCGGATCGCGGCGGCCGGGCGATGGCGCTCCTCTGGCTGCCGCTCCTGGTGCCGCAGATCGCCCTCCTGTTCGGCCTGCAGGTGCTCCTCGTCCGGCTCGGCTTCGCCGACGGCCCGGCCGGGGTGGTGCTGGCCCACCTCGTGCTGGTCCTGCCCTACACCTGGCTCGTGCTGCGCGGGCCCTGGGCCGGGCTCGACCCGCGCCTCGTGGCCGCCGCCCGCTGCCTGGGCTGCGGCCGGCTCGGCGCGCTCCACCGGGTGAGCCTGCCGCTCCTGCTCGGCCCGGTCCTGGCGGCCGCGGCGATCGGGATCTCGGTGAGCGCCGCCCAGTACCTGCTGACGCTCGCGGCCGGCGGCGGCCGGGTCGTCACCCTCGCCACCGAGACGATGGCGTTGGCTGCCGGCGGCGACCGCAGGCGGACCGCGGTCGCGGCACTCCTCCTGGCCCTCCTGCCGCTCGTGGCGACCGGGCTGGCGCTCGCCCTCCCGGCGCTCGCGGCGCGGCACCGGTGCCGCCCGGCTCAGCTCCGCGGCAAGGGCGCGAACAGGCTCTCGATGTCGTCCTCGGTGAAGCTCAGCCCGGCGCCGCCACCGCCCAGCACGCCCTCGTAGAGGGCCTTCTTGCGGCCCTGCAGCTCGACCATCTTCTCCTCGACCGTGCCCGCGGCGATCAGCCGGTAGACGAACACCGTCTTGTCCTGGCCGATGCGGTGGGCGCGGTCGGTCGCCTGCGCCTCGACCGCCGGGTTCCACCAGGGATCGTAGTGGATCACCGTGTCGGCCGCCGTCAGCGTCAGGCCCACACCACCGGCCTTGAGGCTGATCAGGAAGATCGGAACCTCGAGCGACTGGAAGCGCTTGACCGGCGTCTCGCGGTCGCGCGTCCGCCCGGTCAGCTTGACGAAGGGCAGCCCCTGCTGCGTCAACCCCTCGTCGATGAGATCGAGCATCTCCACGAACTGGCTGAAGACGATGATGCGCCGCCCGGTCTCGACCATGTTGGGCAGCATCTCCATCAGCAGCTCGAACTTGGCCGAGCCGACCGGCTCCTCCGGACGCTGGCTCTTGAGCAGCCTCGGATCGCAGCAGACCTGGCGGAGCTTGAGGAGCGCCTCGAGGATGGCGATGTTGGACTGGGCGAGTCCGCGCGCCTGGATCTCGGCGCGGACCCGCTCGTGCATGGCCAGCCGTACGCTCTCGTAGAGGTCGCGCTGGCTGTCGCCGAGGTCGATCTCGCGCAGCATCTCGGTCTTGGGCGGCAGCTCGGGCGCCACCTGCTCCTTGGTCCGGCGCAGCATCAACGGCTTGACCCGGGCCACGAGCAGCGCTTGGCGGTCGCTGTCGCCCTCCTTCTCGATGCGGTTGCGGAACACCCGGCGGAACACCTCGCGGTCGCCCAACAGGCCGGGGGCGAGGAAGTTGAAGACCGACCAGAGCTCGCCCAAGTGGTTCTCGATCGGCGTGCCGGTGAGTGCCAGGCGCTGCTCGGCCTGCAGTTGCACGGCGGTCCGCGCGAGCTTGGTCGTCGGGTTCTTGATCGCCTGCGCCTCGTCCAGGATCACGAGCCGGAAGCGGCGCTGCACGAGCTCGTCGCGGTCGCGGATGAGGAGCGCGTAGCTGGTCAGCACCACGTCGTGCCGGTCGATCTGCTCGAACAGCTCCCTCCTGTCGTTGCCCTGCAGGACGAGCAGGTCGAGGTCGGGGGCGAACTTGCGGATCTCGCTCCGCCAGGTCGGGATCAGGCTCGTGGGCGCCACCACCAGCACCGGCTCCTCGAGCCGGCCGCACTGCTTCTCCATGAGGATGTGGGCGAGCGCCTGCAGCGTCTTGCCGAGGCCCATGTCGTCGGCGAGCACGCCCGAGAGCCCGACGCTCGAGAGGAACTGCAGCCAGGACAGGCCCTGCTGCTGGTAGGGGCGGAGCTGGGCCCTGAGCGCGGCCGGCTGCGGCACCATCGGCACGCCCCCGCTCTCGACGAGGCGCCTGGCCATGGCGCGGAGCTGATCGCCGCCGCTCCAGCGCAGCTGGCCGCCGGGCAGGGCACCCTCGAGCGTGACGAGCCGGGTCGCCTCGGCGCGGGCCAGCCGCAACGGCTCGCCCTCCTTGACCCGTCCGCCGGCGAACAGCTCGTGCAGGGCGTCCAGCACCGCCTTGAGCCGCGAGGCCGGGATCGGCACGAGGCGGCCGTCCGGCAGCGAGCCGTAGACCGGGTCGTCGCCGAAGCTCTCGAGCTGGGCGGCGCCGAGCTCCTCGGGGGCGCGACGGAACAGATCGAGCAGCACCGGCAGGAGCGAGATCTTCTCGCCGCCGACGTTGATGCCGATGTCGAGATCGAACCAGTCGATGCCGGTGTCGGTGACGTCGACGCGCCAGTCCTCGTCGGCCTGCACGACGCGGTAGGGGTAGTTCTCCGAGAAGCTGACCTTCCAGCCCTCGGCCTGCAGGCGGGGCAGCTCCCTGTGGTTGAACTCGACCCAGCGCATCGAGATATCGTCGTCCTCCTCGTCCTCCTCGAAGGTGAAGTCCTGACGCGCCGTCTCGGGGGCGAAGCGGCCGAGCCCGGTGGGGCCGAGCGGCTGCAGCCCGAGGGCGTTCAGCCGCTCGATGAGCTGGACCTCGGTGACCGCGTCGCGCGGCATGACGAGCAGCCGGTTGTCCACCACGTGGTTGAGCTCGGTGCGGCCGTCCTGCCAGCCGACCTCGCAGCCCGCATAGTCGAAGGTGACCCGGGCGAGCGGCAGGTCGACCTCCTCCTCGCGGCGGTCCCAGCCGGTGCCGCGGCTGACCAGCACGCGCGGGCAATGGAGGTGGATGCGGGGCGCCGGCTTGACCTCGAGCTGCTCGCGCTTCTTGAGCGGCTCGGGCAGCGGCAGGACCTCGGCCGAGGGCTGCAGCTTCTGGCGCACGAGCGTGGCGACCGTAGCCGGGATCGCAGGGGCGCGCAGCAGCAGGGTGGCGACCCGCTCGGGCACCACCGTCTCGACCGGACCCACCTCGCGGGACTTGACGTCGATGTACCAGGGCTGTCCGAGCGCCACGATCACCGTCTCGTCGCCGCCGCGCTCGAGCTCGCACACGCAGCGCTGCTGCCCCTCGGCGTCGAAGCGCCAGTAGAAGCGGCCCTTGCGCGGCTCGGCATGGCGCAGCGGCAGGCCCTGCCCGTTGCGCCAGTGGCAGCGGCCGGTCTCCAGGATCCGGCGCAGCGTCTCGCCGTCGGCGGCGGCCCCCAGACGGCGCGTGTTGCTCGGCACGCCGCCCAGGAGCCGGCCGATGATCTGGTCCTCGAGGCCGACGAAGGAGGGCGCCTCCTCGCTCACCAGATTGGTGATCGCCACCGGCTGCTCGCGGCCGTAGGCACCGCCGGCGAGCTGGCGGGCGCGCACCGTGGCGACCATGATCGGCTGCGCCATGCCCTGGTCGCGCCAGGCGCGCTGCGCCGGCTCGAGCAGGTAGAGGATGCACTCGGCGCCCTCGCCGTGGCCGTTGGCGGCGGGCTGGCGCGCGGCGCCGTTGACCGCACCGATCCAGGCCTCGACCTCCTGGTCGATCGAGCCCACCACGTCGTCGGGCGAGGGGGTGGCGGTCTTGTCGAGCACGCCCAGGAGCGTCGCCGCGGCGTGCTCGCACTCGGAGTAGACGAGGCAGGTGCAGGTCGAGGTGATCTTGACCCGCCCGCCACGACCGTTGGCGATCTTCACCCGGGTCAGGAAGGGCGCGCGTCGCTCGCCCTTGATCCGGCCGGTGACCGATCGTCCGTCACGTTCGACCTCGACGTCGATGACGGCGCCGTTGGCCACGAGGTTCTCGGCCTTCTTCCAGATCGTGGTCGGGAAGAGGCGTTCCAGGTCGGTACGGTTGAACGGAAGCATCGTCTGGAAGGTCGCGCGCGTGCTGTTCTGATTGTTCGGCGACAAAGATCGGAAGAGC
>JBBIIE010000242.1:0-4995 GCA_037446605.1 Geminicoccaceae bacterium | reverse complement strand
AGCGCGCCCCCGCACGCGCCCTCGAGCGCGCCCCCGCACGCGCCCTCGAGCGCGCCCCCGCACGCGCCCTTGAGCGCGCCCCCGCCCGGCGCCATCTTGCCGGCTCGGCCAAGGCGGGGTGCGCGATGCGCAGCGAGGCGCTCAACGTTCTCGACCGGCTCGGGGATCCACTGCCCGAGACGAGCGCCCGCGACCGCCCGGAAGCCGGCCGGCGCTTCGAGCTGGTGTCGGACTGGGCGCCCGCCGGCGACCAGCCGCAGGCGATCGAGGAGCTGGTCGCCGGCATCGCCCGCGGCGAGCGCGACCAGGTGCTGCTCGGCGTCACCGGCTCCGGCAAGACCTTCACCATGGCCAACGTCGTGGCGCGGCTGCAGCGCCCGACGCTGATCCTCGCACCGAACAAGATCCTCGCCGCGCAGCTCTACGGCGAGATGAAGAGCTTCTTCCCGAACAACGCGGTCGAGTATTTCGTCAGCTACTACGACTACTACCAGCCCGAGGCGTACGTCCCGCGCAGCGACACCTACATCGAGAAGACGGCGAGCATCAACGAGCAGATCGACCGGATGCGGCACAGCGCGACGCGGGCACTGCTCGAGCGCGACGACGTGCTGATCGTGGCCTCGGTCTCCTGCATCTACGGCATCGGCTCGCCCGAGGTCTATGCGCGGATGACGCTCGGCCTGCGCGAGGGCCAGACGGTCGACCGCCAGCAGCTCCTGCGCGGCCTGGTCGAGCTGCAGTACCGGCGCAACGACCTGGAGCTCGCGCGCGGCACGTTCCGCGCCAAGGGCGACGTGATCGAGATCTTCCCGGCGCACCTCGAGGACCGCGCCTGGCGGGTGAGCCTGTTCGGCGACCGCATCGAGCGGATCTCCGAGCTCGATCCCCTGACCGGCGAGCGCACCGCCCGGCTGGAGCAGGTCCGGCTCTACCCGAGCAGCCACTACGTGACGCCGCGGCCGACCCTCCAGCAGGCGGTCGAGGCGATCAAGGTCGAGCTGCGCGAGCGGCTGGAGGAGCTGCGCGGCCAGGGTCGGCTGCTCGAGGCCGAGCGGCTCGAGCAGCGCACCACGGCCGACCTCGAGATGATCGTCACGACCGGCTCCTGCCCGGGCATCGAGAACTATTCGCGCTACCTCACCGGCCGCAAGCCGGGCGAGCCGCCGCCGACCCTGTTCGAGTACCTGCCGGCGAACGCGCTCCTGTTCGTCGACGAGAGCCACGTCACCGTGCCGCAGCTGGGCGGCATGTTCCGCGGCGACTGGCACCGCAAGTCGACGCTCGCCGAGTACGGCTTCCGGCTGCCGTCCTGCTGCGACAACCGCCCGCTCAAGTTCGAGGAGTGGGACGCCATGCGGCCGGAGACGATCTTCGTCTCGGCCACGCCCGGCCCCTTCGAGCTCGGCCGCACCGGCGGCGTGTTCGTCGAGCAGGTGATCCGCCCGACCGGCCTCGTCGATCCGGTCTGCGAGGTCCGCCCGGTCGACCGCCAGGTCGACGATCTGCTGGCCGAGTGCCGCGCCTGCCGCGAGAAGGGGCTGCGCGTGCTGGTCACCACGCTCACCAAGCGGATGGCCGAGGACCTCTCGGAGTACCTGCACGAGCAGGGGGTGCGGGTGCGCTACCTGCACTCCGACATCGACACGCTCGAGCGCATCGAGATCGTCCGCGACCTGCGGCTCGGCCGGTTCGACGTGCTGGTCGGCATCAACCTCCTGCGCGAGGGCCTCGACATCCCGGAATGCGGGCTCGTGGCGATCCTCGATGCCGACAAGGAGGGCTATCTGCGCTCCGAGACCTCGCTCGTGCAGACCATCGGCCGGGCGGCGCGGAATGCCGAGGGCCGCGTCATCCTCTACGCCGACACCATGACCGGCTCGCTCGAGGCCGCGATCCGCGAGACCAACCGCCGGCGCGCCAAGCAGATCGCCTGGAACGAGGCGCACGGCATCACGCCGCAGTCGGTCAGGAAGCAGATCGCCGACATCCTGGGCTCGGTCGCCGAGCGCGACTACGTCACGGTCGAGCTCGGCCCGGACGCGCCGCGCACCCTCGTGGGCCAGGACCTGGCCGCGCACCTGGCCGAGCTCGAGCGGCGCATGCGCGAGGCCGCGGCCGACCTCGAGTTCGAGGAGGCGGCGCGGCTGCGCGACGAGATCCGCCGCCTGGAGCAGCACGAGCTCGGCCTGCCGGTCGCTCCGGCCGCGGCGGCGCCGCCGGCAGCCCAGCGGCGTGGCGTGCGCGAGGAGAAGCGGCAGCGCGCCGAGGCCGCGAGGCGGGCGCGGGCGCGGCGGCGGAGCGGGGCTTGAGCGGCGGACGGGTGCCGCCCGACCCCGGCTTCGCGGAACGGGTGCGCACGAGCTTCGCGGCGCAGGGCGTGATGCGCCACCTCGGCGCCGAGCTCCAGCTCGTCGAGCCCGGACGCTGCGTCGTGGCGCTGCCCTTCCGCCCCGAGCTCACGCAGCAGGACGGCTTATTCCACGCCGGCGTGCTCACCACCATCGCCGACAGCGCCGCGGGCTACGCCGCCTTCACGCTGATGCCGGCGGACGCGCGCGTGCTCACCGTCGAGCTCGAGATCAACCTCCTGGCACCGGCGCGCGGCGCGCGGGCGATCGCCCGCGGCGAGGTGGTGCGCGCCGGGCGCACGCTCACCGTGACCCGGGCGGAGGTGGTGGTGACGCGCGAGGGCGAGGAGGTCGCGGTCGCCCTCCTGCAGGCCACGATGATCGCGTTGCGGCCCGGGGGATCGTAGCCGGGCGGCCGGGGATCCCGGGGACGACCCACAACTTTCGGTGGATAACTCCTAGGTCTTGTGGCGGGCTTCGTTGACTTCGCCGAGATGTTGTGAGGTTATCCGCGCCGAGGAGAACCACAAGGAAAGCCCCGCGGCCGACCGGACGGCCGACCGATCCTCCGATCGGCGCATCCCTCCGGCGTGCCGACGTCCCCTGCCTCGACCCCGCCGGCGCCCCGGCCGGCGCAACCTCGAAGCCCTGCCCCCCTGCACTGCCGCCCGTCCCGGGCGGCCTTCTTTCTGTGCCCCGAGCCTTCCCGGCGCGGACCGGACGCGGCTCAGGCGGCGGCGCCGTAGAGCCGCTCGAGGGTCGCGCCGTGGGCGGCGTAGATGCGCGCCCGGCGCAGCTTCAGGGTCGGGGTCATGAGCCCGTTCTCGATCGTGAACGGCTCGCCCAGGATCTCGACCCGGCGGACCCGCTCCTGCGCCGAGAGCCCGGCGTTGGCGCGGGCGACCGCGGCCTCGATGCGCGCCCGCAGCTCCGGGTCGGCGGCCGGATCGGAGCCGTCGGCCCGGGCGGCACGCGCCCGGGCCTCCTCGAGCAGCTCCTTCGCCGGCACCACGAGCGCCACCAGATGCGGCCTGCGGTCACCGAACACCACCACCTGGGCGATCTCGGGCTCGAGCCCCAGCACGCCCTCGATCCGCTGCGGCGCCACGTTGTCGCCGCCCGAGAGCACGATGATGTCCTTCTTCCTGTCGGTGATCCGCAGACAGCCGTCGGGGTCGAGCGCACCGATGTCGCCGGTGTGCAGCCAGCCGTCGCGGACCGTGGCGGCGGTCGCCGCGGGATCCTTGTGGTAGCCCGCCATCACGAGCGCGCCGCGCACCTTGATCTCGCCGTCCGGGGCGATCTCGACCTCGACCCCGCGCAAGGGCGGGCCCACCGTCTCGATGCGGTTGCGGCGCGGCCGGGTGGCGCTGATCACCGGCCCCGCCTCGGTCTGGCCGTAGCCCTGCAGCAGCGGCACGCCGAGCGCCAGGAAGAAGCGCCCGACCTCCGGGCTGAGCGGCGCGCCACCCGAGACCATGGCCTTGAGCCGGCCGCCGAACCGGGCGCGCACCTTGGCGCGGACGAGCGGGTCGAGGGCCCGGTCGAGCAGCGCGCGCGCCGGGTCGAGCCGGCCGTCGCCCTCCAGCCGACGGCGGCCGAGCGCCAGCGCGAGCTCGAACAGGCGGGCGCGCAGGCCGCCCTGGCGGGCGACGCCGGCCAGGATCCGCTGGCGCAGGACCTCGAGCAGGCGCGGCACGCAGGTGAAGATCGTGGGCCGCGCCTCGAGCAGGTCGGCGGCCAGCCGCTCGACGCCCTCGGCGTACCAGATCTGGGCACCCATCGCGATCGGCAGGTGCAGGCCCGCGGTGTGCTCGTAGGCGTGGCTCAGCGGCAGGAAGGAGAGGAAGGCGTCGTCGCCGAGCCCGACCTCCTCGAGCAGGTCCCAGGCCCCCTCGATGTTGGCCATGATGCTGGCGTGGCTCAGCATCACGCCCTTGGGGCGCCCGCCGGTGCCGGAAGTGTAGATGAAGCAGGCGAGCTCCCGGCGCGCGGCGGCGGCGCCGGGCAGTTCGCCACCCGCGCCTTCGCCCGCGGCGAGCGCCGCCGTGAAGCCGAGCACCGGTGGGCCCGCCTCGAGCACGGGCGGCGTCTCGATCGCGACCACGAGGCGGAGCTCGCGGCAGCGGGCGAGCGCCGGGGCGACGCGGCCCGGAATCGGACCGCCGCCGACCACGACCGCGCGGGCGTCGGCGTGTTCGAGCACGTAGGCGAGGTCGTCCGCGGTCCAGGTCGTGTAGGCCGGTACGGTGACCGCGCCGAGGGCGAGAGCCGCGAGGTCGGCGACGCACCATTCCGGCCGGTTCTCGGCCACGATCGCCACCCGCTCGCCCGGGCGGATGCCGTGCGCGGCGAGGCAGCGGGCGAGCGCGCGGGCCTGCTCGTGCACCGCGCGCCAGGAGCGCGACCGCCAGCTCCCGGCCTCGCGCCGCCAGAGGAACGGCCGGTCGCCGTCGCGCCGGGCGGCCGCCTCGAACATCGCCCAGAGATTGGCGCCCAGATCCGGTGCCGCCACCGCCCCCCTCCCCGCCCGCGACGCCCCGGCCCGCGCCTGGATCGCGACCGCCGCCGGCTTATATGAGCGGACGCGGACAGCCTTGGAGTCTCCGCATGCCGGTCACGCACGCCGCCGCCACCGCGGCCG
>JBBIIE010000241.1:0-4995 GCA_037446605.1 Geminicoccaceae bacterium | reverse complement strand
GTCCAGCCAGGTCAAGGCCCGCCAGCTGGCGGCCGACGCCCCCGCCGCCGGCGCCGTGCCGCTGCCGCGGGCTTCGGCGAGGCGCCGTTCGAGCGCCCTCGGATCGAGCGCCCCGATCGGCTGCCCGGTCGCGAGGCGCAGCCCGACATAGGTCGAGGCGTAGTCGCGGCCGAGGCGCGCCACGAGCGCCGCCGCCTGCTCGAGCAGCTGCAGCCGCTCCCCCGGCGAGGCGGCCGCCTCGGCCCGCTCGACCGCGCCCAGGGCCTCGCGCAGGAGCGCCATGGACTCGCTGCGCTCGTCCGCCCGCGGCCCGCCTCCGGTCACCATCGAAGCGAGCAGAAAGACGGCGAAAGAAATCACCCGACACATCGCCGCTCCCTCCTCTCCCACCGCCCGCACTCTATTCGCGATCATCTGCGCTTTCCAGATGTCGTCGGGAATCGACCGGTTGCGCGCGGCGTCGCGGTCGGGCAGAAGCCGGGTTCGGCGGCGGCGGGAGGAAGCGACGATGCGACGGCGGGCGATGCTCGGGGCGGCGGTCCTGGCGGCAGTGGGTGTGCTCGGTGCGGCCGGCGGCGCACGGGCGGCGGGTGAGGTCGAGCGCGCCAACCGCGACACGGTCGGGATCGTCGCGGGCAGCGTGTCCGGCACCTACGCCCGCTTCGCCCAGGACCTCTCGGACGCGCTCGACGCCCCGGGCGAGCTCCGGGTCGTGGCGATGCTCGGCAAGGGTTCCGTGCAGAACATCGCCGATCTGCTCTACCTGCGCAACGTCGACGTCGCGATCGTGCAGTCGGACGTCCTGCGCTTCCTGCGCGAGGACAAGGTCTTCCCGGGCATCGAGAGCAAGATCCGCTACGTCGTCCGCCTCTACGACGAGGAGGTCCACGTGCTCGCCCGCCCGGAGATCGCGACCCTCAAGGATCTCGCCGGTCGGCGGGTCAATTTCGGCCCCAAGGGCAGCGGCACGGCGATGACCGCCAAGATCATCCTCGACGCCGAGGACATCCCGGTCGAGCCCTTGAACCTGTCGAACTCCGAGGCGCTCGCGGCGCTCAAGGCCGGCGGGATCGCCGCGGCGATCTTCGTGGTCGGCAAGCCCGCAACATATTTCCGCGAGATCGGCAGCGAGCACGGCCTGCGCCTGCTGCCGCTCGAGCTCACCAAGGGGCTCGAGGACACCTATCTGGACGCCGAACTCGGGCCGGCCGACTATCCGAACCTCATCGGCGAGGGCGAGCGCGTGCCGACCATCGCCGTGGGAGCGGTCATGGCGGCCTACAACTGGAAGCCCGGCACCAGCCGGAACGACCGGGTGGTCCGGTTCGTCCGGCGGATGCTCGACGGCCTGCCGGTCCTGCACACCGACGCCTACCACCCGAAATGGCGCTCGGTCGATCCGCGCGCCACGGTGCCCGGCTGGCAGCGCCTCGAGGTGGTCGAGCAGTGGCTCGCCGACCAGTGAGGAGCATCGTCTCGGCGGCGGCCCTGCTCGCCGCACTCGCCGCACCGTCGGCCGCGGCCGGCGACGCCGAGGCGGGGCGGGCGCTCGCGACCGGGCTCTGCGGCCGCTGCCACGCGCTCGCGCCGAGCGATCCGAGCCCGTTGCCCGCGGCCCCGCCGTTCCGGACGCTCCGCGAGCGCTACCCGATCGAGAGCCTCGCCGAGGGCCTGGCCGAGGGGCTCGTGACCGGCCACCCGGCGATGCCCGAGGTGCAGCTCGAGCCGGCGGCGATCGCCGATCTGCTGGCCTTCCTGGAGGGCCTCTGAGCGGCCGGGCGGCGGCCCCGGCCCGGCGGCCGCCCTTCACTCAGCGGCCGCCGCTCACGTTGAAGACCGTGGCGGCCACGTAGCTCGCCTTGTCCGAGAGCAGCCAGACGACCGCCTCGGCGACCTCCTCGGGCCGGCCGGCACGGCCGAGCGGCACGGTCGGGCCGAAGCGCTGGATGCGCTCGGGAACGCCCGTGTCGGCCTGCATGTCGGTGTCGATCAGCCCCGGCCGCAGGGCGTTCACGCGGATGCCCTCGTGCGCGACCTCCTTGCCGAGTCCCTCGGTCAGGACGTCGATCCCGGCCTTGGCCGCGGCGTAGGGCACGAAGCCGCCCGCACCCTTGAGCTCGGGCGCCATCGAGGAGATGTTGACGATCACCCCGCCGCGGCCGCCGCGCGAGCGGGCCATGCGGCGGACCGCTTCCCGGTTGCAGACGATGTGGGCGAGGAGATCGGTCTCGACGATCCGGCGGATCTCCTCGGGCGGGATGTCGACGAGCGGCGCCGCCCGGTGGATCACCCCGGCATTGCTGACCAGCGCCTCGACGTAGCCGAGCTCGGCCGCGGTCCGCTCGAACAGGCCACAGACCGAGCGCGGGTCGGTGATGTCGCAGGCCAGCGCGATCACCCGGCGCCCCTGCGCCCGGACGTCCTCGGCGACCCGCGCGGCCGCATCCGCGCGTTGCCGGAAGGCGATCGCCACGTCCCAGCCGTCCCGTGCGGCGAGCCGGCAGACCGCCGCACCGATCCCGCGCGACCCGCCCGTAACCAGTACCACCTTGCCCATCACGCGCCTCCGTCGCCGGATGTTCCCGGTTACGCGCGGTCTGGGAATGCGACAATCGGCACGTCCGCCGACCCCCTGCGCGGCGGCGCGCACCGCCGGAGGCGCAACCCTCAGCTGCGCCCGTAGCGGTCCTCGAGCCGGACGATGTCGCTTTCGTCGAGGCGCTCCCCGTGCTGCACCTCGATCAGCTCCAGGGACGTTGCGCCCGGGTTGGCCACGCGGTGCGCGGTACCCACCGGGATGTCGACGTGGCCGCCCGCCGGCACGTCGCGCTCACGGTCGCCGAGCGTCACCCGGGCGGTGCCGCGGGCGACGAACCAGTGCTCGGAGCGGTGATGGTGGAGCTGCAGGGACAGGATGCCCCCGGGCGCCACGGTGATGCGCTTCACCACGAAGCCCTCGCCCACGTCGAGCACCCGCCAGCGGCCCCAGGGTCGCTCGTCGCTGTCGCCCGGTCGGTAGATCACCTCGGCCATTCGCCTCGCTCCCTCGCTCGCCCGGTTCCTGCCACGGCTGAGGTTGAGAAAGGGTGAAGAGCGCGACCCGCTCAGCCGCGCAGGTTGAACGCCGCGAGCTCGATCACGGTCTCGAGCGGCGGGGCCTCGGCGGTCGGCTGGTCGCCGCGCGCCCGCAGCTGCAGGGAGCGGACGAGCAGCAGCGGGCGGCTCGTCTCGATCGCGTGCAGGAGCCCGACCAGGCTCCCGAGCTCGGCCACCAGCGTCAGCCGGAGCCCGACCTCGACGAAGGGCGGGGCCTCGGTCGGCTCCAGCACCTGGACCGTGCGCACCTCGCCGCCGTGCTCGCGGATCGCGGCGTCGACGTGGCCCTGCAGCGCGGCCGCGGCCAGCGCCGGGGTCGCCGCGCGCACGAACAGGCTCTCGTCGGCGAGTGCCGCCTCGAGCAGGCGGCGCTCGGCCAGGAGCTGCTCGCGCTCGGCGATCCGCCCGCGCAGCTCGGCGATGCGCGCCTCGACCAGCGCCAGCTCGCGGTCCTGGGCGGCGATCCAACGCACCGGCGCCCAGGCGAGCAGCCCCAGGCCCAGGACCAGGAGGGCCAACAGCGCGAGTGCGGCCACACGCCGCAGGCCGGCCGGCAGGCGCCTCACGGGACCGCCCCGCGCCGGCCGATGACGCGGGCCGCGAGGGCGAAGCGCTCGACCTCGCGGCGCTCCCCGTCGGCGCCGGCGAGCGCGGCCTTGCTGCTCGGCGCGTGGAAGCGGACGTCCTCGAGGCTCGGCAGCGCCTCGAGCAGCGGCACGAGCGGCGAGGCGCTCGCCGCGAACCCGCCGATCAGGAGCCGGTCGCGCTCGAGGGTGAGCTCGCTCAGGAACACGTCGTCGGGCAGGATGCGGCTCAGCTCCTCGAGGACGGCGAGGGCCGAGGGCGTCGCGCGCAGCCGCCCGGCGAGGAGGCCCGCCTCGGCCCTGAGCGCTTCCAACCGCTCGCGCAGCCCGGGCAGATCCGACAGCCGATCCTCGAGCGCCGCGGCGGCGCGCGCGCGGTCGGCCAGGACCACGCTGCGGGCGTGGATCTCGGAGCCGGCGAGCGCCGCTCCGGCGAGCAGCAGCGCGCCCACCCCTCCGGCCACGAGCAGGCGGACGAGCGAGCCCCGCTCGGGCCGGTCGGCCTCGCCGAGATCGAAGCGCGGGCGGAGCGGGCCGTCGGCGTCGCCGAGGTCGACCCGGCCGACCTCGAGCCCGAGCTCGGCCAGGCGCTCGCGCACGCGCTGCACGAGCTCGCGCTGCAGGGCCGCGACCGCGACCTCGATCCGGCCGTCCGGGCGGCGCGCCGTCACCTCGACGTCGAACCAGGCCTGCTCGGCGGTCCAGGGCGTCAGGGAGTCGAGCCGGTGCCCGACGATGTCGTGCAGCTGGGCCAGGGCTCCGGCCGGCAGCAGGTCGCGGCCGAGCAGCCCGTGCTCCGGGGCGAAGCGGAGGACGAGTCGGCGGTGCCGGCGCAGCCGGTCGATCAGGGCGGTCGGCGCCAGCCGGTCGATCCGCGCCGGCAGCCGGTCGGCGGCGGCGCGTGGCCGCTCCAGGAGGAAGCTCCCGGTCTCGGCCACCCCGCCCCTGCGCGCCTCGAGCACGCGCACGACGCCGTCGCGATAGAACAGCAGCGGGCCGCGCGGCGCGGCGCGGCGCCGCGCCGGCCGCGCCGGCAGCAGGGCGCGGAGCTCGTCGAGCCACCAGGCGAGGAACCCGTCCTCACCGGGCGCTGCGGTGGCGCCGGCGAGCGCCATTCAGGTGCCCTCCGCGAGGAACGGGTCGTCCGGTAGCAGCTCGGGCCCCGACCAGTCCACGATCCGCACCGGCCGGTCCTCGCCCGGCTTCAGGAGGAGGCGGGCCGAGCGGACCGCGGTCCGCCCGGCGGGCGTGCGGGCGACGATCGCGAGGCGGTAGAGGTTGGCCGGGTCGGCCCGGCGCGGGCCGGCCGGTGCGG
>JBBIIE010000240.1:0-5051 GCA_037446605.1 Geminicoccaceae bacterium | reverse complement strand
GTGTGGCCCAAGAGCGGGCGGAAGTCGAAAAAGATGCTGGCGTTGAGTAGGGCCTCGGGCTCGCCACCGGGACGGTCGCGCGCACCCGCCTGCAGGCCGCGCTCGGCGCCCGGGTCGTGCTCGGCGCCCGGGTCGTGCTCGGCGCCCGGGTCGTGCTCGGCGACGCGGTCAACGTCGCCGCCCGGCTCGAGGCGCTGGATGCGCGCCTCGCCCCCGTACCCGCGGCTGGTACCCGGATCCTGCTCGACGGCGCCACCGCCGACCGGCTCGACGGGACGCTCCCGCAGGCATCCCTCGGCCGCCTGCGCCTCGACGGCCGCGCCGCCGCGGTCGAGGTCCACCGCCTCGACCCGACACCCTGACCGCGCCCCCGTCCCCACCCGGGAGATCCCCGCTCCGGCCTCGCGGCCGGAGCGGGTGTACCCCTCGGTGTTTGCCGGGTTCCTCCCCCGGCGGGATACCTTACCGTGGGACCGCCACGGTCTTCCCCTTGCTGGACGCGCCGCATTCTCGCCAGATTGGCGACCATCGCAAGTGGCGAATTCCGGAGGCGGCCATGGCGCGCGTGCTCGGTCTCGACATCGGCATCGGCTCCTGCGGCTGGGCGGTCGTCGAGCTGCCCGAGATCGACCCCGCGACCGGCGAGGTGCAGGGCGAGTTCGCGATCGCCGCCTGCGGGGCGCGCTGCTTCGACGTGCCCGAGGAGCCCAAGACCAGGGAGCTCAAGAACAAGGCCCGCCGCCAGGCGCGCGGCCAGCGCCGCGTGGTCCGCCGCCGCCGCCAGCGCAACCGCGCGATCCGCCGCCTGCTCGCCGAGCACGGCCTGCCCGCCGATCCGGGCCCGCTGCCGAAGGGCGCGTGCGGCGATCTCGTCTGGAAGCTGCGCGCGGAGGGGCTCGACCGCCGGCTCGAGCCCGGCGAGTGGGCGCGGGTGCTGATCCACATCGCCAACCACCGCGGCTTCAGGTCGAACAGCAAGCGCGACCGCGACAACAAGAGCGAAACCGGCAAGATGCTCCCGGCGATCTTGGCCACGGACGCGAAGCTCGCGGGCTGGCGGACCTTCGGCGAGATGCTCGCCCTCGACCGCGAGCTGGCGCAGCGCCGGCGCAACCGGAGCGGCAGCTACGAGCGCACGCCGTTGCGAGCCCGGCTCCAGGAGGAGGTCGCGAAGCTCTTCGCGGCGCAGCGCCAGCTCGGCAACCCGGCCGCCTCACCGGACCTCGAGAGTGCCTACCGCGAGCTCGCCTTCTTCCAGCGCCCGCTGCAGACGAGCGAGGAGCTGATCGGCCCCTGCCGGTTCCTGCCCAAGGAGAAGCGCGCCCCCAAGCACGCTCCCTCCTTCGAGCGCTTCCGCTTCCTCGCGCGGCTCGCCAACCTCGAGGTCTGCCCGCCCGCGGGCCGACCGCACCGCCTCGGCGACGAGGAACGACGCAAGGCACGGGCGCTCTTCGCCACGCAGAAGACCGTCACCTTCAAGACCCTGCGCAGGGCGATCGGCCTGCCCGCCGGCACGACCTTCGACGGCCTGCCCCTGCGCAGGGACGATCCCGAGTCCGCGACGTTCGCGGAGTTCAAGGGCACGATGGCCCTCCGGGAAAGCCTGGACGAGGCGCGCTTCGCCCACCTCCTCGCCCACGCCCCCGAGCAGCTCGACGCCGCCGCCACCGCCCTGATCCAGCACGACGAGGTCGAGGAGATCCGCGCCCGCCTGCACGCGGCGGGCCTGGAGGCCGGCGACGTGGCGGCCCTCACGACCGACGAGAGCCTCGCCCGCTTCAGCCAGTTCCGCGGCACCGGGCACGTCTCGACCGCCGCCTGCCGGCGGCTGATCCCGCATCTGGAGGCCGGCCTCGTCTACAGCGAGGCCTGCCAGAGGGAGGGCTGGGACCACGCCGCGATCGGCCTCTCGCGCGTGCGGGACGTGCGCAACCCGGTCGTCTCCAAGATCCTGCGCGAGTGCACCCGGCAGATCGCCGTCGTGCTCCGCGAGTTCGGGCCGGTCGACGCGGTCCACCTCGAGATGGCGCGCGACGTCGGCAAGAGCCCCGAGGAGCGCCAGGAGATCCGCAAGGGCATGGACGAGCGCGCCGCGCAGCGCGAGCGCCATCGCGACGCGTTCGAGACCCTCCTCGGCCACCGCCCGAACGACGAGGCGCTGCTCCGCTACGAGCTGTGGTCGGAGCAGAACCACCGCTGCCCCTACACCTTCCCGGACGAGGACGCCTTCATCGAGCCCGGATGCCTCCTTGCGACCGACAACCGGGTCCAGGTCGACCACATCTTCCCCTACTCGCGCTCGGGTGACGACAGCTTCCGCAACAAGGTGCTCTGCCTCGTCCGCGCCAACCAGGAGAAGCGCCGCCGCACGCCCTTCGAATGGTTCGGCGCGGATGCCGAGCGCTGGCGGCTGTTCGAGGCCCGCATCCAGGGCCTGAAGCAGATGCACCCGCAGAAGCGCCGGAAGCTCCTCGCCCGCGCCTTCGCCGAGCGCGAGAACCAGTATCGCGCGCGCCATCTGAACGACACGCGCTACGCCATGCGCGTGCTCCGCCACGAGCTGGAGATCCTGTTCCCGACGCTCGGCAGCCGACGCCTCTTTCCCCGGCCGGGCGCGATCACCTTCCTCTTGCGCCGCGCCTGGGGCCTGGACGAGCTCAAGAAGGGCGGCGCGCTCGGCGACCGCGACCACGCGCTCGATGCGATCGTCGTCGCCTGCACGACCGAGGCGCTGCTCAACCGCCTGACCCGCCTCCACCAGGAGCTCGAGGAGCTCGGCACGGGCCGCGCCACGGCGCCGGTCGAAACGCCGCTCGGCGGCACGCCGCAGGCGCGCGAGTGCTTCCGCCAGATGGTCAAGGCCGCCGCGGAGGCGGTCTTCGTGTCGCGCCCCGAGACCCGCCGCGGCCGCGGCCCCGCCCACGACGCCACGCTCTACGGCTTCGAGCGCGGTGCGGACGGCGAGGAGACCCAGTACGAGCGCTGGAACGTCTGGGAGCTGAAGCCGGCCGATCTCGACCGGCTCAAGGGCGATCCGGCGCGGACCGTGGCCCTGAAGGCGATCTTGGCCGCTTGGCTGGAGCGCGCCGACCGGGAGCACACCAAGCCCGAGAAGCTCTGGCAGAGCGACCCGCCGCGGTTTTCGAACGGACCGCCGATCCGGCGCGTCGTCCTGGCGCGGCCGAGCACCAAGTCCGGCATCAAGCTCCTGCGCGGCGACGGCGAGGCGCACGCCGACCAGGCGAGCATGGTCCGTGTCGACGTCTTCACGAAGGGCGGGCGGTTCTACCTCGTTCCCGTGTACGCTTGGCAGTTGGCCGCTCTTGCCTCGGCCCCGAGCCGAGCTATCAGAAACTTGGCCGACGAGAAGGACTGGTACCAGATCGACGGTACCTTTGCCTTTCTTTGGAGCATCCACCCCGGAAGCTATCTGAAGGCAGTGGCAGCGGATGGATCGAAGTTCGAAGGCTATTTCCGCTCGCTCGATCGCAGCAACGGACGAGTCAGTTTCAGCCCTGCCTCCAATGGTGACAGTAAGGCACAGCGGCGTTTCCCTACCATGACTCTGAAGAGTTTCGAGAAATACCACGTCGACCGCCTCGGTCGGCTCCATCGTATCGATAAGGAGCCCCGGCTGTGGCATGGCGCGGTGTGCTCCTGAGCCGCGAGGCCCGGCTCCGGCTGGACCAGGGCTGCTGCCGGATCGAGACCGGCGAGGGTCCGCTCCGCCTGGCCTTCGAGGACATCGCCTACCTCGTCCTCGACACCCCCGAGGCGAGCCTCACGAGCGCGCTCCTGGCCCGCCTCGCCGAGGCCGGGGTGCTCGTCCTCACCTGCGATGGCAGGCACCTGCCCAACGGCGCCCTCCTGCCGCTCCAGGGCCATTTCCGCCAGGTGGCGACGCTGCGCCGCCAGCTCGCGCTTTCCGACGGGCTGCGGAAGCGCCTCTGGCAGCGGCTCGTCCAGGCCAAGGTCGCCAACCAGGGCCGCGTCCTGGCGCTCCTCGGCCGGCCCGGCGCCGCGGGTCTCCTCGCCATGGCCGGGCGGGTCCAGCCGGGCGATCCCGAGCAGGTCGAGGCGCGCGCCGCCCGCGAGCATTTCACCCGTCTCTTCGGTCGGTTCCGCCGTCGGCACGACGATCCGGACCCGAGGAACGCCATGCTCAACTACGCCTACGCGCTCTCGCGCGCCGGTCTCGCCCGGGGCCTCGCCGCCCAGGGGTTCCACCCAGCCATCGGCATCTGGCACGACAGCGTCGACAATGCGTTCAACCTGGCCGACGACCTGATCGAGCCGCTGCGCCCGATCGCCGACCTGCACGTCGCCCGGCACGCCGAGGCGCGTGCGGGGAACGAGCCGGAACTCACGGTCGCCGACCGCCGCGAGCTCGCCCGCCTGCTCGTGAGCGAGGTCCGCCTCGCGGGCGAGGTCGTGACCGTGCTCACCGCGATCGAGCGCATGGCCGACGGTCTCCTGGCCGCGCTCGAGCACAGGGACCCCGAGCGGCTGGCGCTGCCCGAGCCGCTCGGCGCCGCCGATGGCTGAGGCGGTCGGGGACCGGCGCTTCATGTGGCTGTTCTGCTTCTTCGACCTGCCCGTGAAGACCAAGGCCGACCGCAGGACCGCCACCCGCTTCCGCAAGCTCCTGGTGCAGGACGGCTTCAACATGCTCCAGCTCTCGGTCTACGTGCGGGTCTGCAAGGACCAGGACGGCGCCGACAAGCACGTCGCCCGCATCTGCCGCGAGCTGCCGCGCAAGGGCAGCGTGCGGACCCTGATCGTGACCGAGCGCCAGTACGCCCGCATGCGCACGCTCGTCGGCGAGCGGCAGGCGCACGAGAAGCCGGCGGGCGACCAGCTCCTCCTCCTCTGAAGGCGGGAAACCGGCCGAAACGGCCGGTTTCTCAGGGGTTTCCGGGGAGTCCAGTCTAGCAGGGGGAAGACCGGGGGGGGAACCACGGCCGGCGCTGGTCGAGACCGGGTGTCGCGCGGTAGGCTCGATCGGGCGGGAGGCGGACAGGTCGCCCCTGGACATGGGATGGCGGTCCTAG
>JBBIIE010000239.1:0-5095 GCA_037446605.1 Geminicoccaceae bacterium | reverse complement strand
CGGCACCGAGCACGGCCGCGACGGCGCGGCCCTGCTCGCGGGCCCGCTCGACGAGTGCCAGCCGCGTCGCCTCGCGGGCGTCCCGGGCGGCGAGGAGTGCGGCCAGCAGCGCCAGGCCCACCGCCGGCGCCCCGAGCAGCAGCAGCAGGATCCGCTGCCGTTCCGCGAGCCCGCCCCGAGGCCGCTCCTGCATCGGCGCGTCCCGCCCCGACCGCCCTGCCTGGTGTCGGACGAGCGGATCACCGGTCGATCCGATCGTCAAGTCGTTCGCCTAGAGCGCGCGCCACGGGCCCGGGCGCGTGGCGCCGGGGACCCGGCCCGGCGTCCCCGCCGCTCCGGCTGGCGCCGGCGACGGGCGCCGCTATGATCGCCGCCCATGGGGAGGGCGGAAGTGGCGGGCGACGACGCGATCCTGGTGACGGAAGGACTGTCCAAGGAGTTCCGCGGCTTCCTCGCCGTCAAGGACGTGGCACTGCGGGTCCGCCGCGGCGCGGTGCACGCGCTGATCGGCCCGAACGGCGCCGGCAAGACCACCTGCTTCAACCTCCTGACCGGGTTCCTGGCACCCACCCGCGGGCGCATCCTGTTCGAGGGCCGCGACATCACCGGGCTCCGCCCGGCCGCGGTCGCCCAGCTCGGGATCGTGCGCTCGTTCCAGATCTCGGCCGTGTTCGGCCATCTCTCGGCGCTCGAGAACGTGCGCGTGGCGCTGCAGCGCGGCCGCGGCGACTCGTTCGACTTCTGGCGCTCGGAGCGCATCCTCGAGGCGCTCGACGGCCGCGCCCGCGAGCTCCTGGATGCGGTCGGCATCGCCGAGTGGGCCGACACCCCGGCCGGCGAGCTGCCCTATGGCAGGAAGCGCGCCCTCGAGCTCGCCACCACGATCGCCCTCGACCCGACGCTGATGCTGCTCGACGAGCCGACGGCGGGGATGGGGCGCGAGGACGTGCAGCGGGTCACCGAACTGATCCGCCGGGTGGCCCGTGGGCGGACCGTCCTCATGGTCGAGCACAACCTCGAGGTGGTGGCCGATCTGTGCGACACCATCACCGTTCTCGCCCGCGGCGAGGTGCTGGCCGAGGGCGACTATGTCCGGATCGCCGCCGATCCGCGGGTGCGCGAGGCCTACATGGGCGCGGAGGCGGCATGAGCGCCGGCGCGCCGCTGCTCGAGGTCCGGGACCTGCACGCCTGGTACGGCGACTCGCACGTCCTGCACGGCATGAGCCTCGCGATCGAGGAGGGCGAGGTCGTGACGCTGCTCGGCCGCAACGGCGCCGGCAAGACCACCACCTTGAAGGCGATCCTCGGGATCGTGCCGCGCCGGCGCGGCAGCGTGCGCTTCCGCGGGCAGGAGCTCGTCGGCCTGCCGCCGCACCGGATCGCCCGGCAGGGCATCGCCTGGTGCCCCGAGGAGCGCGGCATCTTCGCGAGCCTCGACGTGCTGGAGAACCTCCTCCTGCCGCCGGCCGTGGCGGAGGGTGGCCTCTCGCTCGAGGCGATCTTCGAGCTCTTCCCCAACCTGCGCGAGCGGCTCGGAAGCCAGGGCACCAAGCTCTCCGGCGGCGAGCAGCAGATGCTCGCCATCGCCCGGATCCTCAGGACCGGCGCCCGGCTGCTCCTGCTCGACGAGCCGACCGAGGGTCTGGCCCCGGTGATCGTCCAGCAGATCGGCCGGACGGTCCGCAGGCTCAAGGAGGCGGGCTTCACGATCCTGCTGGTCGAGCAGAACTTCCGGTTTGCGGCGACGGTCGCCGACCGGCATTACGTGGTCGAGCACGGGCACGTGGTCGACACGATCCCGAACTCCGAGCTCGAGGCGCGCCGGGCGCGACTCGAGGCCCTGCTCGGCGTCTAGGCCGGCTCGGGGCGCGGGGAGACGAGGTACGGGCCCGACCCAGAAGGAGGCTTCCGCGCATGCTCCGATCCGCACTGCTCGCGACCGCGGCACTCGCCCTGGCCCTGCCGGCCGCGGCCGAGATCTCCGGCGGCAAGGTCAAGATCGCGGTCCTGAACGACCAGTCGAGCCTCTATGCCGACATCACCGGCCAGGGCTCGGTCGTCGCCGCCCGCCTCGCGGTCGAGGACTTCGGCGGCAAGGTCGCGGGCGTGCCCGTCGAGATCGTCTTCGCCGACCACCAGAACAAGCCCGACGTCGGCTCGAACATCGCCCGGCAGTGGTACGACACCGACGGCGTCGACGTGATCGTCGACGTGCCGACCTCCTCGGTGGCGCTCGCCGTCAACGAGGTCACCCGCGAGAAGAACAGGGTCTTCCTGGTGAGTGGGGCGGCAACCTCGGACCTGACCGGCGCCAAGTGCAGCCCGAACACGGTGCATTGGACCTACGACACCTGGGCGCTCGCCAACGGCACGGGCTCGGCGATCGTCCAGACCGGCGGTGACACCTGGTTCTTCCTGACCTCGGACTACGCCTTCGGCCACGCCCTCGAGCGCGACACGGCGGCCGTGGTCACCAAGAACGGCGGCAAGGTGCTGGGGGCGGTCCGCCACCCGCTCAACAATCCGGACTTCTCCTCCTACCTCCTCCAGGCCCAGGGCTCGAAGGCCAAGATCATCGGGCTCGCCAACGCCGGCGGCGACACGATCAACTCGATCAAGCAGGCGGCCGAGTTCGGGATCGTCGCGGGCGGGCAGAACCTGGCCGGGCTCCTGGTGTTCATCACCGACGTCCACGGGCTGGGGCTGCAGACCGCGCAGGGGTTGATCTTCACCGAGACCTTCTATTGGGACCTGAACGACGGCACCCGCGCCTTCTCCAAGCGCTTCGCCGAGCGGATGAACGGCCGCGTGCCGACCATGGTCCAGGCCGGCGTCTACGCCGCCGTCAGCCACTACCTCAAGGCCGTGGACGCGCTCGGCTCGGACGGCGACGGCAAGGCCGTGGTCGAGAAGATGAAGGCCATGCCGACCGACGATCCGCTGTTCGGCAAGGGCCAGATCCGCAAGGACGGCCGCAAGCTGCACCCGGCCTACCTCTTCGAGGTCAAGAAGCCGGCCGAGTCGAAGGGGCCCTGGGACTACTACAAGCTCAAGGCGACGATCCCGGCGGACAAGGCCTTCCGGCCGTTGGCCGAGGGCGGCTGCCCGCTGGCCGGCTGAGCCCCGGGACCGCGAGGCGGAGGCGGGCATGGCGGAGCTGCTCGGCATCCCACCGCAGGTGCTGTTCGGGCAGCTCCTGCTCGGCCTCATCAACGGCGCCTTCTACGCGATCCTGAGCCTCGGCCTCGCGGTCATCTTCGGGCTCCTGAACATCATCAACTTCACCCACGGCGCGCAGTACATGATGGGCGCGTTCGGCGCCTGGATGCTGTTGAACTGGGCCGGGCTCGGCTACTGGTGGGCGCTCCTCCTGGCCCCGCTGCTCGTGGGCGCGGTCGGCATCCTGATCGAGCGGCTGCTGCTCGCGCGCATCCGCGAGCTCGACCATCTCTACGGCCTGCTCCTGACCTTCGGCCTGGCGCTCGTGATCCAGGGCCTGTTCCGCAACCAGTTCGGCTCGACCGGCCTGCCCTACCAGATCCCCGAGGCGCTGCGCGGCGGGCAGAACCTGGGCTTCATGTTCCTGCCCAACTACCGGGCCTGGGTGGTCGGCGTCTCGCTCGCGGTGTGCCTGCTCACCTGGCTCGTGATCGAGCGGACCCGGCTCGGCAGCTATCTGCGCGCCGCCACCGAGAACGCCACCCTCGTCCAGGCCATGGGCGTGGACGTGCCGCGGATGATCACCCTCACCTACGGCTTCGGCGTGGCGCTCGCCGCCTTCGCGGGCGTGCTCGCCGCGCCGATCTACCAGGTGAGCCCGTTGATGGGGGCGGACCTCATCATCGTCGTCTTCGCCGTCGTGGTGATCGGCGGCATGGGCTCGATCCTGGGCTCGATCCTGACGGGCTTCGGCCTCGGCGTGATCGAGGGGCTCACCAAGGTGTTCTGGCCGGAGGCCTCCTCGACCGTGATCTTCGTCATCATGGCGATCGTGCTGCTGCTGCGCCCGGCCGGGCTGTTCGGGCGGGGGGCCGGCTGATGGCGAGCCCCGCCCTGCGCGCGCCGGCGCCGGCCGCGGGCCGGCAGCTCGCCCACCTGCCCCTGGCCTTCGCCCTCATGGCCGGGCTGCTCGCCCTGGCGCCGCTCGTGATCTACCCCGTGTTCCTCATGAAGGTGCTGTGCTTCGCGCTCTTCGCCTGCGCCTTCAACCTCTTGATCGGCTATGTCGGGCTGCTGTCCTTCGGGCACGCCGCCTTCTTCGGCGGGGCGGCCTACGTTGCGGGCCACGCCGCCAAGGTCTGGGGGCTCACGCCCGAGCTCGCCATCCTGCTCGGCACCGGTGCTTCGGCCCTGCTGGGCGCGGCCTTCGGCTGGCTGGCGATCCGCCGCCAGGGCATCTACTTCGCGATGATCACCCTCGCCCTCGCGCAGATGCTCTACTTCCTCTGCCTGCAGGCGCCCTTCACCGGCGGCGAGGACGGCATCCAGGCGATCCCGCGCGGCCGCCTCCTGGGCGTCCTCGATCTCGGCCCCGACCTCACCCTCTACTGGGTCGTCCTCGCGATCTTCCTCGGCGGCTTCCTGTTGGTCCACCGCACCATCCACTCGCCCATGGGGCAGGTCCTCAAGGCCATCCGCGAGAACGAGGCGCGCGCCGTCTCGCTCGGCTACGACACCGACCGCTACAAGCTCGTGGCCTTCGTGCTCTCGGCGGCCCTCGCCGGCACGGCCGGCGCGACCAAGGCGATCGTCTTCGGGCTCGCCTCGCTGACCGACGTGCACTGGACGATGTCGGGCGAGGTCGTCTTGATGTCGCTCGTGGGCGGCCTCGGCACCGTGCTCGGCCCGGTCGCGGGGGCGGCGTTCATCGTCTCCCTGCAGAACTACCTGGCCGGCCTCGGCCACCTCGTGACCATCGTGCAGGGGCTGATCTTCGTGGCCTGCGTGCTGGCCTTCCGGCGCGGCCTCGTGGGCGAGCTCGCCCGCGTGCTGAAGCGGCCGCTCTGAGCCCGTCCGCGAACGCCGTCTCGGCCGCGACCGCGCGGCCGCTCGACGGCGGGACGCGACCGGGCTAGGCTAGCCGCCCCGTCCGG
>JBBIIE010000238.1:0-5100 GCA_037446605.1 Geminicoccaceae bacterium | reverse complement strand
CGCGTCGCCGGACCTTCTGGAGGCCGCGGCCGTTGGCAGACCTCGCCCGCACCCCGCTCCACGACCTGCACCGCGAGCTTGGCGCCAAGCTCGTTCCGTTCGCCGGCTACGAGATGCCGCTCCAGTTCCCGAGCGGCATCCTGGCCGAGCATCGCTGGTGCCGTGAGCAGGCCGCTCTCTTCGACGTCTCGCACATGGGTCAGATCACGGTCCGGGGTGCGGATGCTGCAGCCGCGCTCGAGCGGCTCGTTCCGTGCGACATCCGGGGCCTCGCCCCGGGCCGCGCCCGCTACACCCTGTTCACCGACGGGGACGGGGGCATCCTCGACGACCTGATCGTCACCAACGCCGGCGATCACCTGGCGCTCGTCGTGAATGCCGCCTGCAAGGCCGAAGACCTCGCCCACCTGCAGCGGCACCTCGAGCCGGCCTGCCGGGTCGAGGCGCTCGACGATCGTGCGCTGCTCGCCCTGCAGGGACCCGCGGCGGCGACCGTCCTCGCCCGGCTCGCCCCGGAGTGCCTCGCGCTCCGCTTCATGCAATCGGCGGAACTGCGGCTTTCGGGCCCGACCTGCCGTGTCTCCCGAACCGGCTACACCGGCGAGGACGGGTTCGAGATCTCGGTGCCCGCCGACCACGCGGCGAAGCTCGCGCGCACGCTGCTCGCGGCGGAAGAGGTCCGCCCGGCCGGGCTCGGCGCGCGCGACTCCCTGCGCCTCGAGGCCGGGCTGTGCCTCTACGGCCACGACATCGAACGGACGACCTCGCCGATCGAGGCCGGGCTCGCCTGGACGGTCGGCAAGAGGCGCCGCGAGGAGGGCGGCTTTCCGGGGGCCGCGCGGATCCTGCGCGAGCTGCGCGAGGGCCCGGCCCGGCGGCTCGTCGGCCTCAGGCCCGAGGGCAGGGCACCCGCCCGCGAAGGTACCGAGATCGTGGCCGAAGGGGTGGTGGTCGGCCGCGTCACGAGCGGCGGGTTCGGCCCGACCGTCGGCGGGCCGATCGCGATGGGCTACGCGGCCACACGGCACGCGGCACCCGATACGCCCGTCATGCTGCGGATCCGCGGCCGCGACGAGCCGGCCCGCATCGTGGCACTCCCGTTCGTGGCGCATCGCTATCAGCGCTGAACCCTCATCGGAGCAGGTGCATGGCCGTCTACTACACCCGCGATCACGAATGGATCCGCGTCGAGGGGAACATCGGTACCGTCGGCGTGAGCGATCATGCTCAGCAGCAGCTGGGTGACGTCGTCTATGTCGAGCTGCCCGAGCTCGGGCGCACGCTCGCGGCCAGGGAGCAGGCCGCGATCGTCGAGAGCGTGAAGGCGGCTTCCGAGGTCTACAGCCCGGTGTCCGGCAAGGTCGTCGCCCGCAACGACGCCCTCGTCGACAACCCCGCCCTGGTCAACGAGGACGCGGAGGGCGCGGCGTGGTTCTTCCGACTCGAGCTCGCAGCGCCGGGCGAGCTCGCCGAGCTGATGACACCCGAGGCCTATCGGGACTTCCTGGCGACCCTCGGCTGAACCGTTTCGCGGAGCTTTCCATGACGTCGACCCGATCGGACGAGGCCGGTGCGTTCGCGAATCGGCACATCGGACCGAGCGAGGCCGATATCGGCCGCATGCTCGCCCGCCTCGACCTCGCCTCCCTGGACGAGCTGGTCGATCGGGTCGTACCTGCGGCGATCCGATCCAGCCGTCCCCTCGACCTTCCGCCACCGCTCTCCGAGGCGGAGGCGCTGGCCGAGCTGGAGCGCATCGCCGCCAAGAACGAACGCCGGACCTCGCTGATCGGCATGGGCTATTACGGCACGGTCACGCCCGGCGTGATCCTCCGCAACGTCCTCGAGAACCCGGGCTGGTACACCGCCTACACGCCCTACCAGGCCGAGATCAGCCAGGGCCGGCTGGAGGCGCTCCTGGCCTGGCAGCAGATGGTCTGCGAACTGACCGGCATGGAGGTCGCCAACGCCTCGCTCCTCGACGAGGCGACCGCGGCGGCCGAGGCCATGACCATGGCGAGGCGGGTCGGGCGCACCACGTCGACCACCTTCCTCGTCGATCGCGACACGCATCCGCAGACGCTGGGTGTCCTTGCGACGCGCGCGCTTCCGCTCGGCATCGACATCGTCGTGGCCGACCCGGAGGAGGCGCTCGGACGTCTCCAGCCCTTCGCCGCGCTCCTCTCCTATCCCGGCTCGTCGGGGGCCATCCGCGACATCGCACCGACCATACGGCGGCTGCACGAGGCCGGCGCGCTCGCCATCGTCGCGACGGACCCTCTCGCCTGCTGCGTTCTCACCCCACCGGGGGAACACGGCGCCGATCTCGTCGTCGGCTCGGCGCAGCGCTTCGGCGTCCCCATGGGCTACGGCGGTCCGCACGCCGCGTTCCTGGCGTGCCGCGACGCCCACAAGCGGCAGCTGCCGGGCAGACTGATCGGCGTCTCGATCGACAGCCGCGGGCGCGCCGCCTACCGGATGGCCCTTCAGACACGCGAGCAGCACATCCGTCGCGACAAGGCGACATCCAACATCTGCACGGCCCAGGTCCTGCTCGCCGTCATGGCGGCCTTCTATGCGATCTACCACGGCCCGGAGGGGCTGTCGGCCATTGCACGGCGGATCGCCCGCCTGACCGCATCGCTCGCCGCCCGCCTGGAGAAGGCCGGCATCCTCGTGGTCAACCGATCGGGCTTCTTCGACACCTTGACGCTGCGGGTACCCGGGCGCGCACGCGGCCTCCTGGCGACCGCCGCCGCCGCCGGGATCGATCTGCGACCGGTGGACGACGATCACCTTGCGCTCAGTCTCGACGAGACGAGCAGCCCGGCGCTCGTGGACCGGCTCGTCCGGTGTCTGGTTCCAGCCTCGCCCGATGCGGGGTCTCCGGCCTCGGAGTGCTCGGACGGTCTTCCGGAGGCGCTGCGGCGGCGCTCGCCGTGCCTCGCCCACCCCATCTTCCGGTCCCATCGCAGCGAGACGCAGATGCTGCGCTATCTGCGCCGCCTGCAGGACAAGGATCTCGCCCTCGACCGAGCGATGATCCCGCTCGGCTCGTGCACCATGAAGCTCAACGCCACGACGGAGATGCAGCCGGTCACCTGGCCCGGCTTCTCGCAGCCGCATCCCTTCACGCCCCGCCGCTTCACCGCCGGCTATGCCGAGCTGATCGGCTCGCTCGAGGCCCATCTCTGCGAGATCACCGGCTTCGCCGCCGTCTCGCTCCAGCCCAACGCCGGAAGCCAGGGCGAGTATGCCGGCCTCCTGGTGATCCGGGCATATCTCGCGTCCCGGGGAGAGTCCCGCCGGAACGTCTGCCTCATTCCGTCCTCCGCCCACGGCACCAATCCGGCCTCCGCCGTGATGGCCCGGATGGACGTCGTGGTCGTCGGCTGCGACGCCAGGGGCAATGTCGACGTCGAGGATCTGCGCAGCAAGGCCGATCGGCATCGAGAGCGGCTCGCCGCACTGATGATCACCTATCCGTCGACGCACGGCGTGTTCGAGGAGCGGATCAAGGAGATCGCGGCGATCGTCCACGCTGCGGGCGGCCAGGTCTACATGGACGGCGCCAACCTCAACGCGCTGGTCGGCATCGCTCGGCCGGCCGAGCTCGGCGCCGACGTCTGCCACATGAATCTCCACAAGACCTTCTGCATTCCGCACGGTGGCGGCGGTCCCGGGGTCGGGCCGATCGGGGTGGCGGCCCATCTGGTCGCGTTCCTGCCCGAGCATCCGGTGGTTCCCATCGAGCCCGAGCGTCATGCCGCGAGCATCGGACCGGTCGCCGCTGCGCCCTTCGGCTCGGCGTCGATCCTGCCGATCTCCTGGGCCTACATCCGCATGATGGGGGCCCGCGGACTGACCCGGGCGACCGCGGTGGCGATCCTCGCCGCCAACTACGTCGCGCGCCGGCTCGCACCCCACTATCCCATCGTCTACACGGGCGCGCACGGCTTCGTGGCGCACGAGTGCATCATCGATCTCCGCGGCATCAAGACCGCCACGGGCGTGACGGCCGAGGACGTGGCCAAGCGCCTCGTGGACTACGGCTTCCACGCACCGACCATGTCCTGGCCGGTGCCCGAGACCATGATGATCGAGCCGACCGAGAGCGAGCCGCTCGAGGAGCTCGACCGCTTCTGCGACGCGATGATCGCCATCCGCGGCGAGATCCGGGCGATCGAGGAGGGACGGGCCGACCGGACCTCCAACCTCCTGAAGAACGCCCCGCACACGGCGGACATGCTGGTCGGCGAGTGGACGCGACCCTACTCGCGGGCGGAGGCCGTCTTCCCGGGCACCGGCCAGGCGGATGCGAAATATTGGCCGCCGGTCGGCCGCATCGACAACGCCTACGGCGACCGCCACCTCGTCTGCAGCTGCCCGCCGCCCGACGCGTACCGAGCGGCAGCCGAGTAGTCGCCGAGCCTGCGGCTGAGGCGCATCGCGGCGTGCGCGCGTTAACCTGATCGAAAGAGTCGCCGTGCGAAGAGGGGTGCGCCCGAGGCCATCCGGACCGGGTGCCCGCCTCGTTGTGGGGCGCCCACGGCCGGTCAGCTGTGGAGACGCGCCGTGTCCGTATTCGCGTTTGGAGATTCCGGCGTCACCGCGACGATTGCGACCGCCACCACCATCACGAGCGGGAGCGGCGCGGATCTCATCACGATCACCGGTACGCTGACCGGAGCTCGCATCGACCTCGGAGGTGGCTCGGACCGGCTGACCTTCTCCGGGCCCGGCGCCACGGCGACCGTCACCAACGTCGAGACCGTGAGCGGCGGCACCGGCGTCGACGCCGTGACGCTCGGCACGCAGATCACCTCGGGCTCGCTCGACCTCGGTGGTGGGAACGACCGGCTGAGCCTCGCCACGGGCGGCAACACGCTCACCGCGACGAACATCGAGACCCTGTTCGGAGGGAGCGGCGCGGACGTGGTGACCCTGGGCACCGCGCCCTCGGCGGGCGTCGTGAACCTCGGGGCGGGGACCGACTCCCTCACCCTCTCCGCCGGCGGCACCCTCACCGTCACCAACGCCGAGACCGTCACCGGCGGCACCGGCAACGACGTCGTCACGCTGCCCACCGCCTACACCGGG
>JBBIIE010000237.1:0-5124 GCA_037446605.1 Geminicoccaceae bacterium | reverse complement strand
CGGCCCGCCCCGACCGCCGCCCCCCGGCCGGCGCGCCCGATCGGGCCGACCCGCGTCGTCCCGCCGACCTTCGAGCCCGGGCCGGTCGAGCCGCCGCGCCGCGTGCTGCGCCGCGACCCGATCGAGCCGCCGGTGACCGGCGAGGGCTGGCGCGAGTGGGTGCTGGCCGTGACGCTCAACGGCCAGGAGGTCTCGCGCGGCAGCCTCGCCGCCGAGGAGCCGGGCAGCGGCCGCCTCGCCCTGCCGGTGGCCCAGCTCCGACTCTGGCGGGTGCGCATCGACCCGGCCGCGGTGCTGACCCTGCAGGGCGAGCCGTTCCTGCCGCTCGACCGTCTGCCGGGTGCGAAGGTCGCCCTCGACCGCGCCGCCCTGGCGCTCGCCCTGGACCTGCCGCCGACCGCCTTCGAGACCTTCGAGCTGGCCCCGGGCGGCGAGCCCGCGCCACCGCCCGCCGCGGCCACCGGCGCCTTCCTCGACTACGACCTCGTGGGCAGCCTGGGCGAGGGCGTGGAGGAGCGGATCGACGGGCTGCTCGAGGCCGGGCTGTTCGCCCCGGTGGGCGTGCTCACCACGAGCGCCCTGCTCGAGGACGCGGCCGGCGATCCCGACCTCGTGCGGCTGGAGACGCGGGCGTTCCGCGACTTCCCCGAGCGCCGCGCCAGCCTCAGGCTCGGCGACGGGCTCACCGGCGGCGGCTCCTTCGCCGCGCCCATCCGCTTCGGCGGGCTGCAGTGGGCGACCAACTTCGCCACCGACCCGGCCTTCGTCACCTTCCCCCTGCCGGCCATCGGCGGGCTCGCCGAGCAGGCCTCGGTGGTCGACGTCCTGATCGACAACCTCAGGCGGTCGACCGGCGAGGTGCCGCCCGGCCCGTTCGCCTTCCAGAACCTGCCGGTGGTGACCGGTGCGGGCGAGGTGCAGCTGCGCGTCACCGACCTCCTCGGCCGCGAGCGGATCGTCACCCAGCCCTACTATGTGAGCGCCCGCAACCTCAAGCAGGGCCTGCACGAGTTCTCCTACGAGGCGGGCCTGGAGCGGCGCCGCTACGGCGAGGAGAGCTTCGACTACGGCGACGCGCTCCTGGCCGCGACCCACCGCTACGGGCTGAGCGACCGGCTCACCGGCGAGCTGCACGCCGAGGCCCAGCTCGACCGCCAGTCGCTGGTCGCCGGCGGCACGCTCCGGCTCGGCCTCCTGGGCACCCTCACCGCCGGGCTCGGCGCCAGCCACGACGAGGCGGAGGGCGGCGGCCTCATGGGCCAGCTCGCCTACGAGTACCAGGCGCAGCGCTGGAGCCTCCGGGTGCGCACCCGGCTCACGAGCGAGGGCTGGAGCGAGCTCGGCGGGCGCGGTGACGTCGAGCGGGTCGACCAGCTCAACCTCGGGCTCGATCTGGGCGGCGCCGGCCGGATCGGCCTCCTGCTCGCCAACGACGAGCGGCGGCGCGGCGACGACCGCACCGTGGCGGCCGCCTCCTGGTCGCTGCCGATCGGCCCGGGCGCGCTGTTCGTGAGCCTCGGCCAGAGCTTCCGCCCGGACCACGACCTGGCCGTCACCGCCGCCTACACCCTGCCGCTCGGCGAGCGCACCACGGTCAGCGCCGAGGCGCGGCTGCGCGACGAGCGGCAGACCGCCCGGCTGCAGGCCCGCCGGACCCGCGGCGCCTCCGATCTCGGCCTGGACTGGCGGATCGGCGCGGAGCTCGGCGACGCGCCGCGCAGCTACGACGCCCGGCTGAGCTTCCAGGCCGAGCAGGGCGCGGTCGAGCTCGAGGCCGAGAGCTTCGACGACGACGCCCGGCTCCGCCTCGGCGCGAGCGGCAGCCTCGCCTGGATCGACGGCCGCCTCGAGGCCTCGCGCCGGCTCGGCCAGGCGTTCGGGCTGGTCGACCTGCCGGGCTTCCCGAACGTGCGGGTCTACCTCGACAACCGCGAGGCCGGGCGGACCGATGCCGACGGCCGCCTGCTGCTGCCCGGGCTGCGCCCCTACGAGGTCAACCGGGTCCGCCTCGAGCTCGACGACCTGCCCCTCGAGGCGGCGATCGAGCGGCCCGAGGTGGCGGCCGTGCCGTTCGACCGGAGCGGGGTCAAGATCGGCTTCCCCATCGACCGGCGCCGCCAGGCGACGCTGGTCCTGCGCGCCGCCGACGGGACGCCCCTGCCCGCCGGCCTGGAGCTCGCCAGCGACGACGGCACGGTCACGGGCCTCGTCGGCCGCGACGGCTTCGCCCAGGTGGCCGGACCGCTCGACCGGGCGGTCGAGCTGCGCGGCGGGCGGGACGGCCGGAGCTTCGCCTGCCCGCTCGGGGCGGCACCCGCGGGCGAGCTCCTGCCCGATCTGGGCGTCGTCACGTGCCGCTGAGCCGGACGCTCGCCGCCGGCCTCGCCCTGGTCCCGGGCCTTTTCGTCGGCCCGGCCGCGGCCGCTTGCCGGGTCGACGTCCGGCCGGTGGCGTTCGGCACCATCGACCTCGCCCGCAAGAGCTTCGGCAAGGGCGAGGTGGTGGTGCGCTGCGAACGGCCGACCCGCTTCGAGGTGGCGATCCAGGGCGGGGCCGAGCGCGAGCTCGTCGCCCCGGGCGGCGGCCGGCTGCGCTACCGGCTGTTCGCCGACCCGGCGCACAGCCGCCCCTGGGGCGACGGCGGGCGGAGCGGCGGGACGGTCGAGGCCGGCAACGACGGGCGACGGCCGACCCGGCTCACCATCTACGGGGTGATCCCGCGCCAGCCGGGCGTCGCCGAGGGCCGGTATGTCGACCAGCTCCAGGTGACGCTGCGCTACTGAGCGCCCGGCCCGGACGGAAGACGGGGTCCGCGAGGACCCCGTCGCGCCGAACCATCGGGAGGGAGGCGGTCTCAGCAATCGTAGTAGAGGAAGAACTCGTAGGGATGCGGACGCAGCCGGACCGCGTCGATCTCCGCGCTCTTCTTGTAGTCGATGTAGGTGGCGATCAGGTCGGGGGTGAACACGCCACCCTCGAGCAGGAACTCGTGGTCGGCCTCGAGCGCGGCGAGCGCGGCATCGAGCGAGCCCGGCACCTGCTTGATCGCGGCGGCCTCCTCGGGCGGCAGGTCGTAGATGTTCTTGTCGACCGGATCGCCCGGATCCATCCTGTTGCGGATGCCGTCGAGCCCGGCCATCAGCATGGCCGCGAAGGCGAGGTAGGGGTTGCAGGACGGATCCGGGCAGCGGAACTCGATCCGCTTGGCCTTGGGGCTGTCGCTGTACATCGGGATGCGGCAGGCGGCCGAGCGGTTGCGCATCGACCAGGCGAGGTTGACCGGCGCCTCGTAGCCCGGCACCAGCCGCCGGTAGCTGTTGGTGGTCGGCGCGGCGAAGGCCAGGAGTGCGGGGGCGTGCTTGAGCAGGCCGCCGATGTACCACCTGCACATCTGGCTGAGCCCGGCATAGCCGGCCTGGTCGGCGAACAAAGGCTTGCCCGCCTTCCAGATCGACTGGTGGCAGTGCATGCCCGAGCCGTTGTCGCCGTACAGCGGCTTGGGCATGAAGGTCGCCGTCTTGCCGTGCTTCCGGGCGACGTTCTTGACCACGTACTTGTACTTCATCTGGTGGTCGGCCATGGCCAGCAGCGTATCGAACCTCATGTCGATCTCGCACTGGCCGGCGGTCGCCACCTCGTGGTGCTGGCACTCCACCGTGAGGCCGATCCGGATCATGGTGAGCGCCATCTCGGCGCGCAGATCCTGCAGGGTGTCGTTGGGCGGGCAGGGGAAGTAGCCCTCCTTCGGCCGCACCTTGTAGCCGAGGTTGGGGCCCTCCGCCCGGTTGGTGTTCCAGTGGCCCTCGCCCGAGTCGACCATGTAGGACGAATAGTGCTGGCCGGTCCCGTACTGCACGTTGTCGAACACGAAGAACTCTGCCTCGGGCCCGAAGAACGCGGTGTCACCGATGCCGGTGCTCTTCAGGTAGGCCTCGGCCTTCTTCGCGACACCGCGCGGATCGCGCGAGTAGAACTCCTTGGTCACCGGGTCCTTGACGTCGGCGATCATGACCAGCGTCTTGTGCTGGTAGAACGGGTCGAGGAAGGCCGTGGTCGGGTCCGGCATCAACAGCATGTCGGACTCGTTGATCACCTTGAAGCCGCGGATCGAGGAGCCGTCGAAGCCGAGGCCCTCGTCGATCGCGTCCTGGTGGAAGCTCTGCACGGGGTAGGAGGTGTGCTGCCACAGGCCCGGCATGTCGGTGAAGCGGATGTCGACCATCTCGACGCCGTGCTCCGCGATGGCCTTCATGACGTCCGCGGACGTCTTGCAACCCAACGTCATCGACCCTGTTCCTTGCTGCTCGGTTGGCCGGGCTCGCCCCGGAGCCCGGGCTGGGCCGGCGGCCCCGGCCGCCGGATGCTCGGGTGGAGCCGGCTCAGAGCGCGTCGCCGCCGCGCTCGCCGGTGCGGATGCGGATCGCGTCCTCGACCGGGATCACGAAGATCTTGCCGTCGCCGATCCGGTCGGTGCGCGCCGCCTGCTGGATCGCCTCGACGGCGCGCTCGACCAGCGAGTCCTCGACCACGAGCTCGATCTTCACCTTGGGCAGGAAGTCGACCACGTACTCGGCACCGCGGTAGAGCTCGGTGTGGCCCTTCTGCCGCCCGAAGCCCTTCACCTCGGTGACCGTCATCCCCTTGAGGCCGATCTCCTGCAGCGCCTCCTTCACCTCGTCGAGCTTGAACGGCTTGATGACCGCCTCGATCTTCCTCATGCCACACCCCGGGTCGACGGGCCGAACGGCCCCGGCCTGCGCTGCCCGATCCGATGCAGGGCTCGTGCCACCCGGCCGCGGGCGCGACGGCACGGCTCCGCCGCCGACCCTCCGCGCGGGTGCTGACGTCGGATTGGGCAGACTGCCCAAGAAATGGGCAGAGGGCCCCGCAGCGACCCTCCGCCGCCTTGACGGCCCGCCCCCCGTCGGCCACAAGCGCCGCCGCGCGGCGGGCGTAGCTCAGTTGGTCAGAGCGCCAGGTTGTGGCCCTGGAGGTCGTGGGTTCGAGACCCATCGCTCGCCCCAACGCGCTCGCCCCAACGCGCTCGCCCCAACGCGCTCGCCCCAACGCGCTCGCCCCAACGCGCTCGCCCCAACGCGCTCGCCCCAACGCCCGGACCGGCCG
>JBBIIE010000236.1:0-5162 GCA_037446605.1 Geminicoccaceae bacterium | reverse complement strand
GAACGCATCGACCGGCGGCGGGCGCTCGTCGAGGGTCGGGAAGGCCGAGACGCCGGTGAGCTCGAGCTCGCGGCGGGCGATCCGCCCGAGCCGGGCGCGGCGCGTCGCCTCGACCTCGGCCTGCGGCCGGCCGGAGCGGAGCGCGGCCACGAGCCCGCCCGCCGCCTCGATCGCCTGCAGCCGGCTCCAGGCCGCCTCGGCCAGCGCACGGGTCAGATGCGCCACGTGCCAGCTCCCGGCGGCCGGGTCGCGGACCCGCCCCGCACCGGCCTCCTCGCGCAGGATCAAGGGGATGTTGCGGGCGATCCGGCGGGCGAGCCCGCTCGCCTCGCCGAGCGGCCGGTCGAGCGGGTGGACCGTCACCGCATCGGCGCCACCGGCCACGGCCGCCAGGGCGGCCACGGTCGTGCGCAGCACGTTCACCCAGGGATCGAGCCGGGCGAGCATGCGCCGGCTGGTCTCGGCGCGCAGGCACACCGGCGCGGCGAGCCGGGTGACCTCGACCCCCGCGGCCTCCAGGAGGCGCTCGAGCGCGAGCCGCGCCGCGCGCAGCTTGGCGAGCGCCGGGAAGAGGTCGTCGTCGACCGCGAGCACCAGCTCCAGGCGCGGCAGGAGAGCCTCGGGCGCGAGCCCGGCGCGCTCGCCCGCGCGCAACCAGTGCACGACGACCGCGAGCACGGCTGCGATCTCCTGCGCCTCGCTCGCCCCGGCCTCGTGCCAGGGCCGCCCGTCGGCGAGCAGCCCGAGGCGGGGCCGGTCGGGCAATGCCGCGAGGGTGGCGCGGACGAGCGGGTCGGGATCGCCCGGGGCACCCTCGAGCGCCGCGCCGAGCGGGTCGGCGAGCACCCGCCAGCCGCCCGCACCTGCCGCGACGCCGCCGGGGGCCAGCGCCTCGAGGTCGGCCAGGGTCTCGAGCGCCCGTTCGCCGGGCTCGAGGCGGACGGAGGCGCCGTTCGGCTCGAGCCCGGCCAGGAGCCGGCCGAGCGCCGTCCGGTCGTAGGCGAGCACGCCGTCCGGCCGGTCGCCGCCGCGGGCGAGCGCCCGGTCGAGCCGGACGATCGCGGCGTCGGCACCCTGGGCGAGATCCTCGGCCACCTGACGGCCGGCTTCGGCAGGATCGGGATGCTGGTGCGGCTGGGCGAGCTCGACGGCGAGCGGCCAGCCGCCGACCGGGGCCACGTCCTCCGGCGCCGTGCCGAGGGCGGGCGCGTGCAGGGGCGGCACCTCGATCCCGTCGTCGGTGCGCCGCACGAGCCGCGCCAGGCCCTCCTCGCCCACCAGCTTGGCGGCCAGGGCCCGCCATTCGGCCGCGCCGGCGCCGGGAAGGCCCCGCGCCAGCGGTCGCGTCGCGCTCGCCTGCATCTCGCCCGACCCCGCCGCCATGCCGATCGCCCGCTGCGACCAGTCTCCGACGGGAGCGGGCGGCACGCCAGTGCCCGCCGCGTCGCAACTGGGCCGACCGGCCCGGCACACCCTCAACTCGGAGACGTCGATCCAGCGCTTTTTGCTACTTCCGCGAGTGCCCTCCCATGAGGTATGAGCGAGTGGCTGCGGAATTCCTCTATCGGAAGTTGGGACCGGCAAGGCGGGGCACGAGGCACGATGAGCAAGGGGGCTTCTGAGCCGGCGCAGGCGGTTGCGGGGGCGGCGGCCCCGGTCCTGGTCGAGCCCGCCGGCGTCGACGTCAAGGATCTGGTGGCGATCCTGAGGCGGCGGCGCGGGGTGATCCTCGGCACCGTGCTCGTCCTGACCTCGCTCGCGGTGATCGTGGGCCTGCAGATCACGCCCAAGTACACCGCCAAGGCGCTCGTCATGATCGACCCGCGTCAGGCCAAGGTGGTCGACGTGCAGGCGGTGCTGCAGGGGCTCGGCACCGACGCGCCGACCGTCGAGACGCAGGTCAAGGTGCTCAAGTCGCGCGACCACGTCGAGAAGGTCATGGACAGCCTCGGGCTGTTCGCCGACGCCGAGTTCAACCGGCTCGCCAAGGGTGAGCGCGGCAGCGCGCCGCTGCGCTTCGGCGGGGTCGTCGAGCTGCTCGCCTCCTGGCTGCCGGACGAGTGGCTGATCGCCACCGGGCTCGCCGAGGAGCCGCTCCCCGAGGGCGCCGGGGCGGAGCCGGAGCTGGTCCGCGAGGCTGCCATCGAGAGCTTCGACGGCCGCTACAAGGTGACGCAGGAAGGCCGCTCCTACGTGATCGGCGTGAGCTTCACCTCGGTCGATCCGCGCAAGGCGGCGCAGATCGCCAACCGAGCGGCCGAGCTCTATGTCGAGGGGCAGAAGCAGATCAAGCTCGATGCCACCGTGCGCGCCTCGGGCTTCCTCGGCAGTCGGCTCGACGCGCTCAAGGCCGACGTGCAGCGCGCCGAGGCGGCGGTCGCCGAGTTCCGCAAGGCCAACAAGCTGGTCGACGCCAAGGGCGGCTCGCTCAAGGAGGCGCAGCTCGCCGATCTGTCGCGCGAGCTGATCACGGCGCGTGCCGCGCTCGCCGAGACGCAGGCCAAGCTGCGGCTGGTGCGCGACATGCGCGAGCGCAGCGAGGAGCTCGCCTCGGTCGCCGACGTGCTGCACTCGCAGGTGATCGTCGACCTGCGCCGCCAGGAGGCGCAGCTCGTGCGCGAGGAGTCCGAGCTCAAGACCTTCTACGGCGACCGCCACCCGAAGATGCAGAACCTGATCAACGAGAAGGCCAATCTGCAGGCCAAGGTGCGGCTGGAGGTGGACCGCATCGTCAAGAACCTCGAGAACGACATGAAGGTGGCCGCCTCGCGGGTCGCCGCACTCGAGCGGGAGACGGCGGCGCTGAGCGCGCAGACCACCGCGCAGCGCGAGCTCGACGTCCAGCTGCGCCAGCTCGAGCGCGAGGCCGAGGCCAACCGCCAGCTCTACGAGAGCTTCCTGCAGCGCTTCAAGGAGACCAACGAGCAGCAGGGCATCATCGAGTCGGACGCCCGCGTGATCTCGGTCGCGGCCGCGCCCGAGAAGCCGTCCTCGCCCGGACCCATGCTGTTCGGCGCGGTCGGCTTCACCGCCTCGCTGATGCTCGGCACGCTCCTGGCGCTCCTGCTCGAGCGGCTCGACAGCGGGATCCGCACCGGCCGGCAGATCGAGGAGGCGCTCGGCGTGCCGGCGCTCGGGCTGGTGCCGCGGCTGGACCGGTTGAAGCGCCGCCAGATGCCGCACCAGTACCTGATCGCCAAGCCGCTCTCCGCCTACACCGAGAGCCTGCGGGCGATCTTCACCTCGCTCAAGCTGTCGAACGTCGACGATCCGCCCAGGGTGGTGCTGGTCACCTCGGCGCTGCCGCAGGAGGGCAAGACCACGCTCGCCCTCTCGCTCGCGACCTTCGCCGCGCGCTCGAGCCAGCGGGTGCTGCTGCTCGACCTCGACCTGCGGCATCCGAGCATCCACCGCGACCTCGGCCTCAAGCCGCGCACCGGCTTCGTCGAGCTGATGGCCGGCGAGGCGAGCCTGGAGGAGGTCATCGTCCACGACGAGGACGCGAACATCGACCTCCTGCCGGTCCGCAAGCAGACCGCGAATCCGACCGACATCCTGGGCAGCCAGAAGATGCGGGCGCTCCTGGCCGAGCTGCGCGAGGCCTACGACCTCGTCGTGATCGATTCGGCCCCGCTGCTCGGCGTGACCGACAGCAAGGTGGCCTCGCTCCTGGCCGACAAGGTCCTGTTCGTGGCGCAGTGGGAGAAGACCAATCTGGAGACCGCGCGCAACGGCCTCCAGCATCTCGTGGAGGTGCGCGCGCCCGTGGCCGGCGTGGTGCTGACCCAGGTCGACATCAAGAAGCACGCGATGTACGGCTACGGCGACGTCGGCCAGTACTACGGCAAGTACCAGCGCTACTACGTCAACTAGGTCGGGTCGCGCGCCTCTGGAGGGGAAGTGCGGCCGGCTCGAGCAGCTCGGGGCCGTCGTTGCGCGGGTCGTTGACGGCGCGGCCGACCTCGATCGCCTCGAGCGGTGGCGCGTCGGCCGCACGCTGCGCCAGCTCCCGCAGGAGCTCCGGCGCCGGCTCGGGCAGGAGCCAGGCCTCGACCAGCCGGTCGGGCAGGAGGACCGGCATGCGGTGGTGGATCGGGGCGAGCGCCGGGTCGGCGGCGCGGGTGAGGATCGCCGCCGTCTCGAGCAGGCTACCATCGGCCAAGCGGTTGCGCCGCCAGAGGCCGGCCATCAGGAGCGGTCGCCGGTCGACCGCGCGGATCAGGAACGGCCGGCTCGGCCCGCGGCCCTGCTTCTGCCACTCGAAGAAGCCGTCGGCCGGGACCAGGCAGCGCCCCTTGCCGGCCGCCGCCTTGAACATCGGCTTCTCCGCCGCGGTCTCGATGCGCGCGTTGATCTGCCGGCCGGGGTCCCGCGGGTCGCTCATCCAGGGGCCGAGGAAGCCCCAACGCGGCAGCGCCGCCTGCCGTCCGCCGGGGCCGGCGCGCAGGATCAGGATCGGGCTGTCGGGAGTGATGTTCCAGCGCGGCCGGTAGCCCTCGGGTGCCTCCACGCCGAGCAGCTCGGGCATGCGGGCGGCCACGATCGAGAGCGCGAAGCGTCCGCACATCAGGCCCTCTCCGCGAGCACCGCCCGGGCCGCCGCCAGCGTCGCCGCGGGTGGGCCGCCGGCCGGGATCGTCGTCCAACCCTCGGCGGCCGTCGGCGCCCGCACCGTCCCGGCCTGGTGGCGCACCACGCTCGGGTCGGCATCGGAGGCATCGCCGGTGCGCGCCGCCACGCGCGCCTCCATGACAGGCTCCGGCGCCTCCAGCCAGAGGCCGGCGAAGGGCACGCCGGCCGTGGCCGCCGCCGCGGCGATCCGGGCGCGCTGCGCCGGCTCGCCGAAGACCGCATCGGCGATCACCGCCGAGCCCGCGGCGAGCGCGCGGCCGGCCCGCCCGGCGAGCGCGCCGAAGACCCGCTCGGTGAGCGCGGGCACGTAGGCCTCGGCCGGGAGCCGCTCGGTCGGCTGGCGGCCGAGCAGCCGCTTGCGGACCACGTCGCTGCGCAGGACGAGGGCGCCGGGTGGGCGGCCGAGCTCCGGCGCCAGGGCCAGGGCGAGGCTCGACTTGCCGGTCCCCGAGCGGCCGCCGATGGCGACCAGACGGGCCGGGCGCGGCTGCAGCACGCGGCCGGCGAGCTCCAGGTAGCGGGCGGCCGCGG
>JBBIIE010000235.1:0-5171 GCA_037446605.1 Geminicoccaceae bacterium | reverse complement strand
ACCCACGAGCGGGGTGACGATCATCGGCAGGAGCGAGACGAAGATGGTGGGCCCGCGCAGGATCCGCGGGACGGCGTCGACCGCGAGCGCGATCAGGAAGCCGAGCAGGATCGAGAGCGGCGTCACGAGCGCGGTGTAGGTCGAGGTGAAGGTCAACGCGCCGTAGAAGGGCAGGTTCTGCAGCCGCTGCCGGAAGGCGCCGAGACCGACGAAGCGGCCCAGGGGCGCGGCCTCGCGCCGCGCGCGGGTCGCCTCCTGGTCGATCACCGTCGAGCGGGTCCAGCCGAAGATCGAGCAGCTCTCGACCTCGACCAGCACCTGCTCGTGCGGCGCGTACACCGACTGGATCGGCACCGAGGCGATCGGCAGGGCGATGAACAGCAGCACGGCCGTCGCCGAGGGCGGATGAACCCGAGGAAGGTCCCGTGCTTCATGGCCCGCCGCGGCGCCGGCCTCGCAGACCGACGGGTCCGTGCACCGCGGCCGCGGCGGCTACTCGAGGAAGCCCTTCTCCCTGGCGGCGGCGGTGTAGGCGGCCGCGAGCCTCGCCCGGACGCTCGCCATGCAGCGCACGCTGGCCGAGTACGACGACCGCGCGCTGTCACGGGAAGGCCTGCTCGCCATGCCGCAGCGCGCCCACTGGCACCCCAGGATGATGTGGTACGGCCCGGCCGGGATCGGCACGACGCGCGGGCTCGCCGGCTTCGTCGACGGCCACCAGCTCCCGTTCCGCATCGCCTTCCACCGCCCGCAGGGCAGCTGCGCCGAGGTCCAGGCCGAGCGGGCGCGGCAGGGGGCGGGCCACTCTGTGCGGATCGGCGACGGGCCCTACTCGCTCACCGGCGGCTGGCCGTCGGTCTGGGCGATGCACCGCGGCGGCGGGTTCTGCGGCCTGCCGCCGACCGATCGGCCGATCCGCATGCGGGTCATGGACTTCCACCTGCACCACGAGGGCCCGATCCGCGAGAACCGGGTGCCGATCGACCTGCTCGACGTGCTGCGCCAGATGGGCCTCGACCCGCTCGCGCGGATGCGCGAGCTGCTCCGCCTGCCGGCCGCGGGCCGACGCCGCGGACGCTCTGGGCGGCGTTGGTGGAGCCGAGCGGGCTCGAACCGCCAACCCCCTGCTTGCAAAGCAGGTGCTCTCCCAGTTGAGCTACGGCCCCACGCGCGGCAGAGATGGCAAGAAGCGCGCCCGCGCGCAATGGTCGGTTCGGCCGGGGTCGGTTCGGCCGGGGTCGGTTCGGCCGGGGTCGGTTCGGCCGGGGTCGGTTCGGCCGGGGTGCGGGCGGCCGGGGCGGGGGCGCCCGGCGGGTGGTCAGCCGGAGGGGTCCGGCCGCGGCGGCGGGAAGCAGGCCCCGAGCAGCGCCGCCATCGCCCGGGCGCGGTGCGAGAGGGCCTCCTTCTCGGAGGCGAGCATCTGGGCGAAGGTGCGGGTCTCACCGTCCGGCACGAACAGGGGATCGTAGCCGAAGCCGCCCCGGCCGCGCGGCTCGGGTGCGATCGTGCCCTCGACCCGACCCTCCGCGCACTCGACGTGACCGTCCGGCCAGGCGAGGCAGAGCGCCGCCACGAAGGCGGCACGGCGATCGGCCGCCTCGAAGCTGCCGAAGCGGGCCGCGAGCTCGCTCCGCACCCGCCGCATGGCGCGCGCGAAGTCGCGCTCCGGGCCGGCCCAATCGGCGGTGGCGATCCCGGGCGCACCGTCCAGGCCGCGCACCTCGAGGCCGCTGTCGTCGGCGAGTGCCGGCAGGCCCGTGGCGCGCGCCGCCGCCAGCGCCTTGAGCCGGGCGTTGTCGAGGAAGGTCGTGCCGGTCTCGGCCGGGGCCTCGAGGCCGGCCGCGGCGGCGCCGACGAGCGTGATGCCGCGCGGAGCCAACAGCGCCTCGAGCTCGCGCAGCTTGCCCGGGTTGTGGGTGGCGACCACCAGCCGGTCGCCCGCGAAGAGGCGCGGCATGGGCTCAGAGGCTCGCGATCGCCTGCTCCTGGAGCGCCACGAGCCGGGCGATGCCGTGCGCCGCGAGCGCGCGCAGGGCCGCCACCTGGACGTCGCCGAGCGGCAGGTCCTCGGCGGTGAGCTGGATCTCGACCACCCCGCCCGAGGCGGAGAGGACGAAGTTGCCGTCGGCCTGGGCGCGCCGGTCCTCGGCATAGTCGAGGTCGAGCAGGGCCACGCCGTCGACCACGCCGCAGGAGACCGCGGCCACCGGCTCGCGCAGGGGCAGGCGCGGCAGCTCGCCCCGCCGCACGAGGCCGAGGAGCGCCTGGTGGAGGGCCACGCAGGCGCCGGTGACCGCCGCGGTGCGCGTGCCGCCATCGGCCTGCAGCACGTCGCAATCGAGCACGATCTGCCGCTCGCCGAGCAGCTCGAGGTCGGTCACGGCGCGCAGCGAGCGGCCGATCAGCCGCTGGATCTCCTGGGTCCGCCCGGACTGCCGGCCGCGCGCCGCCTCGCGCTCGCCGCGGGTGGTGGTGGCGCGCGGCAGCATGCCGTACTCGGCGGTCACCCAGCCGCGGCCGGTGTTGCGCAGGAAGCCCGGCACGCGTTCCTCGACGCTGGCGGTGCACAGCACCAGCGTGTGGCCCATGCGGACGAGGCAGGAGCCCTCGGCGTGGCGGCTCCAGCCGGGCTCCAGGACCGCCGGCCGCAGCTCGTCGGGCCGGCGGCCGGAGGGCCGGACGAAGCCGCTCACGCCGCCTTCGGCACGGTCGGGCCGGGCGGCAGCGGCGGCAGGCGCTGCACGAGCTCGAGGGCGTCGTGGCGGACGTGGTTGCGGGCCATCTGCTCGCGGATCAGCGCCTCGTCGACCAGGCCCTGCTCCAGGCACTCGCGCAGGAGGCCGAAGAAGTAGCGCTCCTGCGCGCTGTCCGGATGCCGCTTGTAGTGGCCGAGCAGCGCGTACTCGCCGAACAGCCGCCGCCGCGCCCGCTTGAGGAAGGCGAGCCCCGGGATGATCGACCGTTCCGCCGGCACGAAGTCGACCGGCAGCCCGGTCTTCCAGGGCTGGGTCATGCGCCGGGTGTTGTGCAGCATCTTGGTCTTCGGGGTGAGCTTGTCGAAGTCGTTCCACTCCGGCTCGAACAGCGCGATCGTCGACTTGTCCTCGTACTCGAGGTTCATCCAGTCCTTGTAGTCGCGCTCGCGGCGGAACAGCCGGTCGAAGTCCTCCTCGAGCTTCCAGTGCGTCAGCTTCGCGCAGTCGAGCAGCATCACGCTCGAGGCGAAGTGGGCGAGCGGGCCCGTACCCCGCATCCGGCACAAGATCGCCTTGCCCTGCATGTCGCGCGACAGCAGCTCCCAAACGTCCTGCACGGCGAACACGTCGGGGTCGACGACGACCGCCTTGCCCTGGTAGCCCATGAGCTCGGGCGGCATGAAGCGCAGCGGCGTGAACGACTGCAGATCGTCGTTGAGCCAGCGGCGGGTCGAGCCGTCGCGCAGATAGTCCCGCCCCTCGTAGCGGTCGAACAGGTCGCGGTGCTTCTCGTGCTCGATCAGCCGGACGTCGAAGGCGTCGGGGGTGCGCGAGTTGCGCCGCATCGACCAGGCGGAGACGATCGCCCCCACATACTGCTTGTGGTTGGTGTGGATGAAGACGCACGGCCGCATGCGGCACTCCCCCGGCTGCCCGCTCCCGGACGACGGCAGGAGGTAGCACGCGGCACGGTCACGGCTCAACCGGGCGGCGGCGAGCCGATCGTCGCGGTCGAAGCACCCCGCGTCGCGCGCGGGCCGCCCTCCGTCGCGCGCGGGCCGAGCAGCGCCCGCACGCGGGCGGCGGCGATGGCCAGCTCGTCGGCCGGCAGCGAGCCGACCTCGGGGAAGGGCTCGCCCAGCCGGACCGCCCGGCCGGCCGCGATCAGCCGGGCGTGGATCGCCTCGAGGTCGCGGGCGAAGCCCAACAGGCCGACGCGGCGCAGCGCCTCGCCCGCGCCGGCGAGCCGCCCGTTCGGACCGAGGGCGCGGCCGAGCGCCCGGCGCAGCCGGCCGAGCGGGTCGCCGCGCACCGGCAACGGCGCGATCGCGAGCGGCCGGCCGAGGCGCGCCACCTCGACCAGCATCGAGACGCTGTCGCCGGTCACCACGAAGCGGTCGGCCATGGCGAGCAGCGCCGGATAGGGATTGGCCTCGGGCGGATCCTCGGCACGCCAGCGGTGGAGGGGCGTGCCGGGGGGCAAGGCTTCGGCGAGCGCCTCGCCGACGGCCGCACCGGTGCGCCGGCTGGTGGTGACCCAGAGCGTGCCACCCTCGCGCGCGCGCAGTGCGGCGAGCTCGGCCGCCAGCGCACGGGCGACGCCGGCATCGAGCCGGTAGGGCTTGGTCTCGCCGCCGACGAGCACGGCCGTGAGCGGGCGCGGCAGGGCGTCCAGCCGGTCGCGCCAGCGCTCGGCCGCGGCCGCGAGGCGGGCCGCATCGGGGCGCAGCAGCGGCAGGTCGAGGCGCAGCACGTTGGCCGCCTCCGGTACCGCGAACTGGGCCGGGGCCACGATCAGGGCGAAGCGCTCGGGCCAGCGCTTCGGGCGGCCGACGATGACGAGCCGGGTGCGCCCGCCGCTCCGCTCGGCGAGCCAGAGGGCGGCCATCGACGGGCGACGGCCGATGGTGAGCACGAGCTCGGGCCAGGGCGGCTCCAGCGGGTCGGAGCGGCCCGGGTCGAGATGGTCGAGGCAGGGGCGGAAGCGCGGCTTGCCGAGCACCCATTGCGGGCGCGGGATCAGCCGCTTGACGAGGAAGGGCTCGCCCAGCGCGCCGGCGAGTGCCAGCACCTGGGCGTTGTCGCCCGGCTTGTCGCCGAGCAGGAGCCAGATCCGGACCGGCTCGGGGACCGGGGGCGGGCCGCCTTCCTGCGCGCGCATGCGCGACCCCTAGCAGGTCGCGGGGGCGGCCGTCCCCTGCGCAGCTCGGCGCAGCCCCGCGCACGCCCGGTCGCACGGATCGCCTTCCCGGGCGACGACGGATCGACCGACGCGCCCCCGCACGCACGGCCGAACGCATTTGCCGCGCCATATGCAGATGCATTGGATCGACGCGCCCCCGCACGCACGGCCGAACGACCACCACGCTCGACCTCGTGGCCGGCCTGCTCGACGCGCCCCCCGCACGCTCGGCCGAACGGCTCGGCGCCCGCTTCCGCCGCCCAGCGGACCGCGCGGCCCCGCGCGCGGCCGCA
>JBBIIE010000234.1:0-5206 GCA_037446605.1 Geminicoccaceae bacterium | reverse complement strand
CCGCGGCCTTCGCCACCGGCCGGGCCCGCCGCACCGGCTTCGCGGCCGCCGGCTCGGGCGCCGCGGGCGCCTCTTCGCCCGGCGCCGCCCGGCGGACGATCAGCTCGCTCACCGAGCGGATCACGCCCGTGACGGTGCCCAGGAGATCCTTGACCGCGCCCACCGCCGCACCGCCGATCCCGCCCGCCGCCTCGAGCGCGGCGTTGGCCGCGGCCTTGGCGATCTCGGCGGTCCGCCCGCCGGCCTGCGCGGCGGCATCCAGGGCGCCGTCGATCGCCTGCTTGGCGACGGTGGCCACGTCGGTCCCGGTCCGCACCGCTGCGTCGATCGCGGCGCGCACCGCACCACCCGCCGCCCCGGCGACGTCGCCGCCCACGTCGGCCACGCCCAGGACCGCGCCCTTGGCGGCGGCCCGCGCGGTGATCAGCAAGCCGCCCGCCTCCTGCGCCGCGGCGAGCGCCGAGCGTACCGCCTCGCGGGCGATGCCGAGGGCCTCGCTCGCCGCCCGTCCGGTCGCCCGCGAACCCTCGCGGACGCGGGTCCGCACGAGCTCGGCGATCTCGTCTTCGGTTCGCGCGACCTTCGCGAGCTCGCCCGCGACCGCACCCTGGAGCGCGGTGTCGCCCGGCGCCGCATCCCCCTCCGGTGCCCGTTCCTCCGTTCCCTGCATCGGCTTCCCTCCCCCTTCGTCACATCCGAGATGGGCGGCGAGGCCACCCATGGAACGCGCGGCGGGTCGGACCTCAGCGGCCGCCGCGCGCGAGGCTCGATGCGTACCACAACGAGCTCACGGCGGGCCCCGCGAGCTGACCGCGCATCGCCTGGACGACCGCCAGGCCGAGCAGGCCCAGGAGGGCGGCGCCCCGCAGGTCGAGTTCGCCGGCCGTCGCGCCGCGCAGGCCGGCATCCAGCACCACCGCCCGCTCGGCGAGGCGGTGGTGAAGCGGCAGTTCGCGCGGCTGCGGGTCCTCGACCCGGACGAGCCCGCGCCCGGCGAGCTCCCCCAACAGCCGCTCGAGCGACCCCTCGAAGCGGATCAGGAGGCTGCCCGTGAGCGGGTTGGCCTCGACCGCGTGGATGCCCTCGACGAGCGCCAGCTCCAGCGCCACGCCGTCGAACCAGTCACGGTCGCCCCGCCGGCCGTCGACCCTGAGCCGGACCCGGCCGGGCAGCCGGTGGACGAGCCGCGCCGGCTCCCCTTCAGCCATCCGCCGCGGCCTCTGCGGCCGCGCGCGCGCCCGCACCGCCGGCAGCCCTCGCGGCGGCCGTCTCCTCGGCGAGCTCGGCGCGCACCTCGGCGAGCATGTCCTCCGCCACCTCGGCGAGCTCGGCCACGGTCTCGCGGGCGTCTCGAAGGCCAGGATCGCCCCCTTGATCGCCGCCTTGGCGATCGGCCGGCCCACTCGGGCGATCGTCGGCAAGAGCACGGGCGCGAGCGCGAGCGTGGCCACACCCACGACGAGCCCGGTCAGGAGCAGCTCGCCGCGACCCTCGAGCGATCCGAGCGCCATCCCCGTCCCCTTCGCACCGCGTAGGTCCCGTCGCCGGCGCGCGACGGTCCGACGGGGGAGCAGATGCCATGCCGCCGGCCGGGGCTGCAAGCGTGTCGCGGTCGCCCCATATCGCCGCGGGACGGCCGCGGCGGCCGGTGGAGGAGCGGCGGACCATGACGCGCGGTGGGGAGAAATCGGACGACCATGCCCGGCTCGTCGTCGAGACCCGCGACGGCCGGCACGAGTTCACCTTCGAACATGCCGAGGTCGCCACCGTGACCTCGAACCACGTGGTCGTTCTCTTGAGGAACGCCGCCGGCGAGACGGCCCGCGCCGTCCTGCCGAAGTCGATGCTGCGCAGGGTCGCGAGCTTGAAGCTCCTGTGGTGACCGAGGCGCGCCTCCCGGTCGGGCCCGTGGACCGGCTCCCCGAACCCGCCCTGCCGCGCGCCGCGCTCGACGAGCTCGAACGCGCCTGGCTCGCGCTCGAGCGGCCCGGTTTCGTGGCCCAACTCTCGAGCATCCTCGGCACGCCGGTCGAGCAGATCCTCCGCCTGTTGCCGGCGGAATGGAACGAACGTCTGCGGGGTGCCGCCGAGGCGGCCGTGGTCCGCGCCTACGATGCGGCTTCGCCGACCCTCGCGCCCGAAGCCGCGCCGGCCGGCCCAGCGGCGCACCGGCTCGCGGCCGCGGCGACCGGTGCGCTCGGCGGCTTCTTCGGCCTGCCGGCGCTCCTTTTGGAGCTGCCGGCCACCACGTTCCTGATGCTCAGAGCGATCGCCGACGTGGCGCGTGCCAACGGCGAGGACCCGGCCGGTCCGCGCACCCGGCTCGCCTGTCTCCAGGTGTTCGCGCTCGGCGGCCGCTCGCGTGCCGACGACCATGCCGAGCTCGGCTATTACGAGCTGCGCCTCGGCCTCGCCCGGCAGTTCACGAGCGTTCCCGCCCTCGAGGTCGGGGCGGCCCCGGTCCTGCCCCAGCCGATCGGCCTGTTGCGGGCGATCGGCGCCCGCTTCGGCGTGGTCGTGACCGACAAGGCCGCGGCCCAGGCCGTGCCGATTCTCGGTGCCGTCGCGGGGGCGGCGGTCAACGCGCTCTTCATGGACCATTTCCTCGCCGCGGCGGACGGCCATTTCACGGTTCGGCGGCTCGAGCGCAGCTACGGCCGGGCGGCGGTCGAGGCCGCCTACCGGGCGATCGGCGCACGCTGGGGCAACCCGCGCGACCTCACGCGAACGCCACGACGCAGGCGAAGTAGACGAGCAGCGTGAGCAGGTCCTGGACGACGGTCGCGACCGGCCCCGAACCGTAGGCCGGGTCGAGGCCGACCCGCGAGAGGAGCCAGGGCAGGAAGAGACCGATGCTGGAGGCGGTGGCGCCGGCGGCGAAGAGCGCCACCGCGACCGCGACCGTGAGCCCGGTGCTCGCCCCCAGCCAGAGAGCCGCCGGGACCACGGCCAGACCCAGGATCGAGCCGAGGATCGCCCCGGTCGCGAGCTCGCCCCAGAAGACCCGACCCAGGGGCGCGTGCTCGAGGGAGAGCCCGCGGACGGCGACCGCCTCGCTCTGGGTGCCGATCGCGTCCGCCAGATAGACGATCGCCGGCACGAAGAAGGCGATCGCCACCTCGGCGCGGAGCCGTTCTTCGAAGCCGGCCACGACGGCGGCCGCGAGGATGCTGCCGGCGAGGCCCACGAGCAGCCAGGGCAGGCGGTTCGCCACGCGGCGCGCGGGCGGAAGGGCGAGCGCCCCGGTCGCGTGGTTGGCCGAGTCGAGGACGCCCGTGATCCGCCGCAGATCCTCCTCGTGCTCGCGCAACAGCACGTCGACGAGGGCGGTCGGCGGGACCACGCCCAGGAAACGTCGCTCCGGGTCGACCACCGGCACGGCGGCGAGCCGGTGCCGATGCGCCACGATCGCCACCCGCTCCTGGTCGGTCCCGGCGTCGACCGTGGGCGGCGGCGGGCGCATCAGCGAGCCGAGCGGGAGGTCGCGCGCCGCGGCCAGGAGCTCCGAGGTCGACACCATGCCGAGGAGCCGACCGGCATCGTCGACCACCCAGACCGGGTCCAGGAAGGCGTGATGTCCGGTCGACAGCCGTGCGATGATCTCGGCCACCGGCTCGCCCTCGCGGCCGATCGCCACCCGGTGTTCGAGATGGGCACGGGCGGTCTCGTCGACCGGCCGCGACGGCTCGCTCATGCACACCTCCGCAGGCTCGTGCGACCCGGTCTCCGCCCGCGGCCTACCGCACTGCGGAAAAGCCCGGCCGGCCCGGTCGCCCGAGGTAGCCCGGGCGCGGTCAACCTGCTAGGCGCGCGGCTCGAACGGACAGCCTTCGGGGGATGGCGGCCGTGAGCCACGTCGATCTGCCCGGGGTCGCCCTGCGCGGCCCCGTCCTTCCCGGCTTCGAGCGCATCCTGACGCCGGACGCCCTGGCCTTCGTGGCCGACCTCGAGCGCCGCTTCGGCGGCGAGCGGCGCCGGCTGCTCGCCGCCCGCGCCGCCCGCCAGGAGCGGCTCGATGCCGGCGAGCTGCCGAGCTTCCTGCCGGAGACCGCGCACCTGCGCGCCGCCGACTGGACGGTCTGGCCGATCCCGGCCGACCTGTCCGACCGCCGCGTCGAGATCACCGGTCCGGTCGACCGCAAGATGGTCATCAACGCGCTCAACTCGGGCGCGTCCTGCTTCATGGCCGACTTCGAGGACGCCACCACGCCCACCTGGGCGAACCAGATCTCGGGCCAGATCAACCTCGTGGATGCGGTGCGCCGCACCATCACCTTCGACGATCCGCAGACCGGCAAGGCCTACCGGCTGGTCGAGCGCCCGGCCGTGCTCCTGGTCCGCCCGCGCGGCTGGCACCTGCCCGAGGCGCATCTGTTGGTCGACGGCGAGCCCGTGTCCGGGGCGCTGTTCGACTTCGGCCTGTTCCTGTTCCACAACGCCCGGGAGCTCGTGGCGCGCGGCAGCGGGCCCTACTTCTACCTGCCCAAGCTCGAGAGCCACCACGAGGCGCGGCTCTGGAACGCGGTCTTCCACCACGCCCAGGCCCGCCTCGGCCTGCCGGTCGGCACGATCAAGGCCACCGTGCTGATCGAGACGATCCTGGCCACCTTCGAGCTCGACGAGATCCTCTGGGAGCTGCGCGAGCACTGCGCCGGGCTCAATTGCGGCCGCTGGGACTACATCTTCAGCTACATCAAGAAGCTGCGCAATCATCCCGATCGCATCCTCCCCGACCGCGCCCAGGTGACCATGACGAGCCCGTTCATGCGCGCCTATTCGCGGCTGGTGATCGCGACCTGCCACCGGCGCGGCGCCTTCGCCATGGGCGGGATGGCGGCGCAGATCCCGATCCGCCACGACCCGGCCAGGAACGAGGCGGCGCTCGCGCGCGTGCGCGCCGACAAGGAGCGCGAGGCCACGGACGGCCACGACGGCACCTGGGTCGCGCATCCGGGCCTCGTGCCGGTCGCCCGGGAGGTGTTCGACCGGCTGATGCCCGGGCCCAACCAGGTGGCGAGCGGCAAGCAGGCGGGCTTCACCGCCACGCCCGAGGAGCTCCTCGCCCCGCCGCCCGGCACGATCACCGCCGAGGGCCTGCGGCTGAACTGCAACGTCGGCATCGGCTACATCGAGTCGTGGCTGCGCGGCCAGGGCTGCGTGCCGCTGCACGACCTGATGGAGGACGCCGCCACCGCCGAGATCACAA
>JBBIIE010000233.1:0-5211 GCA_037446605.1 Geminicoccaceae bacterium | reverse complement strand
CGGCGCTGCTCGGGCGCGTGCCGGCGGCACTCTGGGGCGCGCTCGGCCGCCTCCTGCCGGCCCGCACCGAGCCCGAGCGACTGGCCGAGCGGGTGCGCAAGCTGGTCCGGCTGCTCGCCGGGCCGGGCGAGCAGGCGAGCCTCGAGATCGCCGCGCACTGGGCCGAGCCGGAGCTCCTCCTCGGCAGCGCCGGGCCGCCGCCGCCCGGCCTTTCCGCCGAGGACGCGCGGCGGGTGCCCGATCCCCTGGCCCGACTCCAGCTCCTCGACCTGCTCGGCTGGCTGCCCGAGGACATCCTGGCCAAGGTCGACCGGACCAGCATGGCGGTCAGCCTGGAGGCGCGCTGCCCGCTCCTCGACCACCGGGTGGTCGAGCTCGTCTGGCGCCTGCCCGCCGGGCTCCGGGCGCGCCCCGGGACGAGCAAGTGGGCGCTGCGCCGGCTGCTCGCGCGGCACCTGCCGGTCGTGCTGATCGAGCGGCCCAAGCGCGGCTTCGCCGTGCCGGTGCACGACTGGCTGCGCGGCCGGCTGCGCGAGTGGGCGGAGGATCTGCTGGACCCGGTCCGCCTCGCCGAGGCCGGCTTGGTCGATCCGCGGCCGGTGCGCGAGGCCTGGCTGCAGCACCTCGAGGGGCGGGTCGATCACCGCTTCCGCCTGTGGAACCTGCTGATGCTCGAGGCTTGGCGGCGGCAGTGGCTCACCGCGCGGACGCCGCTCGCCCGCGCCGTCTGAGCGTCCCTCGGCCGCGGTCCGCACCGCGCCGGGGTGCGACTCCGGGCATGTTGGATGTGGGCGCGATCCGGGCTATGGGGCGGCGCCCGAGTCCGGCCCGGAGGTCTCCATGCTCGCCACGTTCAGGCGTCTCGCCCGCGAGCTCCAGGTGCCGGAGCGGCCACCCGAGGGCGAGCTTCCGCCCGAGGTCGTCTGGCTCGACCTGCGCTCCCCGACCCCCGAGGAGCTCCGCGCCGTCGAGCAGGCGCTCGGAATCTCCATGCCGTCGCGCGAGGAGATGCAGGAGATCGAGGCCTCCTCGCGGGTCTACGAGGAAAGCGAGGCGCTCTTCCTCACCGCGACGCTCCTCTACCACGCCGACGAGCCGCCGCCGGCCACGACCGAGGTCACCTTCGTCCTCAAGGGTGACCGGCTCGTCACCCTGCGCTACGAGGACCCGCAGCCCTTCCGCACGCTCAAGACCCGCCTGGAGCGGATCGGCGCCGGGCTCGCCTCGGGGCCTGCCGTGTTCTTCTGGCTCATGGACCAGATCGTCGCCCGGCTCGCCGACATCCTCGAGAAGACCGACCTCGAGGTCGACACGCTCGCGAGCACGATCTTCGGTGCGGCGAGCAAGAACGGCAAACGCGACACCGGCCAGCTCGACCTGGTCGACACGGTCGAACGGATCGGCCGCGGTGGCGACACGACCGCCAAGCTGCGCGAGAGCCTGTTGACCCTGCAGCGGGTCCTTCTGGCGATGGGGGTGAGCGAGCTCGCCGCGGTCGGCAACAAGAAGGAGACCCGCGCCCGGGCCAAGGCGCTCGTCCGCGACGTGCAGTCGCTCCTCGACCACACGGCCTTCCTGTCGCAGAAGATCAACTTCTTGCTCGATGCCACGCTCGGACTCATCAACATCGAGCAGAACAAGATCATCAAGATCTTCTCGGTCGTCGCGGTCGTGTTCCTGCCGCCGACCCTGATCGCCAGCATCTACGGGATGAACTTCGAGTACATGCCGGAGCTGACCTGGCCGCTCGGCTATCCGTTCGCGGTCTTGTTGATGATCCTCTCGGCCGTGCTGCCCTATTGGCTCTTCAAGCATCGGGGCTGGCTCTGAGCACCGACACGCGCGCCCGGCTCGAGGCGGCGCTCGCCCGCGCCGGCCGGGGGCCGCTCACCGGGCCCTTCGAGCAGCTCGTGGGCTATCGCTTCGGCTTCCACGAGCGGGCCGGCCTCCTGGTCGAGCTCGACCTCGAGGAACGGCATCTGAGCCAGTTCGGCGTGGCGCACGGCGGGGTGACGCTCGTCCTGCTCGACACGGTCGGCGGGGTGGCGGCGGCCCTCGCGGTCGGGGACGCCCTCGAGCGGATCGCCACCATCTCGCTCGCCGCCAACTTCATCCGCGCGGTCCGGCCGGGGCGGGTGGTGGCGACCGCCCGGATCGACCATCTGGGCCGCAGCGTGGCGCATCTGGGTATGCAGCTACACGAGGGCGAGGCCGCGGGCCCGCCGCTCGCGACCGCCACCGGCGCCTACCGGCTGTTCCGTCGCGGCGGTTGAGGCCGCGGGCGGCGGGCCCTATATCCGCGGCGAGCCCGACGGCCGCAGGGCCCGTGCGAGGGAGGAGGCGATGGCGAAGTTCGGGATCGGTCAGCCGGTCCGGCGCGTCGAGGACCAGCGGCTGGTGACCGGTCGCGGCCGCTACACCGACGACATCAACCTCGCGGGTCAGGCCTGGGGCCACGTCGTCCGCAGCCCGCACGCGCACGCCCGGATCCGCGCGATCGACACGAGCCGGGCGCTCGCCGCACCGGGGGTGCTCGCGGTGCTGACCGCCGCCGACACCGGGAGCGCGGCGGTGCCCTGCTTCGTGCCGATGAAGAACCGCGACGGCAGCGACGCGCCGATGCCGGCGCATCCGATCCTGGCCCGCGACAAGGTCCGCTACGTCGGCGACAAGGTCGCCTTCGTGGTGGCCGAGACGCGCGCCCGGGCGCGCGATGCGGCCGAGCTCGTGCGGGTCGACTACGAGCCGCTCGATGCGGTCGTCGACACCGCCACGGCGCTCGAGCCCGGCCGGCCGCAGGTGCACGAGGAGTGCCCGCGCAACCTCGCCTTCGACTGGCTGCACGGCGACGAGGCGGCGGTCGGCAAGGCGCTCGCCGGCGCCGCGCGCGTGGTGCGCCTGGAGCTCGTCAACAACCGCCTCGTGTGCAATCCCATGGAGCCGCGCGCCGCGGTCGCCGAGTGGGACGCGGCCGAGGGCAAGCTCACCGTGCACACCTGCACCCAGGGTGGCTGGGCCTTCCGCGACACGCTCGCGGCCGATCTCGGGCTGCCCAAGGAGAAGGTCCGGGTGCTCACGCCGGATGTCGGCGGCGGCTTCGGCATGAAGGCGATGTTCTACGGCGAGTACACGCTGTGCGCGCTCGCCGCCCGGAAGATCGGCCGGCCGGTCAAGTGGACGAGCGAGCGCGGCGAGGCCTTCCTCTCCGACAGCCAGGGCCGTGACCACGTGACCGTGGCCGAGCTCGGCTTCGACGCCGAGCACCGCATCGTCGCGATGCGCTGCAACGTGATCGCCAACATGGGCGCGTACTACTACTTCTACGCGCCGTTCATCCCGACCTGGGCGGCGCTCAAGGTGCTGCCCGGCGTCTACGACGTCAAATGCCTGAGCTACGGCGTCAAGGCGGTGTTCACCAACACCGTGCCGGTGGACGCCTACCGCGGCGCCGGACGGCCGGAGTCGATCTACTGCATCGAGCGGCTGATGGACGTCGCGGCGGCCGAGCTCGGCGTCGACCGGCTGGAGCTGCGGCGCCGCAACTTCGTCCGGCCCGAGCAGATGCCGTTCGCCACGGCGGTCGGCGAGACCTACGATTCGGGCGAGTTCGCGCGGGTCGTGGCGGAGGCCACCCGGCGCGCCGACTGGCAGGGTGCGGCGGCGCGCAAGGCCGAGGCGGCGGCGCGCGGCCGCCGGCGCGGCATCGGGCTGTGCTACTACATCGAATCGACCATGGGGAACCCGGTCGAGCACGCCACCGTGCGCTTCGCCGCCGACGGGGCGGTCGAGGTCCTGGTCGGCACGCAGAGCAACGGGCAGGGCCACGAGACCGCCTACGCCCAGGTCCTGGTCGAGCGGCTGGGCGTGCCGTTCGAGCGGATCCGCATCGTCCAGGGCGACACCGATGCGATCGCCGACGGCGGCGGGACCGGCGGGTCGCGCTCGCTCACCGCCGAGGGGGTCGCGATCTGCGAGGCCTCCGACCGGGTGATCGAGAAGGGCAAGGTGGCGGCGGCCCAGGTCTTCGAGACGGCGGTCGCCGACATCACCTTCGCCGACGGAACCTTCCGCGTGGCCGGGACCGACCGCGCGATCGGCATCATGGAGCTCGCCGAGCGGGTGCGGGCGATGGCCACGAAGCCGCCCGGGCTGGAGCAGGGGCTGGATGCCACGGCGTCGATCAAGCTGGATGCCTGGACCTTCCCGAACGGCTGCCACGTCGCCGAGGTCGAGGTCGACCCCGAGACCGGCACGACCAGGATCGTGCGCTACACCGTGGTCGACGATTTCGGCGTGGTCGTGAACCCGCTCCTGGTCGAGGGCCAGGTGCACGGCGGCGTGGTGCAGGGGATCGGCCAGGCGCTCCTGGAGCGCACCGTCTACGATGCCTCCGGCCAGCTGATCACCGGGTCGTTCATGGACTACTGCATGCCGCGCGCCGACGACCTGCCGTCGTTCGACTTCTCGACGATCGAGGTGCCGTGCCGCAACAACCCGATGGGGGTCAAGGGCTGCGGCGAGGCGGGCTCGGTCGGCTCCTGCGCGGCGGTGATCAACGCGCTGGTCGACGCGCTCGCACCGCTCGGCATCCGCCACCTGGACATGCCCGCCACTCCCGAGCGGGTCTGGCGGGCCGCCCGGCAGGTGCGCGCCGCGGCCTGATCCGCCGAGGATCGCCGCTCAGCGGCCCGATCGACGCGCGGCGGCGGCCGGTGTGGCCGCCACGAGCGCGCTCGCGAGCGCCACGCCGACGATCTCGATGCCGGTCGCCGCGAGGCTGGCGCAGCCCGCGGCACCGGCGAGGCCGACCTCGCTCCAGGCGCGGCAGAGGGCGAGGCCCGAGGAGAAGGGCGGCAGGCGGCAGGCGGCGCCGATCCCGGCCGACCAGAGCGCGATCTGCGGGGCGAGCCAGCCCGCCCCGAGCCCGACCGGAAGTGTCGCGCCCGGTGCGGGCCGCCGGTCGCCCCCGAGATCGCCAACCGGTCCGCGCCCGCCGGTGGCGGCACCGGCCTCGCCGGCGAGCACGAGGCGCGCCAGCGGCATGGCCGGGCGCTCGCGGCGGCGCCGATTGTCGTTGGCGCGCGGCGGCCAGGCGGCCACCATGCGCCCGAGGTCCCGGGCGCGGATCACGCGGGCCGCTCCGCCATCGTCGCCAGCCTGGTCCCTCATGTTCGCCACCCAGCGCTCGACGCTGTGGTGCCCTCCCTGCCG